>NZ_LMHF01000012.1:0-294121 GCF_001427715.1 Lysobacter sp. Root667
ATGTTCGGCGGCAGCACGCACTACATCAACTACGGCTAYGACGCGATCGACAACATCCGCAGCGTCAGCCACCCGGGCGTGCGCGAGCACAGCTATTGGTACGACACGAACAACCGCCTGACCAATGTCCAGAACAGCGGCGGCGCCAGCGTGGTGGGCCTGAGCTACGACGTGCAGGGCAATCTGAACAACAAGAACGGCCAGCAGTACGGCTTCGACTACGGCAATCGCCTGCGCTGGGTGATGGGCAAGGAGAACTACCGTTACGATGGCCACGGCCGCCGCTCTAAGATTCAGAAGGACAACGGCCTGCAGGAGTGGTTCCAGTACAGTCAGGCCGGGCAATACCTGTTCAGCTCGAAGCTGACGGCCGGCGGGGTGCAGACGACGCAGGAGAATGTGTACCTGAGCGGCAGCGTGATCGCGACGATCGACCACAACTGGCCGAGCAACACGATCATCGCGACCAAGTACCAACACACCGATGCGTTGGGCAGCCCGGTGGCGACGACCGATGCCAGCGGCGCGCTGATCGAGCGGACGAACTACGAACCCTACGGCAGTGCGATCAACAAGACGGTCGATGGCATCGGCTATACCGGTCATGTGATGGATGGATCGACCGGACTAACATATATGCAGCAACGATACTACGACCCCACATTGGGGCGATTCTTGGGCAATGACTCGATAAGCGCAAACTCAGGCACCGGGGATAATTTCAACCGCTATCAATATGCCAACAACAATCCTTACAGTTATATAGACCCCGATGGAAGATGGGGTTGCGTCCCATCCGGATGCGAAATGCGCGCCACAAGATTCGGCTTCTATACCCACACCCCAGGGGGTATATTTCTGGCTAGAAGTGTAGGTGATCCTCTCGCCTTATTTACACCAGACAATATAAATCTCTTAAGCTTTGAATATATTGATCAAGGCCGCCTAAATGAAGCAAAAATCAGCCTGCTTGCGTTTCTTACACCTGCACGATACGGGCAAGCGTTAACAACGGAAGCAAAAACGGCACTCGGCGGCCTGGAGACTCGCGGCTTCCGCGCCCCTCCAGGCACACGTCAGATCCCTGATGGAGTGCCTGATCATTGGAAGATCCGCCCATCACATGAGAACAATGGCGCTTGGCTGTTCGACCCCCAGAACAAAGGCAATGCAATGAGGCTAATGCCCGGAGACCCCACTAGCCCATTCCCAAACTCTCAAAATCCTTATGTTCGCTGGCAGAGAAACGGGCACGCTTTAGATGCGAATGGAAATGTGCTGCCCTCAAAAAAGACCCCAGACGCTCACATACCAATTAACGACTTTATGTTCAAGCCGCAAATTTTTCACAACAAATGACCATGATAAACACTAACGACATATTAGAAAGCCTTCAAGAATTGAGCGACATAGAAGTTCAAATCTCGCTCTGGCTATCAACCGGGCACCCAAGAACATCTTCATTGACAGAGGCAATCGAACAGCTATTTACAGACAGCGGCTTACTGATCGCACCCAAAGCCACTACGTTCGGCCCGGATTTTGACGACTCAGTGAAAGCACTGGAGAAAGCTCTATCCAAAGTCAATAAAAATCAACCCGTTGAGGAAATGATAAAATCCAAGGAAATGGATGTCGTGCGACGCACTGCAAGCAGTGCATTAACTGCCTTCATAAAATCGATCGCCTAGCCTTTGAGGCAGAAATTTGCGATTAAGACACTGCCCAGACCTAGCAGGCTACTCGCCCGGCGCCCTGGCCTTGATCGCCAGCGCATGGATATCCGTCGTCATCATTCCCCCCAGCGCGGCGTACACCGCGCGGTGGCGGGCGATCGGGTTGAGGCCGATGAAGGCAGCGCTGACCACGTCGACGTTGTAATGGCCGCGGCCGTCCTGGGCGCCGGCGTGGCCGGCGTGGCGGTGGCTGTCGTCTTCGACGGTCAGCGACTGCGGCGCGAGCGCGGCTTCGAGCGCGGCGCGGATCGCGGCGACGCGCTGTTCGCGCGGCAGCGGGCCGGCGCTCACGGCAGCACCCGCTTGAACGGGCGCACGTCGACACAGGTGTAGACGCCGGCGGCGACGTAAGGGTCGGCGTCGGCCCAGGCGCGCGCGGCGTCCAGGGATTCGAACTCGGCCACGATCAGGCTGCCGCTGAAGCCGGCCGGGCCGGGATCTTCGGCGTCGATCGCGGGACAGGGGCCAGCCAGCATCAGCCGGCCTTCGTCGCGCAGCGCGTGCAGGCGCGCGATGTGGTCCGGGCGTGCCGCCAGCCGTTGGGGCAGCACGTCGCTGCCGTCATAACCTTCGATGAGATACCACATGTGATTCCGGTCAACCTCCAAGCGTGATGCGGGGTTCTGGGTTCAGCAAATTGAGGGAAATCCCGATTGCATGAACGCAGGTCGATCGCGTCCTAATCGCGGGTCCCGCACAGGGGAACGTGACAACCGGGACATCTTCATTCGGCGGCTGCGCCGCCATCAACTCAGGAGGAGTGACATGAAGTCGAATTCCGTGAAAGCCACGGCCGCGATCGTGAGCATGATACTCGCAGGTTCCGCGGTCGCCGCCGGCAAGCCGCTGGTGAGCAGCACCGCCACGCTGGCCAAGGCGAGCAACGAAGCCGCGCTGGAGAATCTGCTGTCCAGCGCCTCGACCGGTAACGTGCGTCTGGTCAAGGTCGACGCGACCGCGGTGGACGAGCCGCAGATCGAGATCGAGCTCGACGGCCGCGTACTCACCGCCAACCGCAACAAGGTCGAACGCACCGAGACCGGCGACACCGTCTGGTACGGCAACTTCGGCCCGCGCATCAGCGCCAAGACGCTGTCGGGCGTGGATCCGCTGAATTCGGCGATCCTGGTCCGCAGCGGCGACACCGTCACCGGCACCCTGCGCAGCAACGGCAAGCTCTACCGCGTGCGCCCGCTGCCCGGCGGCGAACACGCGATCGTCGAAGTCGACGAAAGCCGCCTGCCGGCCGAACACCCCCACGACTACAACCGCCTGCCGACCATCCGCATGGCCGCGCCCGCCCCCACCGACGACGGCCGGGTCGGTGCGCTCGGCATTCCGCCGGGCCCGACCGCGACCATCCGGGTGATGGTGGTGGCGACCAACCAGGCGGTGACGGCCTACGGCGGCAACATGCAGTCGCTGATCCAGCTGGCGGTGGCCGAGTCCAACCAGGGCTACGTGAATTCCAACGTCGGCATCAACCTGGTCCTGGCCAGCTACAGCACCACCAGTTACACCGAATCGGGCAACTTCAGCACCGACTTGGCCCGCTTCCGCGGCACCAGCGACGGCTACATGGACAGCATCCACACCACCCGCAACAGCAGCGCCGCCGACGTGGGCGTGATCATCCTCAACAACAGCTCGTACTGCGGGCTGGCGTCGGGCATCGGCTCGACCGCGGCGACCGCGTTCGCGTCGGTGTACTGGGACTGCGCGACCGGATACTACAGCTTCGCCCATGAGATCGGGCACCTGCAGAGCGCGCGCCACGACCCGGCCACCGATCCGTCCACCAGCCCCTACGCCTACGGCCACGGTTATCGCTACCAGCCGGCCACCGGCACGCGCTGGCGCACGATCATGGCCTACAACTGCAGCCCCAGCTGCACGCGGCTGAACTACTGGTCCAACCCCAGCATCAGCTACGGCGGCGTGCCGATGGGCACCGCGACCCAGAGCGACAACCAGCGCGTGCTGGTCAACACCAAGGCCACCGTGGCCGGGTTCCGCTGAGCGGGCCTGGTTGAACCAGCCTGGTTGAACCAGCCTGGCAGAACCAGCCTGGCTGAACCGCAATCGCCGCACTGGCACGGGACACGCCGGGCGCATGCCGCCCGGCACACTCCGCACCGCCCCGCTGAACGCCGGCGCACCCGGCGTGGCACGTCCAGCGCCGGCCCCCCGGCCGGTGCTGGACACTGCGGGCGCAAGCCCTTACCCTAAGTGTCAATTGCCCGAGGCCGGACGCAGCGGCCCGTCGCGACAGGTCTCCCACACCGTCGCCACGTCCAGCACCCGCATCTCATGAATGCGCCGGTGCAGTGCTGCAGACCACCGGCCCGCGCCCGCAACCCTCTCGTTCTTCGTCGCCACGCCCTGCTGCGCGGTGCACGGGTCGAGCCGTTCGGGCCAAGCACGACCTTTTAGCTTCGCCTCGCCTTCGACCCAACCGGTCCGCGTCAGCCGCCGGTTCGTGCAGGTACCTCCGGGTGCCGGTCGCAGCGCGCGGACCCGTGGTTGCCGAAACCCGTCGTCACCGGCGCCGTTGCTCCTGGGGCCAGACCGCCCACCGCAACGTCGCCACCAGCAGTGCCCACGGCCCGGAGGGGCCGGCCCCGAATGACCAACGAAAACGTGTCCGACGAAGCGCTGCCCGACGAGCCCGCGCCCGACGATTCCGCGGCGGACGCCCCCGCCGCCGGCGTCGAGCCCGCGCCGGCGGCGCCCGAAGACACCGCGCCCGCTGCGGCCGCCGCGAGCCGTCCGCAGCAACAGGAAATGCCGCTGGCGACGATCCACGGCCAGCCGGTGCTGCAGATCCCGCAGGACCTGTACATCCCGCCGGACGCGCTGGAAGTCATCCTGGACGCGTTCGAAGGCCCGCTGGACCTGCTGCTGTACCTGATCCGGCGCCAGAACCTGGACATCCTCGACATCCCGGTGGCGGACATCACCCGCCAGTACGTCGAGTACATCCAGGCCATGCACGAGATGCGTTTCGAGCTGGCCGCCGATTACCTGGTCATGGCCGCGATGCTGGCCGAGATCAAGTCGCGCATGCTGCTGCCGCGCGCGCCCAACGAGGAAGGCATCGAGGAAGACCCGCGCGCCGACCTGGTCCGGCGCCTGCAGGAGTACGAGCGCTTCAAGAAGGCGGCCGAGGACATCGACTCCCTGCCCCGCCAGGACCGCGACACGGTCCCAGTGCAGGCCTTCGTCCCGGACCGCGCGTCGATCCGCCTGCCGCCGCCGGTGGACCTGAAGGAAATGCTGCTGGCCCTGCACGACGTGTTCAAGCGCGCCGAGCTGTACACCCAGCATGCGATCAAGCGCGACGCGCTGAGCGTGCGCCAGCGCATGGGCGAGCTGCTCACGCGCATGGCCGACGGCGTGTTCCACCGCTTCGAGTCGCTGTTCACGGTCGAAGAAGGCCGCCTGGGCGTGGTGGTGACGTTCCTGGGTCTGCTCACCCTGGCCAAGGAGCAACTGATCGAGATCGTCCAGGAAGGCCCGCTGGAACCCATCTACGTCAAGTCGCTGGCGCTGATGAAGGACCCCGACGAGATCGAGCTCAGCAGCGAGTTCGACCACGCCGCCAACGACGACCCGGCGGGCTGACCGCCCGCACCTTCCGGGCCGCGCGTCCGCCCTGCGGGCGCGACGGCCGCAAGCCCCGCATACCACGGTACGAAACGCACGCCCCATGGACCAACACTTCGTCACCCGCATCGTCGAGGCCGCCCTGCTCGCGGCCAACCAGCCGCTGACCCTGGCGCAGCTGCACAGCCTGTTTCCGGAAGACCAGCCGGCGCCCGCCGACAGCGTCGAGCAGGCGCTGGAAGCGCTGCGCGAGGGCTGCAAGGAGCGCGGCGTGGAACTGGTCGAGCTGGCCTCCGGCTTCCGCTACCAGGTCCAGGCCGACGTCCACCCCTGGGTGGCGCGCCTGTGGACGGAGCGTCAGACCCGCTACACCCGCGCCACCCTGGAAACCCTGGCCCTGATCGCCTACCGCCAGCCGATCACGCGCGGCGAGATCGAGCAGGTCCGCGGCGTCGCGGTCAACAGCAACATCATCAAGGCCCTGGAAGAACGCGAGTGGATCCGCGTGGTCGGCCACCGCGACGTGCCCGGCAAGCCGGCGCTGTTCGGCACCACCAAGACCTTCCTGGACTATTTCGGCCTCAAGCGCCTGGACGAGCTGCCGCCGCTGTCGGAACTCAAGGACATCGGCGACCTGGAGCCGCAACTGCAGTTCGACGGCCCGCCGGCGCCCAGCCAGATCGAAGCCGGCGGCATCGGCAACGGCGGCAACGCCGAGGACGCGCAGGCCGACAACGATGAGGCCGGCAACGAGGACATCGGCGACGATGAACTCGGCGGCACCGAAGCCGACGACGCGAACGTCGAAAGCGCGGACGACGCGGACGCCGATACCGACACCGATTCCGAAGCACCCGAACCCACCGCCGTCGCCGATTCCAGCACCGAAACCGGCGCCGACGACACCGACGCAGGCGATTCCGCCGACGCCGGGCAAGACAACACACCCGAATCCGTCCCCATGGACGACCCCGATGCCGCGCCGGGCGAGCGCGCGGCAGACGCGAACGATCACGAGCAAGACCCTCACGCCGTCGAGACGACGACCGTTCCGAATACAGAGGCCGAGTCCGAAGACGACCGGCCGGAGCAACAGAAATGAGCGAACACAAACCCCGCAAGCTTTCCCTGAAGCGCAGCGGTGACGCCGCCTCCACCGAGGCGCCGCGTCTGGAAGAGCGCCTGCACAAAGTGCTGGCGCAGGCCGGACTGGGCTCGCGCCGCGCGCTCGAACAGCGCATCGCCGACGGCCTGGTCAAGGTCAACGGCGAAACCGCGCAGATCGGCATGAGCATCAAGGGCGGCGACAAGATCGAACTCGACGGCCGCAGTTTCGTCGCCAGCGCGCTGACCGAGCCGGCCCGGGTGCTGATGTACAACAAGCCCGAAGGCGAAGTCACCACCCGCGACGATCCCGAAGGCCGTCCGACCATCTTCGAATCCCTGCCCGCCCTCAAGGGCGCGCGCTGGATCGCGATCGGCCGCCTCGACATCAACACCACCGGCCTGCTGCTGCTGACCACCGACGGCGAGCTCGCCAACGCGCTGATGCACCCGTCGTTCGAAGTCGAACGCGAATACGTCTGCCGCGTGCGCGCACCGGAAGGCCAGGACAAGGTCGCCGACAACATCGTCGACCGCCTCGCCCGCGGCGTCTCGCTGGACGACGGCCCGGCCAAGTTCGACGAGATCGAACGCATCGGCGGCAGCGACTCGCACGACTGGTTCCGGGTCGTGGTGAAGGAAGGCCGCAACCGCGAAGTGCGCCGCCTGTGGGAATCGCAGGGCTGCCAGGTCAGCCGCCTCAAGCGCATCCGCTACGGCACCGTCTCGCTGCCGCGCGAACTGCTGCGCAGCCAGTCGCAGGAGCTCGCATCCGACAAGGTCGAGAGCCTGCGCACCGAACTGGGCCTGGAAGACGGCACCCCGTCTGCGCTGACGCTGCAGCCGGTGATCGGCCAGCGCAAGGCCACCAAGTCCACCGTCCATCTGTCCGGCGGCGAGCGCTCGCCGGGCTACGTCAGCGGCCACAACACCGCCGACGAAGGCCGCGAACTGCGCCGCTTCGACAACGTCCGCGAAGATCGCGGCGGTCGCGGCCGCGGCGGTCCGCGCAAGCACGGCGGCCTCACGGTCAGCGGCGAAGCCGCGGCCAACCAGTCGCAGAAGCCGTTCAAACAGCGCAAGGACAAGGGTCCCAAGCCGCTGCCGGACGGCAATCCGGCGGCGTTCCGCACCTGGTACGTGCCCGATGGCGTCGACACCGGCCCCAGCGGTCATCGCAATCCCGACAGCCGCGGCCCCAAGAAGCCCTACGGCGGCAAACCCGGCGGCGGCGGCGGTCGTCCCGGTGCCGGCGGCGGCGCCCGCAGCGGCGGCGGCTACGGCGGCCAGGGCCGCTCCGAGCGCGGTCCGGGCGGTGGCGGCGGCTTCGGCGGCGAACGCAGCGGCGGTGGCAACAGCCCCTACGGCGAGCGTCGTGGCGGCGGCGGCGGTGGCGGTCAGGGACAAGGCCAGGGTCAGGGCCAGCGCTCGCGTCCGTACGGCCATCCGGGCAACGCGCCCAGCTTCCCGTCCGATCACGCCAACCCGGGCGCGGGCGGCTTCAACCCCTACGGCGATCGTCCGCGCAGCCCGCGTCCGGCCGGCGGCCCGGGCGGCAAGCCCGGCGGTCGTCCCGGCGGCGCGCCGCGCCCCGGCGGCGCACGCCCGAACCCGAACGGCCCGCGTCCCGGCGGCCCGCGCGGCGGCGGTCGTCCCGGCGGCGGTCGCGGTCCGCGCGGCTGAGGTCTGACAGACGATTGACGCCGATCTTTCGCGGTTCGCTTTCAGGGCGAATCGCGTCGGATTCCGGTTCGACCAAAGGGCGCTGCGGCGCCCTTTGGTTTTTGTGGCGGCGCTATCGCGTCCTTTGTTTTTGCGGCGGCACGGCGCGCTTTAGTTTTTGCGGCAGCGCTGCCGCACCTCTGTTCTTGCGACGGCACCGTTCGCCCTCATCCGCCCCGCAGGCATCTTTCCCGCCCGCGAGAACAGAACGCAGCCAGGGCTTGCGGCTCGGTTCGCGAGTCGCCGTTCGGATGAGGCTTCGCTCCCTTGGCGCGTGTGCCCGAGCTTGAGCGTTCCCCCACACCGTCGACTTCACATTCACCCCATCCACGCTTCATCGCCTCGCGCGACAGTGGCGGCGTCCCCTGATTCGGATGCACACCATGTCCCGCCACGACCCCTCCTACGACTGCGACGTGCTCGTGGTCGGCGCCAGCTTCGCCGGTGCGGCCTGCGCGCTCGCGGCCGCGCGCGCCGGCCTGCGCGTGACCGTACTGGAACGCAAGACCGATCCTGGCGAACGCCTGCACACCACCGGCATCGTGGTCAAAGAGGCCGCCGAGCAGACCTGGCTCAACCGCGCGCCCAGCGACTGCCTGCACCGGGTCGAGCGCGTGCGGCTGTACTCGCCGCGCCTGCGCAGCCTGGCCCTGAATGCGCCGGGCTACTACTTCCTCACCACCGACACGCCGCGGTTGATGCGCTGGTTGGCCGACGAACTGCGCCGCAACGGCGTCGACCTGCGTCTGGGCGCGTCCTTCACCCAGGCCCGTCGCGACGGCGACGGCTGGCAGGTCGAAGGCATGTCGCAGGGCCTGCTGCCGATCGCCTGCCGCGCGCGTTGCCTGGTCGGCGCGGACGGCGCCAAGTCGCGCGTGGCCGAGCGCGCCGGGCTGGGCCGGGTCAGCGAGTTCCTGTACGGGATCGAATACGAGTTCGCCGGCGCGAGCCTGCCCGAGCCCGACGCCCTGCACTGCTTCGTCAGCAAGCGTTACGCGCCGGGCTACATCGGCTGGGTCGCGCAGAATCCGACCGGCGTGCAAGCCGGTCTGGCCCTGCGCCACGACCCCGAACGCGCGCGCGTGCCCGACATCGACGGTTTCCTGGCCCGGGTCGGCGCCCTGGTCGGCCTGCCCGCCGATACCGTGCCGGACTCGACCCGTGCCGGGCTGATTCCCTGCGGCGGCCCGGTGTTCCCGCTGGCACGCGACGGCGCCCTGCTGACCGGCGATGCCGCCGGCATCGTCTCGCCGGTGACCGCCGGCGGCATCCATTCGGCCTGGGCGCACGGCTGGACCCTGGGCCAGGCCTTGGCCGCGCATGTACGCAGCGGCGGCCCGGCGCCTGAGCAGGTCGCGATCGACAGCGCGCCGCGCTTCCGCACCAAGCGTGCGCTGCGCTGGGCCTTCGACCGCTTCCAGTTCGACTGGCCGTTCGACCTGCTGCTGCATTCGGCGCCGCTGCGTTGGGCGGCCGAACAGGTGTATTTCCACAAGCGCGGCGAGAGTCAGGCGCAGGCGCGGTCGATGCGGCGGGTGGACTGAAGCGCCCGCAAGCCCGGCCGGGCCTGCGGATACGCGGCGCCGGGGCGAGTTTCATGCGGATCGTCGCGAGCGTGCGACGGCTATTCCCACGGCCCCGCGCGACGAGCCTTATTTCGCTGCGCTGAGTTCCTCGAACCATGCCAGCGTCGGCGCATAGCTCAGCGCGGCACTGTTCCAATGATCGACCGCTCCCAAGGGATGCAGCGACAAGTTGCCGCCGCGCGGCTTCGCATAATCGTAGAAGGCCCGCGCCGACTCCGGCAGCACGTCGGTGTCGGCCTCGCCGTAGTAGATCCGGAACGGCGCCGCCGGTGTCCAGGCGTAAGTCTGGTTTTCGTCCAGCGCGCGGGCGAACCAGGTGTCGTCCCCGGCTTCGAACGCGCGCAGGAACTGTGGCCGGAACAAGCGACGCGCGTCCGTCGGCAGTGCGGGCACGACCTGCTCCGGCGCCTTGGTGCCGTCGAACAGCGCGGGCACGGCGTCGGCGTACTCGCGAGTCAGCATCTCGTCCAAGGGATGGCCGTAGTAGATCGAATAGGCGTTGGCGATGAAGGCGAAATAGCCGGCGTTGTTCGCCGCCGAGGCATGCGCGGGCGAAATCTTGCGCAGCATCAGCGCGTGCAGGTCGTAAGGTCCGGCGATGCCGACCGAGCCGTGCAGCCGATAGCCGGGCAGCGGTTCGCGCTCGAGCGCGCGATGCAGGCCGGCGACGCTCTGGCCGCCCTGCGAGAACCCCATCAGGTACAAGGACGGCGACCCGTTGCGCCGCAGGCGCGCACGCGCGCTACGTAGCGCGCGCAGCAAGTCGATCGAGGCGTCGACCTGCGCGGCAACGATGACGTAAGCCTGCGGACAGGTCGAGACGCCCAAGCCGATGTAATCGGGCAGCACGACTTCGAAGCCGTTGCCGGCGAACACCGCGGTCTCCTCGTTGCCGTCGACGCGGTCGGGCAGCGAGGGCGACGACGCTCGGGTCATCTGGGTGCCATGCAAGTACATCACGGTGCCCTTCGGCGCCGCGCCGCGTTCGGGCACCGACCACAGCCCTGAGGCCCGGGTCGGACGCCCCTGCGACCGGGTCCAGTACACGATGCGGTAGAGCTTGGCGCCACCGGCGACGGCGATGCCGCCTGGGAACTCGGAGGCGATCTGTTGCAGGTGCGCTTGGTCGAACGATCCCAGAGGTTCCACGGCGATGAGGTCGCCGCGGCCCTGCCCTTGCGCCGCTTCTTCGCGGGCGGCGGCGGCGGGCCGATGCGCGCTGCAGCCTGCGAGCGCTATCGCGCCGGCCGCGATCAGGCCGAGGATCGTTTTCAAATGTGGCATCCGTGATTCCCGCAGCCGGGCCCCGGTCGGCGCGACCGGGGCCCGGCTACGTTTCGGCAAAGCGGCAATGGGGCACAGTGCCATCGGTCACGCGCGCAACGCCGGCCGGGGCCGCGCGACCGGCAGCGCACAGGCGTGTTCGCTTCGTGTTCGCTCCGGACACGCCTTGATCGACGGCGCGGAGGTGGCATCGCACCCCCGTCCCGATACCGGGATTCAGTGACGCGTGAGCGTCGCCACGTGCGGATGCACCAGTTGCTCGAAGTCCGACCAGGCCATACGCATCAGCTCGCGGTGGTTGCCGGCGTTGAACGCGATCCGCTCCTCCACCGCCAGGCTGTCGGCCGCATAGACCTCCAGGCCGTAGAGATTGCCGAACGGCGGCATCGCGCCGACCTCGCATTCGGGGAAGCGCTCCTTGAACTCGGCCTCGCTGGCCAGGGCCACGTACTGCGCGCCGCTGGCCTCGCGCAGGCGCGTGAGCCGCAGCCATTCGTCGGCGGGCACCAACGCCATCGCTAGGCGGCCGTCGAGTTTGACCATCACGGTCTTGGCCATTTCGTGGTCGTCGATGTCGGCGCTGACCGCAGCCGCGTGCGCGGTGGGTGCGTAGGGATGGGCGAGCATGTCGTAGGCCACCTGGTGCGAATGCAGGTAGTCCTCTAGTCGTTGCGATGCCATGGCGGGCTCCTCCGGTGCGGGGAGCCGGCGCCGCGGTCCGGGCCGGCCGGACGCTGGGCGCCGGCATCCGTTGGATGCGGTTACCGTGCGGCTTGCGCGGTTACGCCAGTGTAGTCCCGGCTGCGCAGGCAGATGTGGGCGCGGCGTGAGGTGGCGATGAATGGGCGATGGTAGCGGCGCCGCCCGCCCGGATTCGCGTATCGCGGCTCACGCCGCTCCTACCCCAAAGCTGGCGAATCCGCTTTGGGGTAGGAGCGGCGTAAGCCGCGACCGTGATGAGTCACGGCGCGGCGAGAATCAGAGCGTTGCGGAATGCGGAGGCAGCGAAGTCGGAGCAGGCGGCGCAGGCAGCCGGCGGTTCGCGGTCGCGGCTTACGCCGCTCCTACCCGGAAGCGCCCTGCCCCGCTCACTTCAACTCGAACGCGTCGCCGTCCAGCATCGCCGGGAAACGCGCACGATGCGCGGCCAACTCGTCCGCCAGCAGGGTCGTGGTCGCGACCACTTCCTCGTCGGTGCATTCGCTGACCGCATGGCCGAGGAAATCGATCACCGCGCTGTCGCCGGAATAATGCAGGCCGTTGCCGTCGTCGCCGACCCGGTTGAGGCCGGCGACGTAGCACAGGTTCTCGATCGCGCGTGCGCGCAGCAGGGTTTTCCAGGGATGGGCGCGCGCCGACGGCCAGTTGGCCACGTACAGCAGCAAGTCGTAATCCAGCGCGCCCGGCCGTTCGACGTCGTAGCGGTTGCGCGAATACACCGGGAAGCGCAGGTCGTAGCAGACCTGCGGGCAGATCCGCCAACCCTTCCACTCCACCGTCAGGCGTTCGCGGCCGGCCGCGTAACGCTCGTGCTCGTTGGCGTAGCGGAACAGATGACGCTTGTCGTAGGTCTGCAGCGCGCCGTCGGGCGTGGCGAACAGCAGGCGGTTGAACACGCCCTCGTCGGTGCGCAGCTGCACGCTGCCGGTGACCGCCGCACCCAGCTTGGCCGCCTGTTCGCGGATCCAGGCCACGGTCGGGCCGTCCATGGTCTCGGCGTTGCCGATCGCCTCATTGCTGAAGCCGCTGGTGAAGGTTTCCGGCAGCAGCACCAGGTCGGTGGTGCCGTGCAGCGCGGAAATCAGGCGGCCGTAGTAATCGCGATTGCCGGCGGGATCGTGCCAGCGGGTGGCGCCTTGGACCAGGGAGATGCGCAGGTTCTGCATGGGGATGTCAGGGCGTGGGGTCGCGGGGTCGACCGATGAGCGACATCGTATCGCCGCGGCCGCGTTCGTGCAGCCGCCGCGCCGGAATCCGGCGGCGGCGGCGTGAGCGCATGCTCAAAACGGCATGCTGAGAACGGCATGCTCAAAACGGCACGCTCAGGACGCCGCGCCCAAGACGGCACGCCCAAGACGGTATGCTCAGGCGCGCAGGTTCAGGGTCGGCACTTCGACCTTGGGCAGCAGGCGCGAGGTGAAGTGCTTGTCCTGGTAGTACTTGATCTTGTCGCATTTCACCGGGTGCGGGATGCCTTCGTACAGGAACACCTCGGTGTCGAAGCCCATCGCCTTGAGCTCCTGCGGCAGCATCAGCGCGCGCCGTTCCTCGGATTCGCTGCGCGAGTAGTCGCGGCCGCGGGTCACGTTCTGCTTGCGCACCGTGGTGTAGCCGAGCATGTCGGAATAGTCGTTGGCATCCTGCTGCTCGCGCGGCGCGTAGATGATCTGCAGCGCGTGGTTGGTGATGATGGTGCGCGAGATGTCCTTGCCGTAGGTCGCGTCCAGCTGCGACATGCTCTGGATGATCGGCAGCAGGCGGATGTTGTAGCCGGCCATGTACGAGACCGCCGAGGCGATGATGTCGACCTTGCCGATCGAGGTGAACTCGTCCATCAGCAGCAGGCACTGGTGCTTGAGCGCCTTGTTGTTCTGCGGCAGTTCGCGGGTGTTGAGGTTGATGATCTGGCTGAAGAACAGGTTCACGATCAAACGGCTCTCGGCCAGCTTGTTGGGCTGGATGCCGACGTAGATCGTCATGCGCTTCTTGCGTAGGTCGGTGAGCAGGAAATCGTCGGCGCTGGTGGCCGCGTCCAGAACCGGATTGATCCAGGGGTTGAGCGGTTCCTTGAACGTGCCCAGGATCGAGGCGAAGGTCTCGTCGGCCTGGGACAGCATGTTGGCGAACGCCGAGCGCGCGTTGTCGCTGAGGAACGGGCGCTGCGACAGCCCCTGCAGGTAGGGCTTGAGCTCGCTTTTGCCGTCGCCCGAGGACAGCCGGTAAACCGCGCCCAGGGTCGGCGGGTTGGCGAACGGGAAACCGATCTTGTTCTCTTCCTCGAAGGCCTCGAACAGGTACAGGGTGAACGCCATGAAGGCGTTGCGCGCCTGGCTGACCCAGAACTTCTGGTCGTCGGAACCGTCCGGATACAGCATCGCCGCGATGCTCATCAGGTCCGAGACCCGGAACGCCGGGTCGGTGGCGACGTAGGTCAGCGGGTTCCAGCGGTGCGTGCGCCGGTCCTCGGCGAAGGGATTGAACAGGTAGATCTCCTGCCCCTGCTGGGCGCGCCAGCCGCTGGTCAGGTCGAAGTTTTCCTGCTTGATGTCGAGCACCACCATCGATTCCTGGTACTCGAGCAGGTTCGGGATCACGATGCCGACGCCCTTGCCCGAGCGGGTCGGCGCGGCCAGGATCACGAACTGCTGGCCGGCCAGGCGCACCAGCTTGCCGTTGTACTTGCCGACCACGATGCCGTTGTGGGACGCCTTGAACATGCCCTTGCTTTGCAGGTCCATGCCGTTGGCGAAGCGCGCATCGCCGTGCATCGAGCGCGGCTTGGGCTTGAGGATCAGCACCAGCAGCGCGAGGTAGGCCAGGCCCGGCAGGCCGAAGCCGATGTAGCCCGAGGCCTTGATCTTACCCGCGTGCAGCTTGTACTGCGGCAGATCGAGCACCCGCACGTAGTCCGTGAAGGTGCTCCACTTCAGCAGACCGGTATCGACTTTGAGGAACAGCAGCGACAAATAGCCCGACAGATACAGCCCGGCGGCCAAGGCGGCGATGCCCAGGACCAGGGCGAAGATCAGCTTCCCTTTCACGTGTTGTTCCCTGCTTGAAGTTCCCCAAGGCCCGCCATGCGATCAGCGACGCTTCCGGCCGGGCCGGAGCAACGTGGATCGTACGGGAGCCGCTTCCACCGGATCCGGCATCGGCGCGGAGGGGTTGCCCCGCTCCCGCTCCATCCGGTCGTCCAGCCAATTCCTGGCGTCGCTCAGCGTCAGCTCCTGGCGCAGCTTGACGCCCGAAGACGACATCACCGCGTAAGCATAGATGTCGTCGTCCTCGAATTGTGCATCCGGCGTCAACGCGACGATCTGGTACTTGCCGCGCGTAAGTAGGTGATGTTGGTATTCGCTCACTGCCTGGCCTCCAATGCCTGCATTGCCTCGCGGGCCCGAACCGTCTGCGTCGCCGTCACAGCGAACGCGGCCCCAGGCCGAGCAGCGGCGCTTCGCGCTGCGCCTCGGGCTGGCGCTGACGATCCTGCTCCTGCGCCTGGCGGCGGTCGCGCTGATCCTGCTCGCGCGACAGTTGCGCCAGTTGCTCGCCGCTGCGCTCGATCGGCTGCGACGCGGCCTGCGCCGTTTCGACGTAGCTGACCCGGCGCGCCGGCGAGTTGAGGTCGCCTTCGACCGCGAACGCGCGCTCGCCGTCCTTGCTCAGGACGACGTGGTTGACGCGCATTTCGTTGCGCCTGGCTTCGACCGCGAGTGCGGCCGCGAGGTTGTCGTTCTGTTCCGGCGTGCGCGAGGAAACCGTGTCCTGGCGATCCAGACACACCCGCACCTGCTTGAACAGGTCGTGGTTGGGATGGCTGGGACTGCTCAGCAGCGCGCGTTGTTCGGCCTGTCGCAGGTCGTCCAGGGTCTTCACCGACGCGTCGCTGTCGACCCTGCGTTCCTGTCCCTGGGGGAGTCCGTTCATGGCGCCTCCGCTGCTGCAGCCTGACCCGTATGCTCGCGCAATCGCGAGAGTGCTTCAAGGCTAGGCGGATGCGGGACCGCATGCGGTCCCGCATCCGACTGCCGCCACAGCCGCGTCCCGGGGGGGCTGCACGGCTGAGGTCCGGTGGCGGGCGCGCGACCGGGCGCGCCCGCATGAGGGGAAACGGCCGCGCGCCGCCCGCTAGGGGCGAAACGCGACCGCCACGATCACACCCGCTGGCTGGTCTGCTGCTGGCGCTCGGGCTGCGGCTGCGCCATGAACGGAGCCTGCTGCGTCTGCGGCACGTCCTGCTGCAGGCGCTGGCTGGTCTGTTCGACGCTCTGCCCGACCGCCTGGCCGCGATCGGCGAACGCGCGGTGGTGGGCCGGGTCGTTCAGGCCGCCCTGCACCGCGAACAGACCGGTGCCGTTGGTGCTGCGCACGACGTGGTCGATCTGGGTCAGGCCGCTGACCCGGGCCTCGTAGGTCAGGGTCGCGGCCGCGCGCTCGAGCTGCTCGCGATTGTCGAAGCCGCCATTCGGGCCCAGGCGTTCCAGCCCTGCGACCGCCTGGCGGTAGACCGGATTGTCGCGATTGGCCGGATCCTGCAGCGAGCTGCTGCGTGCCGGTTCGGCCGGAGTCGGCTGCGCCGGCTGATCGCGGCCGCGTTCGGTCTGCGGCTGGTTGGGCTGCGCATTGCGCAGCGCATTCAAGGTATCGCGCCCTGCGATGCCGTCGTCTTCCAGGCCGTGATCGCGCTGGAACGCCTTCAGGGCTTCCTGGCTGCGGCGACCGAAATGACCGTCGGGGTTGAGCTCGTTGCCCTGGGCGTCGCGATAGCCCAGGCGCTTGAGCGTTTCCTGCATGTCCTCGACGGCCTGGCCGCGCTCGTTGAGCTTGAGCACGCCGTCGGCCATGGGATCGCGGCCGCCGCGGCCCGGCGCGGGCAGCACCACTTCGCCGCGGGCCAGGCCCTGCATCACTTCGGGGGTGAGCATGCGCTCCCACTCGGCCACCGCAGCGCGGCGCTCGGGCAGATGGTTGTAGCCGCCGTTGATGTCGTGGGTGGCCTCGCGCACATTCAACTGATTGCCGTGCGGGACGACCCGGCTCTGCCAGTAGTGCACGGCGATGTTGGCGGCGTTGCCGCGGTCCGCGGCCAGGTCGGGATTGGCGGCCAGATCCAGGCCGAGCTCGCGGCCGGCGCGCTCGTAGTTGTCGCGGCCGGTCAGCTGCACGTAACCGCGGCCGTGGAAACGCCAGCCGTCGCCCGGCTCGGTGTTGCCGAGGTTGTCGCGGCCCCAACGGCCGCCGTAGATGGTCTCGGCGATCTGCTCGCGGCCGCCGCGCACGACGTCGCGAGCTTCGGCCAGGGTGTTCATGCCGTTGCGATCGGGGAACACCTCGTGCAGGCGTTCGGCGCTGTAGCCCAGGTTCTCGTGCATGCTGGCGAAGGATCGGGATTCGATCTGCATCTGGCCCATGAACGCGGCCAGTTCACGCGGTTCACGGATGCCGGACTCGTAGGCGCGCTGCAGCAGAAAATCGCGGTTGCTCGGTGTAGACATTGGTTTCCTCCTTGATGCGATCGTTATGCGTAGTTGAGGCTGCGGCCGTAGCTCAGGGCTTGGCCGGTAGCCCGCCGCGGTCGATCGCAGCGTCGCGGTCCCAGCCGCGGGTGAATTTGAACAAGGTGTCGTCGATATCGTCGACGAGGCTGCCCGGCTCGCAGGCCACGAAAGCCTCGGCTTTGACCGCATCGCCGCTGGCGGTCAGCAGGCCCTGCTCCTGCACGCCCTTCTCGCCGGAGATCGAATAGAAGATGCGCTTGCGGCCGCCGTCCTCGAACGAATAGGCGTAGCCGCCGCTGTTGCCGGCGAAGCCGAGCTGGGTGCGCTTGAAGCGCTCGCCGTGCACGCCCTTGTCGGCCAGGAACACGTAGTCGGGACGGCCCGCCGCGCCCTGGGCGAAGTAGACGTAGCCGGCCTGGTCGCTGACGCCCTTGGAGGCACACAACGAAGCCAGCTGGCCGCCGGCGAGCTTGCACGACAGCACGATGTCCTCGCTGGCGGCGCACAGCGAGCGGCCGTCGCCGGCGGGCGCCGTCGCAGCGGGAGCGGGCGTTGCGGCGGCTTCGGCAGTCGCGGCCGTGGCCATGGCCGGCGCCGGCGGCGTCGCCGCCACCGCATCGGCCGGTGCGGTCGTGGCCGCGTCGAACGGTGCCTTCGACGAATTGCAGCCGGCCAGGACCGTCAGCAGTGCGATGCACAGAAGGTTTGCAGATTTCATGGGAATTCCTGAAGCGTTTCTATGGTGATCGGGTCGAGCTCGACCGACCCGGTCCGGTGCGCCCTGCTACGGGGTCGCACCGGACCGGGCCGACGACCGCATCTCGCCCCCTCGCGGATGCAGCCGTACCTGCGCCGCGCTTGCGCGCGGCGGGTCGACTCAACCCATCGCGCGCGTCGGCGGCGTCTGGGTCGGGTTGGCCTGCGCCTCGAGCTTCTGGCGCTGCTGCGTGTCCTGCTGCAGCTGGAACGTCGACTGCTCCAGCGGCTGCGCGCCGGCCTGCAGCTTGTCCACATGCGCACGGTGGTGACCCGGATCGGTTAGCCCACCCTGGACCGCGAACAGGCCGGTGCCGTTGGTGCTCAGCGCGACGTGGTCGATCTGCTTCAAACCGCCGACCTTGGCTTCGAAGGTCAGCGTCGCCGCGGCCCGTTCGAGTTCGGCGTGGTTCTTGAAACCGGCGTTCGGACCCAGCTTTTCCAGACCGCCGACCGCCTGCTTGAACATGGCGTGGTCCGGATGCGCGGGATTGGACAGCAGCGGGGTCTGTTCGGACTTTTTCAGCGCGTCCAGGGTCTTGGGACCAGCGACGCCGTCGTCCTTCAGGCCGTGCGCGCGCTGGAACGCCTGCAGCGCTTCCTTGGTGCTGGCGCCGAAGTTGCCGTCCGGGTTCAGCGCGCGATCCTTGCCGTCGGTGTAGCCCAGCGCCTGCAGCGATTTCTGCATCGCTTCGATCGCCGCGCCCTTCTCGCCCGACTTCAGCACGCCGTCGGCGGCCGCATTCGGCGTCGCGTGCGTGGGTGCAGGCTTGGCCGGGGTGTTCGGCTCCACCGCACGACCGATACGGCCGGCGGCCAGCTGCTCCATCAGTTCCGGGGTCAGCGTCTGCAGCCAGCGCTCGTTGCGGGTTTCGCGATCGGCCAGGCCGTTGGTGCCGCCGTTGACCGCGCGGGTGGCCTTGGTCACGTCCTCGCGGGCGTTCTGCGGCACGTTGTTCTGCCAGTACCAGGTCGCGATGCGGGCCGCGTTCTCGGGCTTGGACGCGAGATCGGGGTGGTGCACCAGGTCCAGGCCCAGCGCTTCGCCGGCGGAGCGGTAATTGTCCTTGCCGGTCAGCTGCATGTAGCCGCGACCGCGGTATTTGTAGCCGTCGCCGGGCTCGTCGTTGCCCATGCGACCGCCGTACATCAGGTCGGCCAGCGCCTCCGGACGCCCGCGCAGGGCTTCCAGACGCGCCGATTCCAGCGCCGGCGCGCCTTCGCGCATCGCCGACTTCACCGGGATCTGCGAGATGCCCTTGGTGTAGCGAAAGCCCTCTTCGAGCTTGGTCAGGCCGTGCGATTCGTGGCCGACCTGGGCCATGAAGTTCGCCAGTTCGCGACGCGAGGTGATCCCCGACGCCGTCGCGGCCTGCAACAGTTGCGTTTCCCTATCCGTCGTCATGTGTAGCTCCTGGTTGAATGCCTATATCGCCAAAACCCAAGCCCTGCCCGGACGTTCCCTGCCCGGTTCGGTGACGCTCCTGCGTACTCAGGCCTCTTCCACGGACGGCAGCTTGTCGCGGTCGAATTCCTCGAGCCGGATCGCGCCGAAATCCTTGCGTTGCAAATCCAGCCGCTTGTCCTCGCCGGTGTCGGTGTCGACCACGCTGCGTACCGCCTTTTCCAACAGCCAATCCTTCTGCTCGGCCGAATAAGCGAAGCCGAACTCATCCGACCAGCGCTCGCGCGAACCGCCTTCGATCAGCACGGTGAACCCGCCCGCATAGGCGCGCACGTAGCCGAACGGATCGCCGGCGATACCGCCGCAACGGGCGCAGGGCACCAAGCGCTCGCTGCGCTTGGCGACCTGCAGCTTGCCGTCGGCGTCGCGGATCAGCACCAGCACGGTGCGCGGCGCGCCCTCGCCCAGCTTGGCGTCGGCCTGCACCGGCGGATCGATCACCAGCACCGCGTCCTCGCGGCCATCGCCGTCGAGATCGGCGCGCTGCACCGCCAGCTGCTTGCCGCCGGCGGGGAGAAACTGGGTCAGATCGTCTTGCTGCGGGGTCACGGACAGATTGTTCACGGGCACTTCCTGTTGCGGGTTTGGCTGCGTCTGCGCGGCGGGCGCGGACGCAGCAGCCTGCGGTTCCGCATCGCCGGGCGCCGCCGCCTGGCATGCCGCCAGCGACGTCATCAGCACTAACAAGGTCAACGACTTGCGCATGGTCTCGCTCGATACTCCGTTCGGCTTTGCCGGCTGCGGCGGCTGTTGCGTCCGCAACCGGCCTCGCGCCGATCGACGATGGACGTCGATCGGCGTTTGCATCGTCAAGCCATCATCCGCGGTTCGCGCTGTTGCTGTTGCGCGACCGCCGGCGCCTGCGCCTCGATCTTCTGGCGCTGCTGCGCATCCTGCTGCAGCTGGAACGTGGACTGCTCCAGCGGCTGCGCGCCGGCCTGCAGCTTGTCCACGTGCGCACGGTGGTGACCGGGGTCGGTCAGCCCGCCCTGGACCGCGAACAGGCCGGTGCCGTTGGTGCTCAGCGCGACGTGGTCGATCTGCTTCAAGCCGCCGACCTTGGCTTCGAAGGTCAGCGTCGCCGCGGCCCGTTCGAGTTCGGCATGGTTCTTGAAACCGGCGTTCGGGCCCAGCTTTTCCAGACCGCCGACTGCCTGCTTGAACATGGCGTGGTCCGGGTGCGCGGGGTTGGACAGCAGTGGGGTCTGTTCGGCCTTTTTCAGCGCGTCCAGGGTCTTGGGACCGGCGACGCCGTCGTCCTTCAGGCCATGCGCACGCTGGAACGCCTGCACCGCTTCCTTGGTGCTGGCGCCGAAGTCGGCGTCCGGGTTCAGCGCGCGGCCCTTGCCGTCGTGATAGCCGAGCTTGTTCAGCGATTCCTGCAGCGCGCGGACATCGGCGCCCTGCTCGCCCGAACGCAGCACACCGTCGGCCGCAGCACGCGCGGGCGCGGGCTTGGCGACATCGGCGGGCTTGTCGTGCTGCACCGGCGCGGTCACAGGCGTGGCCTGGCCCTTGGCCGGATAGCGATCGGTGCTGATCACGCCGGTGTCGATGTCGTGGACGTACTGCTTGAACTTGTCCAGATGGTTGGCGTTGAAGTCGATATGGGTGTGGGTGGGGTACTTGTTGAGCTTGCCACCGCCCATGCCGGCCTGCAGGCCCATCGGCTGGCCGTACTGGATCGGATCGCCGTCCTTCAGCGGGAACTGGCGCAGGTCCATGTGCCGCACCTGGGCGATCATCTCGCCGTCGGGCAGCTTGTCGTAGATCTTCACCAGGCCGCTGTTCTTGTCGATCTTGACGAAGCCGTCGGCCGGCGCCGGCACGTGCACCGGGCTGGAACGGCCCTTGTCGTCGAGCAGGACGAAGTCCTTGGACACGAACACGTGGCCGTCGCGCGAATGCGCGACCTTGCCGCCCGAGGACAGGATTTCCTCGTTGTGGCCGTCGATGACCTGGTAGTGGCGCCCAGCTTCCTTGCCCTTCTTGCTGGGGTGATGAATTTCGATGTCGTCGTAGCTGTGGACGTGCTCGGTACTGCCGCCCACGCTCTCTACGATGCGGATCTTGCCCATGGGAGATCTCCTTGTGTCCCGTTGTTACCGCGGCGCACGGCCGCGGCGATCAATGCAGGTCCTGGCTCAGGACCCAGCAGTCGTTTCCGCGCTCGAACACATAGGCGCCTGGCTTGCCTATGGTCTTGACCACGTTGTCGTCGGCGTCGAACTCGGCCTGGACGTACTCGACCCGGAAGGACTTGCCGCCTTCGGGCTTGAACTCCAGGTCCAGCAGCGGGTAGCTGCCGGGGTCCTTGACCGCGGGGTCGAGGTAGGCCCAGCGGCTGTCGACGATGCCGACCTTGAAGTCGCGGTAATCGGCCTTGGCGACCGGATGCGCGTCGGCCGGCTTGTCCAACGAACCCACGCGCACCGTGTCGGCGGTGTAGGCGGCGCGCACGCCGGGCGAACCGGCGTACTCGTTGAAGAAGTCGGCGTAGGCCTCGGGTGCGCAGGTCGTCGCGGGCAAGGTCTGCGGTGCGACCGCAGGCGTGGCCGCGACGGACGCGACGGACGGCGCCGCAGGATCGGCGGCAGGCGTGGGTGTGGGCTTGGAATCGGGGACGGAGGCGACGGGCGCGGATGCGGCGGGCGCATCGGGCGTGCGGTCGCAAGCGCTGGCGAGGGCTAGCAATAGCGCCAACGGAACGAGCTGTAACTTCATGGCAACCCCTACTCATGCGGCGGCTGCGCCACCGCAATCGCGGTAACGTCGCATCGCCTATTGCCCGACGGCGGATGCCGGCGGTGTAACTCCTCGGAGAACGATTGCAATACCGCCGTGACATCCTAGTTACGGCTGTGCGATCGCACCCCTTGATACCTCCGCAAGTCCCCCGGGCAGTCCGCCCTTGGGCCAAGCTCAGGCCGTACTTTACATCAAACCCGGCGCCGAATCCTTCGCCACCGAGTTGATACGAAACTTTATCTGCCTTACCGCTGCGCTGGGCCTATCAGTTGACCAGCACCGGGTAGCTGCAACGGGTGTACAGGACTTCGCAGTTCGTTGAATTCAAGCTACAGAGCTTTTGTGCCTTATCGGTGGCCTCTTCGACGGTGCCGCC
Source organism: Lysobacter sp. Root667 (assembly GCF_001427715.1). Lineage (NCBI taxonomy): Bacteria > Pseudomonadati > Pseudomonadota > Gammaproteobacteria > Lysobacterales > Lysobacteraceae > Lysobacter > Lysobacter sp. Root667. The sequence goes on from NZ_LMHF01000012.1 coordinate 22,602, forward strand.
ACCGTCGAACGCGACATAGTCGCTACCCAAAGCCAAAGCGCCACATCCATTTCCATAGGTGAACAACGACTTTTTGCACTCCTGCGCCGCTCCGCCACGAGCTTGGCAGTCCTTCAACGCGCTACGTTGAGCTTCGCGCCGGTTCTTCTTTTCTGTCGCCACGCCCATTTTCGACGCGACGACATCAATGGAAATGGCGCCCCAGCGATCAATCCAGCGCGGTTGAGGCGCGCTCGGCTGCTGGCTTTGGGTCGGGGCCGAAGGGCTTCCCAATCCATAGCCTGGTTGCGGTACGCAGATCGGACCGGGCGCCTGCCCGATTGGAGCCAAGCCGGCAGGGCAACCCTGCTCCGCGTGGCCGCCGTTCGAGCACAGCATCATGAGCAATAGATAACGAGCTTTCATCCTCAGTTGACGAGCACTGGGTAACTGCAACGGGTATAGAGAACCTCACAACCAGTCGAGTCCAATCCGCAGGCCTTCAGAGCCCGGGCAGACGCCTCCTCGACGCTGCCGCCACCGCGGGCCGCGACGAGATCGACCCCCATGGCTACGGCACCGCAGCCGTTACCATAGACCAACAATGTCTTTTTGCACTGCTGCTCTGTACCGCCGCGATTCTTGCAGTCCTTGAGCGCCGCGCGCTCCGCATCGCGACTGCTCTTCCGATCCGTCGCAGTGCCCATCTTGCTGGCGACCACGTCAATGGCGACGGCGCCCCAGCGTTCGAGCCAACGAGGTTGGGGCGCACTAAGACGCTGCTGCACCGGACTCGGCCCACCGATTCCGTAACCGGGCTGCGGCACGCAGATCGGACCGGGCGCCTGGCCGATAGGAGCGAGGCCCTCCGGGCAGCCCTGTTCGGCATGAGCCGACCCACATACGATCAATCCCACCATCAGCAATCGACGCCACATCATTGCTTCAAGACCGGCAGACTGCAGCCCGAGTAATAAACCCGACAATCTGCAGTGTTTTGACCGCATTCCTTGAGCGCATCGGCGGATGCCTGCTCGACCGACCCGGCACTGCGCGTGACGGCGTATTGATCGCCCCACACTACCGCCCCGCAACCATTGGCCCAAGCATGCAGACCTTTCTTGCATTCTGCTTCAATGCCGCCATTGGCGCGGCATTGCGCCAATGCCGTCTTCACCGCCTTACCGTTGCTCGCCATGTTGGAGGCGGCACCGAATTTGCCATGTGCGTAGTCAGCCGCGATTGCGCCGTAGCGATCGACCCACTGCGGCCCCTGCGGTCGCTGTTGGATCGGGCCAGGACCACCGATGCCGTAACCGGGCATCGGCACGCAAATCGGTCCCGGAGCCTGCCCCGTCGGTATCAGCCCGGCGGGACAACCCTGCTCCGCATAAGCGAACCCGGACGCAGACAGAGCCAACACCAGCAATCCGGACGATGCTTTCGCCATCACACGTACTGAGCCTATCAGTTGACCAGCACGGGGTAGCTGCAACGCGTGTACAGGACTTCGCATTCGGTCGAGTTCATCCCGCACTCTTTCTGAGCCCGTGCGGACGCTTCTTCGATGCTGCCGCCGCCGCGAGCCACGATGAAGTCGCTGCCTACTGCCACCGCGCCGCAGCCGTTACCGTAGACCAGCAACGTCTTCTTGCACTGCTGTTCGGTGCCGCCGCGGTTCTTGCAGTCCTTGAGCGCCGTGCGTTCCGCATCGCGACTGCTCTTGCGGTCCGTCGCCGTGCCCATCTTGCTGGCGACCGCGTCGATGGCGACCGCGCCCCAGCGATCGAGCCAACGAGGCTGCGGCGCGCTAGGCCCCTGCTGCTGCACCGGACTCGGCCCACCGATCCCGTAACCGGGCTGCGGCACGCAGATCGGACCGGGCGCTTGGCCGATGGGAGCCAGGCCGGCCGGGCAACCCTGCTCGGCGCGGGCCGCCCCTGCCCCCGATAAGCCTGCCAGCAGCAGGCTGCACGCTATGAGGTTACGCATGATCATCGTCGGTCCTTCGAATTGGGTGGCTTGGGCGAACCCTATACCACCGCAGTCAAGACGCAATGAATAGAAGCGAAATCCACGGCGATCTGGAATTGTCCACCACCTATTGGCTGAACCCGCATTAACGTTTCTGGACCTCGTCCTTAATCGGATTCGTCGACTGCCCGGTCACTCGCGTGCCCGCGTTTTCGGTCATGTTCGGAGCCGGTACCTGCGGCGCCTGCGACTGGTTGCCGTACGTCGGCGTCGTCGGGCGGTAACCCGCGCTACCCGCGTACCCCGGAGGCATGCCCGCGCCGGGCTGGGCCGCGCCTGCGCCGCCCATGGCGTTGTAGGCGCTAGGCGTACCGAGCAGGCCCTGGAAGAACATCGCGGCCATCGGCGGCGCGCTGATGATCAGGGTGGTCAGGATCAGGCCCATGCCGCCCTGCTGCATGGCCTGGCTGGTCAAACCGTCGCTGAAGTTGCTGCCCAGCAACTTGCCTGCCAAGGCCGTCGTCCAGAACGCGGCCGAGACGCGCGTGACCATCTCCAGCGATATCGAAACCATCGCGCTGAGGACCGCCATCGAGAACAGCGTTCCTATGCCGTAATACAGCCATTTGGTGAACAACTGCTTGGTTTGCTCGAACAGCAAACACAATATGAATATCGGCCCGAAGCCGACGAACATCGCCATCGCGATCTCGTAGAGCAACAACATGGTGCCGCTGACGATCGCCGGGCCGCCGGTGCCCATGCCGACGAACCACATCGCGCGGTTCTTGTCGTCGTCCAGGGTCGGGTCCTTGACCACGTCGATCATGTCGATACTGGTCAAGGCCACCTGCATCCAGGCCAGACTGTTGTCGATCTGGTCCTCGATCTTGGTGTCCTTACCCGTGACGACCCAATGGATTTCCTTGTTGATGTCTTCGGTGAAGAAGGTATGCAGATTGGTGCCGAAGGCCGCCATCGAGGTCGCCACGCCGACGATGAACGCCGCGCGCAACGAGTTGGTCACCAGCGCCATCATCGGCTCGCGCGACAGACCGGTGGCGATGCGATACCCCTGGATCAGGATCCACAGCGTCATCAGGGTCAGCGCGATACCGCCCACCCACTGCATGGCGTTGGTCATCATGCCGACGCCGAACTTTTGGATTTCCTCGCGCAGGTAGGCCAGGATCAGGCGGAAGAAGACGAAATCCCCCACCGACTGGACCTGCGGTTGCAGCCAGTCCAGCCAGTTACCGATGCTGCCCTTCAGCCAATCACCCACGATTTCGATTCCCCTGCTCATCTGCGCCGCCTATCTGCCTGTCGGGTCATTGCCGCCGGCCTGCCCCTGTTCACCCACCGCACCGAACCCATCGGCGCAGACTCTGTACCGGCCATGGAGGCAGCGGGCCGCTCAGGGCCCGCCCGCTCCAGCCGTTCGCCTAAATCAATTGCCGACCTTCAGCGCACCCGCAAGCGCCGCGGTCTTGACCAGCGAACCCAGGATCGTCTGCTGGCCCTTCATGGCCTTGTAGGCGAGCGTGCGCTGATTCTCTTCCATGGTCGCGATATAGACGTCGTAGGTCTGCATCTGGCCCTGCCAGATCTGGAACTTCAGCGCCAGGTCGTTGGAGATTTCGTTGGACGAGCTGTCCACCGCCTGCACATTGCCCTGGTCGTTGCTGGAGTTGCGCCGCGTATTGACCGTCTTGAGCATGTTCTGCATCTGCGGCGCGACGTTCATGACGAACTCGACCGTGTAGTTGTACTTCTCGTTGCGCGCGCGACGGATGTTGACGCAGATTTCCTTCTGCTTGGCGACCCAATCGCCGGCCGGATCCAGGCCGATCATGCTCAGCAGGCCGCTGACGCTGAGGCCGCCGCCGCCGCGGTTGCAGGACTCTTCGACCAGGTAGGTGTTGGCGTTGACCTTGGTCCAGGTCGTGCCGTTGGGCATGGACACCGTGCTGAGCAGGCTCTGCATGTTGATCAGCTGCTGACGCACGTAGTTCAGCTGCTGCATCCAGCGCTGCGCGTTCTGCGCGTATTCGGCCGTGTCGGCGAACTTCTGCGAGTAGGTGTTGATCTGGTTGAGGATGCTCTGGAACAGATTCGGGCCGACCTCGACCACCGGGCCCATGGCGCTGCCGTTGCCGGCGGCCAGCGAGCAGGCCAGTAGTACGCTGGCCAGCGCCAGCTTCTTGGACTTGCGGCCGTTGGCCTGGTTGTTGCGCTTGATGATCATGGCGAAGTTCCTCTTCTGTGGCAGTTAGCGGTACGTCGTACGCGTGCTGCGTGTATCCGTGATGATGTTCAGGCCGTAGCCCGTTCGGGGTTGTTCGGCTTGGCTTTGCCCGAGCCCTTGCGTTTGGCGTAGAACGTAGGCAGCCACTGGTCCGGGCGCAGCTCGTCGACCGGCACTCCCGCACGCTTGGCTTCCTCGTGAAGCACGTTGTGCATGATTTCGATGTTGTCGGTGGACGCCGAGATCACCGCCAGCGAATCGTCCAGGCCGCGCAGGTTGAGCTGGCAGACCGTGGCCGCATGGCCCTGCTTGACCAGGAAGCAACGCGAACGCTCGTCCAGCCCCTTGACCACCTGGTACTCGGAGTCGGTCAGCTTGAGGCCTTCGATGTAGTCCTCGCGGCTGGCGTTCGGGTTGGGCAGCAGGATCAGGGTCGCGGTCTGTTCGATCAGCGACGCCGAGATGTCGCTGGCCAGCGCGTCTTCCGGGCTCTGGGTCGCGAAGATGCCCATGCCGTTCTGCTTACGGATGGTCTTCTGCTTGTTCTTGGCGAATTCCTTGAGGCCGCCGGAACCGTCGAGGATCTTCCAGAACTCGTCCATCACGTAGATCAGCGGACGGCCGTCGATCAGTTCCTCGAGGCGGTGCAGCAGGTAGTTGATCACCGGCACGCGCACTTCGGGGTTGTCGATCACATCGGTGTAGTCGAAGCCGATGATGTTGGCTTTTTCGAGGTTGATCGTGTCGACCGGGTTGTCGAACACCCAGCCCAGCGAATTGCCCGCGGTCCACTTGCGCAGACGCGCGAACAGGCCGTCGTCGCCCATGTTGGGCAGGCTCTTCTGGAAGTTGGTCATGCTGCGCAGGTGCATCGGCGTGTCGAGCATGTTCTCGACCGCGCGGAAGATGTCTTCGTCCTCGCGCGCCGAGTACTGGCTCTTGTTCGCCAGCACCTTGATCAGGTCGGCCAGGAACTGGGTGTTGGCTTCGTTGCGCTCGCACTGGAACGGATTGAAGCCGGTCGGCTGACCGTTCTCCAGCGCCAGGTAGTTGCCGCCGCAGGCGCGCACGAAGATTTCGGCGCCACGGTCCTTGTCGAAGAAGAAGATCGTCGGCGTGGGCTTGAGCTTCTGCACCTGGCTCAACAGGAAGTTGATCAGCGCGGTCTTACCGGTACCGGACTTGCCGATCACCATGGTGTTGGCGATCGCCTTCTCGCCCAGCGAATTCTCGGCCGGATGGGTGGCGTGGAAATTGAAGAAGTACGGCTGGCCGTTGGTGGTCTGCAGCGTGGTGACGCATTCGCCCCAGGGGTTGTTCTCCTTCTTGCCGGTCGCGAAATTGTGCAGCGGCGACAGGCCGAGGAAGTTCAGCGAGCTGACGTTGGCCAGACGGGTGCGGTACTGCCAGTTGCCGGGGAACTGCGCATAGAACGAGGCAGTGACGGCGAGGTCTTCCTTGGCCGAGACGAAGCCGGCGTTGGACAGCTCGGCGCGCGCCATGGCGATGTTCTGGGCCAGCTTTTCCTGGCTCTCGGCGTACAGGCAGATGGTGAAGTGGTATTCGCCGAGCACGAAGTTGCCCGAGGCGAGCTGGTCCATCGCCATGTCGAGCTCGATGATCTGGCTGACCGCCTTGTCGCCCGACGAAATCATCATGCCCTTGGTGCGGTCGAGCACCTTGAGCGCGTCCTGGCGGCCCATCGGACTGAACGAGTGCGTGATCACGTACTCGAAGTCGAGGTACTTCATGCCGTTGAGGATGCCGGGATAGGTCGCGTCGGTGTACTCCTTGACGTTGAGCATCGCACCGAAGTGGTTGACGCCGGTCGGAGTGTTGACGACGAAATCGCCGGTCTTGTTGGAGAACATCAGCCGGCTGACCGGCAGATAGTTCGGAATCGGCGCCGGCAGCACCGGCACCGGTTCGTCGATGCGGTTGAGCAGGTAGCCGAAGAATTCCAGGGCCTCGGAGAACACGACGCCGTTCTTGGCCTCGTACATGCCCAGGCGCATGGGTGCGTAGTCCTTGAGCACGGCCTCGACGTTGCCGGCCAGCTCGAGCACCTTGGCGACCGCCTGGTCCTGCTGCTCCTGCAGCTGGGCGGTGCTGGTGGACTTCTCGACGAAGCGCTTACCCGACACGATCGGCCGGTAGATCATCGTCATGTAAAGCTCGTTCTGCATGAGCTTGGCACCCGACAGCGTGGCGAAATAGCCGTCGGACATTTCCTGATTGAACACCTGGTCGAACTTGCTGCCGCCCTTGACGCGGCGCTTGCGGCGCACGTCGTGGACCCAGAAGGCGACGTTGGTGAAATCCGGCGCACGCAGCGTCTGCAGCATGCGGTTGAAGGTGTTGTGGCGGTGCTCGAGCTCCCACTCCTCGCGTCCGACGAAGGGCAGTCCGCCCAGGTGCCACACCATCATGAAATCGCCGCCCGTGGTCTTGATCACGGTCGGGGAGACATGGGTGGACAGCGGGATGAATTCGCTGATGGGCGTGTCGGGATTCAGCATGTGGGTACGGATTCGGCAACCGGTTTACGGAAAGGCCCTGAACCGCTGCGCCGCCTTGCGGGCGACGACAGCGGCCGGAGCCGACAAACCCATGCGCCATCGCGGCCGGGCCGCGATGGCGCAGAGGTCACTTTTTCAGTCTCGCGTCGGCGGGACCGCGGTACAGGTTCGAGGAAAACACCCACATGCCCTGGTGCAGCTGGAGGTTGCGCATCTTCATGCGCAACTTCCAACGCAGTCCGAGCAGGCGGAAGATCATCTCGTCACGTCTCGCCATCTGCCGCATGATGAAAACCACCACCGGCAGCAGCACGAGGAAGAACATGTTGAAGTAGAACGTGAGCATGATGACGCCGCCCGCGCCGATGGCGAAGGGGATGTAAGGCACCCCCATGAACATCGGCGGCCGGGTGCAACCCCGAAACAGCACGTTCTTATGCATAAGCGGACGACAGCACCGTCAGCATCACGCCCGAACCCACGTCTTCCGGAATGATCATCTTGGCCAGCTGGGCGGCAGCGCCGATCACGAAGCCGCCGACCAGGATCGGAGCCACGTCGGAGATGCGCTTGTGGGCGAAGGCGATCTGGTAGCCGGCGATGATGAAGGCGATGGTCACGACCGCGACCGAAGCGATGTTGAGCAGCGTGTTCAGGTTATTGATGAAGCCCTTCACGCGACCGGAAGCGTCGGCGCCGCCGCCCGCCTGGGCGAATGCGATGTCCGGCACCGCGAGCAGGCCGACGAACAGGGTCGCCATGAGGAAGGACGTGAAGATGGTCTTGAGATGCGCGTTGGAGTTCATGGATAGATCCCTCTTTCGATTTGACGACGATTGAATGGCGAAACGACCTGCTGTTTCAGACTACGAGCGGCAAGCTAGAAAACGAATGCCTGGTCCCCCTGGGATTGCTCCGTTGCGGCCGCGGGGGCAGCCGACATCGGTTGAACTTTTACCGGTTGCGGCGCCTGCGCGACCACCGCGCCCATCGCCGCGACGGGCGTAGCGCCGCCGGCTTGGGCTGCAAAGGCCGGCGCGGGCATGGCCGCGACCTGGACCGGATTGGGTGCCATCGGCATCGCCGGCGGCGCGGCCACCGGCATCGAGATGCGGCTGGTGACCTGAACAGGGGCAGGCACCGCGCCGGCGGCCGGCACGCGCTGCGGCCCGGACTGACGGCTGGTGGCGTACAGCGGCATGCGGCTGACCGGCACCGAGCGGCGCGACGGCTTGCTGATCACCGCGATCGCCTGGCCGTCGGGCGCGGGCGCGGCCTTGGCGCCCATCGAGGCGTAGACCTTCTGCACGTAGCCGTGGCGGTAGCCGGTGACGAAGTTGCCGGAGTAGTAGCAACTGAAGGACTTGCCCCAGTCGCCGCTGGAGCGGCCGTAGCACTCGGCCAGGATGCGCGAGCCGGCCTGCAGGTTCGGGCAGGCTTCGAAGGCTTTTTCGTAGGAATCCAGGCCGTATTTGGCCAGGTTGTAGCGATTGACCTGGGCCAGGCCGAGCGAGAAGTTGTAGCCCTTGCCTTCGAGCATGCGCACGGTGGCGAGCGCTTCGGGCAGGCTGCGCGGCTGGCGCACGAGGCGGCCGCCGACGACGCCGATGGCGTACGGATTGTAGGAAGACTCCACGCGCACGACGTGGTGCATTACTTCGTGCGGAACCGCCAGGCTCGGGCAGCTCATCAATTCGATACCGGGCAACATCCGTATTTCCCCCTGTGCCGACCTTGGCGTCGACCTAACAAAACCGTTCGAGAACAGCCTGTTATGCGCCTAGTCGACGCCTCAATCATTCATCCAGCGACGAATGATGTCAATAAGCGCCGCCCCACCCTGCCCCGGTGAGGCCGCGCCCCATAATACTGAGACAGACCTCGTGTCACTCGCTCTGCGCCCGTTCCGGGTTGAAATCGATACCCGTAATGTGGCGCTGCCCGGCGTGGGCCTTGATATGGACCACGATATCGATGGTCATCATCAGCAAGCGCTTGATGACCGCGAACTCGAGCCCCGAGCCTTCCGCCGAAGCCTTCACCATCAGCGCCAACTGGTCCCAGGTCTGGGTCGTGCTGCCGGCGTGGCAGCTGGTGATCGACCCGGGGTGGCCGGAGGCGCAATTTCGGATGAAGTAAAACGATTCGTCGCCGCGCAACTCCGCCAGGATGATTCGGTCCGGCTTCATGCGCAGACAAGCTTCCATGCAACTCTTTGCAGTTACGTTGCTGGTGCTTTGTCCACCTTTCGAGTAGAGCAAGTGCACTACGTTCGGTTGGGCGATGAAGAGCTCGCGCGCGTCCTCGATCGTCACCAGACGTTCCACGTCGGGAATGTGTCCCACCAGCGACTTCATGAAGGTGGTTTTGCCGCTGCCGGTGGCGCCGGCGACGACGATGTTCTTCTTGTATTGCACGGCCTTCTTGAAGAACTCGGAGTAGTTGCGCGAGGCGCGCAGCTCCAGCAGTTCGCGATCGTGATCGCTCAGGACATGGGTGCTCTCCAGGATCTGGGCGAAGAAGCCGTCGTCCTGGTACTGCTGCAGGGTCTTGTTGTGCTTGGACGGCAGACGGATCGTGATCGAGACCTTGCCCGCATCGCAGGCCGGCGGGATCACGAACTGGGCGCGCTGGCCGGTCGGAAAGGTCAACGAGACCACCGGGTCGGCATCGGTGATGCGCTGACCGGTGTTGCTCTCGTTGACCACCGCGGTACAGAACTGCCGCGCCCGCTCGAAGGTGAGCGTCGGCACGTCGATCCGCTTCCAGCCCTCACGGGTTTCCAGGTACAGCTCGCCCGGCTTGTTGATGCAAATTTCGGTGACGTCGGGCGAGCTCATGAAGTCCTGGATGCCCAGCACTTCGTACTGGTAATCCAGGAACCCGCTCGACACCGCCGCGATAGGCGAATCGTCCATACCCATTCAGACCGTCTCCCCGTCCATCATCATCAGCGGATGATGGACGAGAAATCGACGTCCTTGGCCACGTAAACGTTCACAACCGTACCCTGGTTGATGGTCACCGTCGGCGGACGGTTGACGCTCTTGTCCAGGGCCTGGTTGGCCAGACGCTCGACCGAACGCGCGGTGACGCTCTCGTAGGGGCTCTGCACGACCACACCGCCGGCGCCGACCGTGGTCGTCTCCGGGCCGTTCTCGGCCGCGGCGTACTTAAACGCGTCGGCGATCAGGCTGATCATCAGCGCCGAGGCGATGCGGCTGCCCCAATGCGCGTTGTAGCTGCCCGGGTGACCGGCGCCGCCGAGGTTGTCGACGCCAGGGCTGGCCATGTTCACGTCGATGCCGGTCGGGGTGGTGATGCGGTCCCAGATCACCGACACGCGCGGGCCGTTGATGCTCTCGCTCTGGTAGCGGCCGGAGATCTTCGAACCCTTCGGCAGCAGCAGGCGACGGCCGTTGATCGAGTAGGTCGGCTCGGTGACGATGCAGGAGGTGAAGCCCGAAACGTCGGTGACGATGCGGGTTTCCATCACGCAGCGGATGTACGTACCGCGCACCAGCAAGGTGTCGGGGTTGTAGATCGGCTTGGCGCTGGCGACCGCCGGCCCTTCGCGCTGCTGGCCCTGCGCCGGCATCTGCCCGTTCGGGCCCGGCATCATGCCCATCATCTGCTTGGCGTACTCGTCCGGCGGCGTCATGCCCGCGGTTGCAGCCTGGCCCGCGTTCATCGAGCCCTGGGTGCCGTCGGCGCTATTCATCATCCGGCGCTCCATCAGCGTCGGACCGCGCGGACCGGTGTCTTCGACCACCATCTGCGGGGCATCGCCCTGCTGGGAAGGCGGCATCTCCGGCGCCAGCGGCACCGGCGGCAGATCGGCGACGGGTTCCGGCGGCAGCGGCGGCGCGACATCGGCGGCGGCCTTGGGCAGCTCGGGGATGTTGACCACCTCTTCCTCGACCTTGGGCTTCTCGTCGTCGCCGGAGGTCGCGTGGCTGAACATCCAGACCGCGGCGAAGACCAGCAGCAGCACGATGCCGCCCAGGAACAGCAGCGCCTTGCGATTGAGCTTCTGCACGTCGCTGGATTTCAGCAGCGGCGCGCCGGCGTCCAGGTCGGGCGCCTGCTGGGCGTTCGACTGCTGGCCGTAATAGGGATTGGCACCGTAGCTCTGCTGATCCTGCTGAGCGCCAGTGTTGTCGTCGGGATGGCCCGGCTGGTTGGGCGGCATGTTATGGCTCATTTCTGCTTGTTCCTGCGCAGACCGACGACGTTCTTGCCGTGACGGATGATCAAGTAGGGATAGGTGCCGTGCACAACGATGGTGTTGTCCTCGACCGTGGTGTTGACCACGAAGTCCTCGCCGCCCTCGCGTTCGCGCGCGAACACCGCCGGGAAGTTGCCGGTCGGCAGATCCTTGAGGCCGCTCATCTTGATGTAGGTGAACTGGCCGTCGTCGTAGACGTTGACCGGGATCAGCCACGCCTTCTTCTTGGCGCTACGGGACGAGAACTGGTAATCGAAGTGATAGACCCGGCTCTTGTCCAGCGCGGTGCTGATCTCCGGGACCGGCTCGGCGACTTCCTTGCCCTTGGCCGCCGCGAACTCGGTGTCCTTCGGGTACACGAACTTGATCTTGTACTGCACGCCGGCCTGCTTGGCCTGCTCCAGCACGCGCCAGTCGGTGGCCACGACCTTCAGCTCCAGGATGTAGGAGTGGGTCGCGGTGCGGATCATCATGTTGGTGTCGACGTCGACGTTCTTCGGCTTCAGATAGAAGACGTTGTCGCGCCGGCTCAGATCCCAGCCGGCGCTGAAGCCGGTGCTGTAATCGAGGATGACCTCGTTCGGATCCAGTTCGATCTGCGTGGTGATGCCCAGACCGGTGCGCACCTGATAGATGCGGGTGGGTTCGTATTCGTATTCCTGGACCACTTGGGCCGCAGCGGGTAACGCCGAGCCGGCGAGCGCCAGAAACAACAGGGCGGCGGCGAGGCGATGTTTACGCAGGCAATTCATCGGGTGCTGACTCCATTCGCATTACCGGTCGGTGCGGGTGCGGCCGGCGGCGTCGCCGGATTGACGGTGTTGGGGGCGGCGCCGGGCTGGCCGGGAACGCCGGGCTGCGGGGCGACGCCGGGTTGCGGCGCCACTCCGGGCTGACCGGGCTGACCCGGGAAACCGGGTTGCGGCGGCACGCCGGGCTGACCCTGGATCAAGTTCGGATCGACCGGCTGGCCGGGCGTGCCCGGTGCAGGTCCGGTGGTCGGGCCGGTCGGGTATTCGCTGCTGATGGGCGGCGCGGCGGCGTAGTCGTTGTCGACGCGATAACCGATGACCTGGAAGCCGAGCGGATTCAGGACGCGGTTGTTCTCGTCCATCTTCAGGTTCGACTTGTACAGGAACTCGATCGTGGCGATCTTGCTGTCCAGCGGATCCGAGGAACCGCTTTCCTTGTTGAACAGACTGCGCTGGAAGCGAATGGTCGCGGTCTTGGTCTTTTCGTCGGTGTTGGACGGACCGTGCAGCTGGATGCTGAGGATCTTCACGCGCACGGTCTTGGTCTTGCCGAACAGCGTGATCGGGTTGTTGCGATTGGTGCTGTCGTACAGGGCCTTGTAGCCGCTGGTGACCTGCGGGGTGGCCATCGCGAACACCGTCGACCAGTCGCGCTCGCCGATCTGCGAGAAGTCGTAGGACTCGCGCGCCATGATGAAGTGCGAGATGTTGCTCTTGTTGAGCGCCTCGCTGGCGACGATGCTCGGGTTCTCGAAGTCGTTGCGCAGGCGGGCGATGGTGGCGGTGCCGGTGTAGGCGTCGGCCATCACCAGGTACGGCACCTTCTCCTTCAGCGGCAGGAAGTAGAAATAGCCGCCGGCCAGGATCAGGGCCATCAGGATCGCCGCCCAGGCCACCATCCACGCGCGCTTTTCGCTGCGGCGTGCGATGTCGGCGATGGTGACTTCGTAGTTCACGGCCTTGCCGACCGCGTTCTCCACTTGGGGAGTGACTGCTTTCTTTCCGAACATCTAGGCTGCATCCAGTACGAGCATGGAAAGTGCGCCGCGTGCCGCGCGTCGGGACCCGAAGGCCTCGGCAGCGCGGCGCGACGACGTGCGCGTGTTTACGGCGCGACCCCGGCCACGTGCGTCGCCTCGGCCTGGGCGGCCTGGGACGACGGCGCGGTTTCGCCCGACATCGACACGGGCGCCGAGCTCGACGCCGGCGTCGCGGCGCGAACCACGATCTGGCCGTTCTCGACCGTCACCGAGACGCCCTGGGCGGCGTAAGCCGAACTCAGCTGGGCGACCGCGTCCTGGACGCTGGTGGTGTGGATCTCGGCCACGCCCTGGTGCAGGGTGAAATCGGATGGATGCAGGTAGGACAGCGGCATCTGCGAGTCCGACGACCAGCGCTCGAGCATCGTCTTCAACGTGCCGTCCATCGGCGACGGATAGTAGACGTAGGTCTTTTGCAGCGGGATTTCGTTCGGAACTTCGGCGAAGTGGTTGACCGGCTTCCAGCGACCGCCGAAATCCGGTGCCGGACGCGATGCGCACCCGGCCAATGCGACGGCCAACAACGCCGCGACCCACAAACGATGACTGGTTGCAGTAGAGATACTCACGCTTTCCCCAATAGTCTTGAATTGACGCGCGCACCGATCTGAGACGGAGGCGGACGCTGCCGGGCTCGCCGGTGCGCTCGCGCCACCATGGTCTAGATCAGTGAAATTGAGATGACCGGACGAGGCTCGGTCGGTAGGCGGCACCGGGCGCCGTCTCCCCGACGGCGCGGACCGCGCGTGCTCCTGCCCCATCGGACGGCGGCGATGCCGCACCCGATGAACGACAAGAGAAAATCGTTCTGTCCATGAACTCCCCCTTACAGCGCGATCACAATGTCTGACGAGCCTGTTGCGACGCTCGTCACTGAAGGTTAGCCCGAAGTGCAAGCGATGAGCAAGGGGGGAACGTATGGTGCACTTGAAAATTGCGTTTACAGCGTGCGAAGTCGCTCGATGGCGGCATCCAAAGTCGTTTCGTTCTTGGCGAAACAAAGCCGGACCAGGCGTTGCTGTCCCGGTGCGGACTCGTAGAACGGCGACAATGGGATCGTCGTCACACCTTTCTCGGTCGTCAGCCAGCGACTGAAGGCGACGTCGTCGAGATCGCTGATCGCCGAATAGTCGACCAGTTGGAAGTAGCCGCCGGCCACCGGCAGCGGCTGCAGGCGCGTTTGGGATAGTTGCGCGCGAAACCGATCGCGCTTGGCCTCGTAGAAGGCGCCGAGCTGTTCGTAATGTTCGGGCTCGGCCTCGATCATCTCCGCGAACGCCCACTGCGCCGGAGCGAAGCTGCAGAAGCTGTTGTACTGGTGGACCTTGCGGAATTCGGCCGAGAGCGCCGGCGGCGCGATGCAGTAGCCGATCTTCCAGCCGGTGCAGTGATAGGTCTTGCCGAAGCTGGAGACCACGAAGGCGCGTTCGCGCAGCTCGGGATAACGCAGCACGGACTCGTGGCGCACGCCGTCGAAGACGATGTGCTCGTAGACCTCGTCCGACAGCAGATAGATGCCGGTCCCGCGCAGCAGCGCGCTCAGCTGGGCGATGTCGTCGGGCGTGAACATCGCGCCGGACGGGTTGTGCGGCGAGTTGATCATCAGCATCCGGATCCTAGGCGTGACCGCAGCGCGGACCCGATCCCAATCCACCGCGAACGTGCGCGGGTCCAGCGGCACATGCACGGCGCGGCCGCCGGCCAGATCGATCGCCGGTTCGTAGCTGTCGTAGCAGGGATCGAGCACGATCACTTCCTCGCCCGGCCGGACCACGGCGTGGACCGCGTCGAAGATCGCCTCACTGGCGCCGGAGACCACGGTGACTTCACTGTCGGCATCGGGAAGGTGGCCGTAGCAGCGCTGGGTCTTGGCCGCGATCGCCTGGCGCAAGGCCGGGATGCCGGTCATCGGCGCGTACTGGTTCTTGCCTTCGCGCATCGCCCGCGCCAGCGAATCGACCAGGCGCGCGGGCACCTCGAAATCGGGGAAGCCCTGGCCCAGGTTGACCGCGCCGTGCTCGGCGGCGAGCTGCGACATCACGGTGAAGATGGTCGTGCCGACCTTGGGCAGCTTGGTGTCTGGAGTCATCGATCTGAGGCGTGGCATGGGGGACGCCGAGTGTACGGAATCGCCGCGTCACCATATAAGGACGGCGGCCATGACGATGCGGAACCGGCTCATGCGGCCGCGCCATGGCGCCGATCGAGCGCGCACCGCCCCGACTGCCCGAGGGATGCCGGCCCGACCCCGCCGCCGTCCGTCGGCGCTCGTTTGCGCGCCCGCGCCGGCCGCACCAGACTGGGGCCATGCGCGAAATCCAGATCGTCGATGCCGCCGAGCTGGCCGCCCTGTACGCCGCGGCCGCGTATGCCGTGGTGATCGACGGCGACGCGATCGGCCTGCGCGTGGGCGCTCCCGCGCCGGACCTGGAGGCGTATCTGCCGGCCGAGGGCTATGTCCTGGTCAGCGCCTGGAACCCGGCCTCCGAACCGCGGTCGGACGCGGCCAACGAAGCCGCCGACGCGGCCCTGGTGGCGCGCCTGGACGCCGCCGGCATCGCCCGCCAGTCGGCCTGGGCCAGCGCCCCGGACGGGCAGTGGCGCGAGCCGGGCTGGTTGCTGACCGGGATCGACCAGGTCGCCGCCGACCGCCTGGCCGCCGATTTCGGCCAGGCCGCGGTGCTGGCCTGGGGCCGCGGGCAGCCGGTACGGCTGCGCATGCTGCTGCCCCACCCGAACGGCGCCGCGACCGCGCCGCATACCGAATGGGCCGGCGCCCTGTAGCCGCCCGAGTGCGGGTCTGGCTGGCGATTGCCATGGATACGCGCGAACCGGTCCGGCCATGGGTTCGTTCGGCTGCCGCGGGCCCGGCGCAGGCCCGGACTCGCTCCCACGCGCCGAACACTCCAATGCTCGGCACGCGGGCAAACCCTCCGGGGCCGCAAACCTCTGAACTTTCGTTCGCGGGTTCCTTAAACTAGCCGGCTACGCGGCCCACCGCCGCCCTCGCCCGACCGATGACCCCACTCGACCGCCCCGCCCCTGCGCTGCTGGAAGCCCGCGGCCTGCGTTTCGCGCGCAACGACGAAGCCGTGTTCGGGCCCTTGGATTTTTCCGTGGACGCCGGCGAAGCGCTGCTGGTCCAGGGCGGCAACGGCGCCGGCAAGACCACCCTGTTGCGGGTGCTGGCCGGCCTGCTGCGCGCCGACGGCGGCGAGATCGACATCGACGGCGAACGCGCGCGCGCCGCGCGCCGGGCCCGCGCGATCGCCTACCTGGGCCACCTGCCCGGGCTCAAGGCCGACCTCAGCGCGCTGGAAAACCTCAACTTCCTCAGCGGCCTGCAGGGCCGGCGCCGCGCCCAGCTGCCGGAGAACGCGCTCGCCATCGTCGGCCTGGCCGGCTACGAGGACGCGCTGGCGCGCCAGCTTTCGGCCGGACAGAAGAAGCGCCTGTCGCTGGCGCGGCTGTGGATGTCGCCGGCGCCGCTGTGGCTGTTGGACGAGCCCTACGCCAACCTCGACCTGGACGGCATCGAGCTGGTCAACCGCATGGTCCAGGCGCACCTGCGCGACGGCGGCGCGGCCCTGGTCACCACCCACGGCGCCTACGCGGCGCCGCCGGTGCGCACCCGCATGCTCGTACTCGAGAAGCCGGAATGACCCCGAACCCGACCGTCCGCGCGCAGCGCCCCGGCAGCGCCGCCCTGCCCGGCCTGGCCGGCGCCGCCCGCGCCCTGCTCGCCCGCGACCTGCGTCTGCTCTGGCGCCGCCGCGGCGACGCCCTGCAGCCGGCGATGTTCGCCCTGCTGGTGGTGGTGCTGTTCGCCCTGGCCCTGGGCGGCGAAGCCCGCGAACTGTCCAAGGTGGCCGGCGCGGTGCTATGGCTGGCGGTGCTGCTGGCCGGCCTGCTGGCCCTGGACACCCTGTTCCGCGGCGACGCCGAAGACGGCTCGCTCGAACAGTGGATGCTGGCGCCGGTGCCGCTGGGCTGGCTGGTCGCGGTGCGCACTTTCATGCACTGGGCCACCACCGCGCTGCCGCTGCTGATCGCGACCCCGTTCCTGGCCGAACTGCTGCACCTGCCGCGCGCGCAGTTGCCGGTGCTGCTGGCCTCGCTGGCGCTGGGCACGCCTTTGCTGAGTCTGCTCGGTGCGGTGGTCGCCGCGCTGACGGTCGGGATGCGGCGCTCTGGTATCCTTGTGGCCTTGTTGGCGCTGCCCCTGTACGTGCCCGTGCTGGTGTTCGGCGCCGGCAGCGTGGCCGCCTCGGCCCAGGGACTGGATGCCACCGGCGGGCTGCTGATGCTCGGCGCCGGCCTGGTGGTGGCGCTGGTGCTGGCACCGCTGGCCGCCGCCGCCGCGATCCGGATCGCCCTGAACTGACCGCCCACCCGCGCGGCCGGTCCGGAACCCGAACCCGGTCGCGACGAACCGATCACCGCCCGCGCGGTCCAACCGCCGCGCTCCCAATACGCCCGTCGCCGGGACGGACCGAATAGCTGCATGAATCCACTCGTCCGCTGGTTCCACCAACTCGGCTCGCCGCCCACCTTCGACCGCTTCGCCGCGCGTTGGGCGCCGTGGGGCTACCTCGCCGGCCTGCTGGTCATGGCCTGGGGCCTGTACGGGGCGCTGTTCGTGGTCCCGGCCGACTACCAGCAGGGCGACAGCTTCCGCATCCTCTACATCCACGTGCCCAGCGCCTGGATGAGCATGGCGGTGTTCGCGCTGATGGCGGTCTACGCCGCGATCGCGCTGATCTGGCGGATCAAGCTGTGCGAGATCCTGGCCATGGCCTGCGCCCCGATCGGCGCCGGCTTCACCCTGATCACCCTGGTCACCGGTTCGATCTGGGGCAAGCCGATGTGGGGCACCTGGTGGGACTGGGACCCGCGCCTGACCAGCGAGCTGATCCTGCTGTTCCTCTACCTGGGCGTGATCGGCCTGTACAACGCCATCGACGACCGCCGCGCCGCCGCGCGCGCGGCCGGCCTGCTGGCGATCGTCGGCGTGGTGCTGCTGCCGGTGATCCGCTACTCGGTGGAATGGTGGAATTCGCTGCACCAGGGCCAGACCATCCGCCTGATGGGCGAATCGAGCATGGACGCGAGCATGATCGCGCCGCTGATCTGGATGATCGTCGGCACCAAGCTGTGGTTCATCGGCGCGCTGCTGACCCGCGCGCGCGCCGACAACCTGCGCCGCGAATCGGGCAAGGCCTGGGTCGCGCAACTGGCCGGCGCGCCGGCCGGCGAGGGCCCGCGCCGGTGAACTATCTCAACTACGTCATCGCCGCCTATGCGGTGTTCGCCATCGTGCTGGTCTGGGACTTCGTCGCCAGCCGCCTGCAGATCCGCCGCGAGCTGCGCAATGCGCGCGCCCGCGCGGCGCGCCAGGCGGTCCAGACCGCGCGCAGCCAAACGAGTGAATTGAGCCGATGAATCCGATCCGTCGCCGCCGTCTGCTGTGGGTGCTGGCCCTGGTCGCCGCCTCCGGCATCGCCATGACCCTGGTGGCCATGGCGCTGCAGCGCAACGTCGCCTATCTGTACACGCCCAGCGAAGTGCTGCGCGGCGAAGCCGGCGAGCACGCGCGCTTCCGCCTCGGCGGCATGGTCGCGGCCAATTCCTTCAAACGCGATTCCGGTTCGCTGGAAGCGCAGTTCCGCGTCACCGACGGCGACGCCGAGATGCCGGTGGTCTACACCGGCATCCTGCCCGACCTGTTCCGCGAGAAGCAGGCCGTGGTCGCCACCGGGCGCATGCAGGACGGCCGCTTCGTGGCGGAGGAAATCCTGGCCAAGCACGACGAGACCTACATGCCCAAGGAAGTCGCCGACAAGATGGGCACGGCGCACAAGAAGCACGACGTGCCGGCGCCGGGCGCGCCCGCGGCGACGGAAGCGCGCTGAGTGGCGGCATCCCGCAACCGCGCCGCAGTCGTCGCCCGCTCCGCTTTCGTCGTCGCCGCACGCGGCGCTGCCGCGCAGGCGCGCGCGAGCCGTCGCCACACCTCCAGCGAGCGCCTCCCCGGGCGCGCACGCATCGAGCAGGAATCCCCGCATGCTGCCTGAACTCGGCCAGATCGCCCTGATCCTGGCGCTGCTGATCTCCGCCCTGCAGGCGCTGCTGCCGATGCTGGGCGCGCAGCGCGGCATCGATGCGTGGATGGCGCTGGCGCGTCCGGCCGCCTACGCGCAGCTGGCCCTGGTCGCCGGCGCGTTCGCGATCCTGACCCACGCCTTCGTGGTCCAGGACTTCTCGCTGAAGTACGTCGCCGAGAACAGCAATTCGCTGCTGCCGGTGGGCTACCGCTATTCGGCGGTGTGGGGCGCGCACGAAGGCTCGCTGCTGCTGTGGGCGCTGGTGCTGGCGCTGTGGACCGGCGCGGTCGCGCGCTTCTCGCGCGCGCTGCCTGCGCAGGTGATCGCGCGCGTGCTCGGCGTGATGGGCGTGGTCAGCGTCGGCTTCCTGTCGTTCCTGATCTTCACCAGCAACCCGTTCGCGCGCCTGCTGCCGGCGGTGGCCGAAGGCCGCGATCTCAACCCCTTGCTGCAAGACCCGGGCCTGATCATCCATCCGCCGATGCTCTACATCGGTTACGTCGGTTTCGCGGTGCCGTTCGCGTTCGCGATCGCGGCCCTGCTCGATGGCAAGGTCGACGCGCGCTGGCTGCGCTGGACGCGGCCGTGGACCAACATCGCCTGGGCTTTCCTGACCCTGGGCATCGCGCTGGGATCGTGGTGGGCGTACTACGAACTGGGCTGGGGCGGCTGGTGGTTCTGGGATCCGGTCGAGAACGCCAGCTTCATGCCCTGGCTGGCCGGCGCGGCGCTGCTGCATTCGCAGGCGGTGACCGAAAAACGCGGCAGCTTCCGCGGCTGGACCCTGCTGCTGGCGATCGCGACCTTCTCGCTGTCGCTGCTGGGCACCTTCCTGGTCCGCTCCGGCGTGCTCACCAGCGTCCACGCCTTCGCCGCCGATCCCTCGCGCGGCCTGTTCGTGCTGATCTTCCTAGGCATCGTGATCGGCGGCTCGCTGCTGCTGTACGCATTGCGCGCGCCGTCCGACGAGCCGGGCAAACCTGATTCTGGCAAGCCCTTCCAGGCCAGCTCGCGCGAAACCCTGCTGCTGGCCAACAACCTGCTGCTGACGACCGCCTGCGCGATGGTCCTGCTCGGCACGCTGTATCCACTGCTGGCCGATGCGCTGGAACTGGGCAAGCTCTCGGTCGGCCCGCCCTACTTCGCCTTGATGTTCGTGCTGCTGATGACCCCCATGGTGCTGCTGCTGCCGTTCGGGCCGCTGTTCCGCTGGCAGCGCGAACAGCTCTCGCGCCCGGCGGCGATGCTGCTGCCCTGGGCTGGCCTGGCCATCGGCGCGGCCATCGGCGCCTACTTCATGGCCCCGCAAGGCGCATGGAAGGTCGCGGCCGGCGTCGGCGGCGCGGTCTGGGTCGCCGCCGGTACGCTGCGCTTCGTGTGGACGCGCCTGCGCGGCGACGGCACCCGTTATACCGCCGAAATGCTCGGCATGACCCTGGCCCACGCCGGCGTCGCGGTGTTCCTGATCGGCGCCCTGCTCACCGAGGGCCTGAGCCAGCAGCGCGAACTCGCGCTGAAGCCGGGCCAGACGGTCGAACTGGGCCGCCACGCGTTCCGTTTCGACGGCGTCGCCCACCGTGCCGGCCCGAATTTCGAAGCCGACCGCGGCACCGTGACCGTGTTCGAAAACGATCGCCTGCTGACCGTGATGCATCCGGAAAAGCGCGCCTACGCCAGCGGCGGCCAGGTCATGACCGAAGCCGCGATCGACCCCGGCCTGGGCCGCGACCTCTACGTCGCCCTGGGCGAACCTTTGGGCGACGGCGCCTGGGCGATGCGCGTGCACGTCAAGCCGTTCGTGCGCTGGATCTGGGCCGGCGCGTTGATGATGATGCTGGGCGGCTTCGTCGCCGCAGCCGATCGGCGATTCCGGCCCAAGCGGGCCGATGAAACCGCCGCCGCGCCGGCAACGAACGGGCCCGAGCCCATCCTCGCCCACAGCCGCAGCGCACTGGCCGCCGACCGCAGCGACAACGCCATCGAAGGAGGCGACCCCGCATGAACAAGAGCCGCTGGTTGCCGCTGGCCGCGTTCGCCGTACTCGCCGTGCTGCTCGCCGCCGGCGTGTGGCTGAGCCGCAATCCCAACCGCGAAGCCCTGCCCTCGCCGCTGATCGGCAAGCCGGCACCGGAATTTTCGCTGCCGGTGCTGCACGAAGCCGGCCGCCTGATGCGTTCCGACCAGCTGCGCGGTTCGCCCTACCTGCTCAACGTCTGGGGCAGCTGGTGCCCGGCCTGCCGCGACGAACATCCGGTGCTGACCCGCTTCGCCGAAACCAAGCGCGTGCGCGTGATCGGTTTCAACTGGAAGGACGAGCACGCCGACGCGCTGCGCTGGCTGGAGCAATACGGCAACCCCTACTGGATGGTCCTGACCGACTACGACGGCAAGGTCGCGATCGACTGGGGCATCTACGGCGCACCGGAAACTTTCCTGGTCGACGCCAAGGGCGTGGTGCGCTGGAAGCACGTCGGCCCGATGAGCGAGGCGACCATCCGCGACGAACTGCTGCCGGTGCTGGCGGAAGTCGAGAAGACGCGATGAAACGCGAATCCACTCGGCCCGCCTTTTGCGAAAGGGGGAACGGCCGCGCCGGTGGACCTCAGGTAGCCGCCGCTGGTTTCCCTCTTTTGCAGAAAAAGGATCGAGGGGGAATCGCTCTGCGTTCGCTGCGCGCCCTGGCCCTGACTTTCCTGCTGAGCCTGGCCGCCGCCGCGCCGCTCGCCGCCCAGCCCGCCAGCGACCCCGCGCCGCTGCGATTCAGCGACGCCGGCGAAGAAACCCGCTTCCACGCCCTGGTCGCCGAGCTGCGCTGCGTGATGTGCCAGAACCAGTCGCTGGCCGAATCCAACGCCCAGATCGCCCACGACCTGCGCCGCGAAGTGCTGCAGCTGATGCGCCAAGGCAAGGACGATCGCGAGATCAAGGACTTCCTGGTCGCGCGCTACGGCGAGTTCGTGCTCTACCGTCCGCAGGTCGAATCCAAGACCTGGCTGCTGTGGTTCGGTCCGGCCCTGGTGCTGCTGGCCGGCGGCGCGATGGTGGCCGGCATCGTGCGCAACCGCGCCAAGGCCGCGTCCGCCGAACGCGCGCCGGATCCGCGCGACGACGACAACGAGGAATGGTGATGACCGTGTTCGTACTGGCCAGCGTCGCGCTGGCCCTGCTGGCGCTCGGCTACGTGCTGCGCCCGCTGTGGCGGGCCAAGCCGCTGGCCGCGGCCGGCGTGCTCGCCAGCCTGGTCCTGGTCGCCGGCCTGACCTACGCCCTGATCGGCACGCCCGACGCGCTGGACCCGGCGCGCCGCGATCCGCCCGCGACCGCCGAAGACGCCATCGCCCAGCTCGAAGCCCAGCTCCAGCGCGAGCCCAACCGCGTCGACGGCTGGCGCCTGCTCGCCCGCGCCTACCTCGACGCGGGCCGGCTCCCCAAGGCGCGCGAGGCAATGGCGCGCGCGCTCAAGCTCGCTCCCGACGAACCCGACCTGCTGGTGGAAAGCGCGGAGTTCCGCGTGCTGTCCGCGCCAGGCCGCAAGTTCGACGCCGAAGCGATCGCGCTGCTGCGGCGCGCGCTCGAAATCCAGCCCATGCACCAGCGCGGGCGCTGGTTCCTCGGCATTTCCCAACGCCAAGCCGAGCAACCGGCCGAAGCCGCGCGCACCTGGGAGCCGCTGCTGGCCCTGGTCGACGCGCGCACCGCTGTCAGTCTGCGCGAACAGATCGACGCCGCACGCAAGGACGCCGGCCTGCCGCCGCTGCCCGCGCCGGCCGCGACCGCAGCCGCCGGCGGCCTCAAGGTCCGCGTGACGCTCGCGCCCGCGCTGGCCGCCAAGCTGCCTGCCGACGCCAGCCTGTTCGTGCTCGCACGCCAGCCCAATGGCCCGCCGATGCCGGTCGCGGTGGAGAAACTCGCGGCCCGCGACTTCCCGCTCGAAGTCGTGCTCGACGACGGCGACAGTCCGATGCCGACCATGAAGCTCTCGCAGCTGGAACAGGTCGCGGTGCTCGCCCGCGTCTCCGCCTCCGGCCAGGCCATCGCCCAGCCCGGCGACCTCGCCTCGACGCCGCAGACCGCGCGCACCGACCGCAAGGACACCGTCGAAATCACCATCGACCAGATCGTCGAATAAGCCTGCCCATAGCCCCTCTCCCGCTCGCGGGAGAGGGGTTGGGGTGAGGGCCCGGCAAGCGCAGCGCCCGATACCGCCACGCACCCCCTTCGGCGCAACGACGCAGGAACAACCGCTAAAGCCCATAGCCCCGCTCGCGGGAGAGGGGTTGGGGTGAGGGCCCCCGGCGCAAGCGCAGCGCATGCCACCGCCACGCAACCCCCTTCTGCGCAACGACGCACGAACAACCGCTAAAGCCCGTAGCCCCTCTCCCGCGAGCGGGAGAGGGGTTGGGGTGAGGGCCCGGCGCAAGCGAGCAACTACGCTCGCATCGCCGCCCGCCTTGCCACAACCTGCCAATCGCTTCCCGTTATCTCTTCATCGCCCCCGCGCCTAACCCCCACGCCGTCCGCACAGGCAAAATGATCCCCCCAAGCGCCGATGCCGCTCCCAGCGCGCCGCGCCCGCAACCAGGAAGGCAGCACCCGGCATGACCGAATTCATCCCGCCCGGCACCCGTTATTTCGCCCTGCCCGACGGCTTCCCGATGAAGCGTGGCGGCCGCCTCGACGGCGCCCGCGTCGCTTACGAAACATGGGGCGAACTCAACGCCGCGCGCGACAACGCCATCCTGATCGTCACCGGCCTCTCGCCCGACGCCCACGCCGCGGCCAACGCCGGCAACCCGGAACCGGGCTGGTGGGAGGCCATGCTCGGCCCCGGCAAGCCGATCGACAGCGACCGCTGGTTCGTGATCTGCGTGAACTCGCTGGGCAGCTGCAAAGGCTCGACCGGCCCGGCTTCGATCCATCCAGCCACGCGCGAGCCCTACCGCCTCGACTTCCCCGAACTCTCGGTCGAAGACGGCGCCGACGCCGCCGCCGTGGTCGTGCGCGGCCTGGGCATCGAGCGCCTGGCCTGCGTGATCGGCAATTCCATGGGCGGCATGACCGCGCTGGCCCTGCTGATCCGCCATCCCGGCATCGCCCGTAGCCACATCAACATCTCCGGCGCCGCGCGCGCACTGCCGTTCTCGATCGCGATCCGCTCGCTGCAGCGCGAGGCGATCCGGCTCGACCCGCACTGGTACCAGGGCCGCTACGACGAGCGCAGCTACCCCGAGGCCGGCATGCGCATGGCGCGCAAGCTCGGCGTCATCACCTACCGCTCGGCGCTGGAATGGGACGGCCGCTTCGGCCGCGTGCGCCTGGACTCCGACCGCGCCGACGACGAACCCTTCGGCCTGGAATTCGAAGTCGAGAGCTACCTCGAAGGCCACGCCCGCCGCTTCGTGCGCCGCTTCGACCCCAACTGCTACCTCTACCTCAGCCGCTCGATGGACTGGTTCGACCTGGGTGACTACGCGCGCGGCGCCGACGACGCCGGCCCGGCCGACACCCGTGCCGGCCTGGCCAAGATCCAGGTCGAGAAAGCCCTGGCGATCGGCGTGCGCACCGACATCCTGTTCCCGCTGCAGCAGCAAGAGGAAATCGCCGAGGGCCTGCGTGCCGGCGGCGCCGACGCCCGCTTCCTGCCGCTGGAGTCGCCGCAGGGCCATGACGCCTTCCTGGTCGATATCGGCCGCTTCGGGCCCGCCGTGGCGGGCTTTCTCGCCGAGCTGTGATATCGCGCGCCCCGCGTTCGCGCCAGCCGGACGACGTGCCGGCGGCCGCCCATGCCGCTAGAATGGTTATATGGACATAACGCAACGTCATCAGAACGACCCGCTGCCGGATCTGGACTTCCCGGGCCACGACAAGCTGATCGCCGCGATCGACAAGGCGGTCCATGCCGGCGACGAACACGCCGTGACCGCGGCGCTGCGCAACACCCTGTGCGGCCTGATCCGCGACCGCGACGTGCACCTGCCCGACTGCGTCTTCGACCCGATCGACGACCACTACGCCCGCCGCGAGATCTACCGCAGCCCCGAACTGGGCTACAGCGTGGTCGCCATGACCTGGGGCCCGGGCCAGGGCACCCCGATGCACGACCACTGCGGCCTGTGGTGCGTGGAAGGCGTCTGGGACGGCGAGCTGGAGATCACCCAGTACGAACTGCTGGAGCGCAACGGCGACCACTTCCGCTTCCGTGCCGCTGGCGGCATGCACGCCGGCCCCGGCAGCGCCGGCAGCCTGATCCCGCCGCACGAGTACCACACCATCCGCAACGCCAGCGGCGAGAACGTCGCCGTCTCGCTGCACATCTACAAGGCGCCGATGGAAGCCTGCTCGATGTTCGTCCCGCGCGAAGGCGAATGGTTCACCCGCGTCGACAAAGCGCTGAAGACCGACGAAGCCGCCTGAGCCGCAGTTGCCGCTTCGGTTCGGCTTTGGGTAGGAGCGGCATAAGCCGCGACCCGAAGCCCCGAGTGCCTGCGCAGCCACCGCACCGCCCGGCTTCTGCCTTGGGGTAGGAGCGACGTAAGTCGCGACCCGAACCTCCGACGCGCCAGCGCAGTCGCAACTCACCTCGCCCCTGCCCCAAGACGGATCACCGCGAACACGCGCCGTCCGCCCACCGCATCTACAATCCCCTCTCCCGCCACAACAGCCGAGCGCCCCATGCTGACCGACCTGTTGCTAGCCGCCCTGCACCACCTGCTGGTCTTCGCCCTGATCGCGATGCTGGTCGCCGAATCCACCCTGCTGCGCGGCCCGCTCGACGCCGCCGCCCTGCAACGCCTGGCCCGCATCGACGCCGGCTACGGCATGGCCGCCGGCTTCCTGCTGGTCGCCGGCCTGCTGCGCGTGTTCTACGGCGCCAAGGGCAGCGACTTCTACCTGCACAACCCCTGGTTCCACGCCAAGCTCGGCGCCTACGTGCTGATCGGCCTGCTCTCGCTGCTGCCGACCCTGCGCTTCCTGCGCTGGCGCAAAGCGCTCAGCGCCAACCCCGCCTTCCTCCCCGAGCCCGCCGACGTCGCCCGCCAGCGCGGCGTGGTCCGCTTCGAACTGATCCTGATCGCCGCGATCCTGGTCCTGGCCGCCGCGATGGCCCGCTACGGCGGCTTTTGAGCGACATCGAGCCGATGGGCAGACCGCGCCCGCCGACCTCGGCTATACTGCGCGCCCGCTGCCGGAGTGGCGGAATCGGTAGACGCAGCGGACTCAAAATCCGCCGCCCTTAAAAGCGTGTGGGTTCGAGTCCCACCTCCGGCACCAAGTAACTTGAAGGGCTTGCGAGCGATCGCAGGCCCTTTTTGCTTGCGCGGCTGCTCCGCAATTTGTTTCGTGCTTAGCCAGATGTTCCGCAATGCCGGCGGATCACCTTTCCTTTGCTTGGACTAACGCTGCTATGTCCGCTTCCGACCCGAAGCGGACGTGTCCGTGTGCGTAGCGGGCCTAAAACTGTAGCCCGCGACTCTTTGCCTGAACACATAGTCCAACGCTTCTAGCGGGCGCCCTTTGCCAGGTTGAAACCGAAAATATATTCGGTTATGATGCCGTCCATGAAGCAGAAGGACGAAAAGAAGCTGGATGCCGTAATCGCCGCGACCTGCCGTTTGGCGGCAGAGCGCGGGCTGCTTGGCCTGACGCTGACGGAGATCGCCAAGGCCGCCGGCATTGGCACCAGTACGCTCTACGTCTACTTCGCCGATAGGGAAGCACTGTTCAACGAGGTGTACCGCCGCGCCAAACGGGAGGCCCTGGCGTTCTACGGCGCCGACATCGACCCCGGCCTGCCGCTCAAAGGGCGGATGCGCGGAGTGTGGAACCGGATGCTCGATCATCGGCTGAGCCAGCATGACCAGGTCAGCTTCATGGAACAGTTTGTCGGTTCTTCCCTCATGAACGAGGACAGCCGCGTCTATGTCGCGCGGCTCGGCGAAGGATTGCTGCAGATTGTCGAAGAGGGACAGCGACAGGAAGCCCTGAAGGCGGTGCCGACACCTTTCCTGGCCTCGTTGTTCATCGGTTCGGTCCGCGAGACCGCGCGGCTGATCCGTGCGGGGTCGATCGCCGACACCGAGGAGGCTCGATCGATCGCGTTCCAGCTGTGCTGGGACGGGGTCCGGTCCTGAGTATTTTTTTGCCCTAAAACCGAATATTTTTTCACTAATGGAGAGGCGGTCATGCCTGACGAAACCACCCCTGTTGTTCTGATCACCGGCGCTTCCAGCGGCATCGGCCTAGCCACCGCACGCCTGTTTGCCAAGCGCGGCTGGCGTGTGGCCGCCACCATGCGGAACCCGGCCGACGGTGCCGCCCTCGTCCCATATCAGGAGGCGAAGGTGCTGCCCCTCGACGTTACCGACCCGGTTTCGGTGGAAAGGGCCATCGCCGCCACATTGGAAGCGTTCGGCCGTATCGATGCGGTCGTCAACAATGCCGGCTATGGCGTGTTCGGCCCGTTCGAAACCGCGACGGACGAGCAGATCCGCCGCCAGTTCGCGACCAATGTGGACGGTGTCTTCGCCGTAACCCGCGCGGTGCTGCCCGCGATGCGACGCCAGGGCGGCGGGACGATCATCAATGTGGCCTCACTCGGCGGCTTGATCTCGCTTCCTTTGTTCTCCCTCTACAACGCAACCAAGTTCGCGGTGATCGGCTTCACCGAATCGCTGTCGTACGAGCTCGCGCCGTTTGGCATCCGCGCCAAGACCATAGCGCCGGGAGGCGTGGCCACCGATTTCGCCGGTCGTTCGATGACCCTCACCTTCGAGACCGGCGAGCATGCCTATAGCGACACCGTGTCCAAAGTCATGGCCGCCATGGGTCAGCGGCGCGGCAACTATTCCACCCCCGAGTCCATTGCCGAAATCATTCTCACGGCGGCGACGGATGGAACCGGTCAGGTCTTGTATCTCGCCGGTCCGGACGCCGAACAGGCCTACGCGCGAAACCGGAGCGCATCGGAGGCGGAAAGATTGGAAATGGTCAGGCAATACTCCGGCCTGTGACCCTGTCGGACCTTTCCCCGCACACGTCGAAGCAAGAGCGCGACCGTTGGTCGAATGACTGCGGCCATCGCGGACAGGACTACGGGAGCGCTGGGCAAATCCGCTTACGAGCCAAAGCGGGCATCTGTTCCTAAATCTATCTGGCTCTCGAATGAGAGCGAGAGCGCTATGGCACCATTCTGTGACCAGCCGGGCAGTCACATCATGGCGCGATTGAAATAGGTCGCCTGCTCGAACTCGGCGATATTCGCGGCAACGCGGGGAAGCAGCGGAAACATCCGGGCCAGCTCGCCGACGATGGCCTTCGACAAGGCCGCGCGTTGCTCGACACTGCGTCCCTGCATGATCCAGGCGAAGACGTGGATGAAATCTTCGCGTTCGCCGCCGACGGCGTAGGTCGCGAAAGGATGGACACGAATCTTGATGTCCGATTCCTCGAACAGCCCCGATGCGCTCACCACACGATGCAGCTGCGCGATGATCGATGCTTCGCTGTGGATCTGAAGTATTTCCTGAGAACAGTCGACTACGAAATGCGGCATGGAGACTCCATCGGTTGAAGCATGAATCGGGGACTGCGAACGAGATAAGGCCGGGCTCAATCCAGCCTGCGCCACACGGAAATCGGGATGCTCCCATCCGCTCGCGGCGGCACCTTGTAACGCAGTTCGGTGCCGTCGAACCGGTACTGGCGTTTCTGGGTGGTGCCTTCCCAGTTGGGAAAGGACGAACCTTCGATCGAGAACACCAGCAGCCCTGCCGCTGGCTCGATCGTCATCGTGCCGTAGTGGGTACTGCTGCCCATGACCGCGGATCTGAATTCGTCGACGCTGCCATCGGCCTTGCTGTCGCGGGCGAACGGCAGGCGCTCGGACTTGAAGATCTGCAGCGAGTACCTCCCCTTGGCATCGACGACCAGCCTGCCTTTCGGGTGCTCGCCGTAGTCGCGCGCGGTCCGGCCATCGGGCAAGACCTTGTCCGCTGCGACCAGGGTCCAGCTGCCTTGCAAGGGGAACGCGCGGGGCGGCTTTTGCGCGTCGCGCGCGGCCAGGCCCGCCAGCATTGCGACGAGTGCGCCGGTCAGTGGTTTCATCGCGGTGAATCCTCATGGTTGGGATCGACCGCTCCATCCTAGGCCGCTTGATGGATATGAAAAATACATCTACAAGGATATCTGACATATAGAAATCGAATCTATCCAGATGAAGGCGATGGACGTGGATGCGGTCAGGGCTTTCCTGCTGGCGGCCGACCTGCAGAGCTTCACCCGGGCGGCCGACGTACTGGGCACCACCCAGTCCGCAGTCAGCATCAAGCTGCGGCGCCTGGAAGAGCAGCTCGGCCGCCGCCTGCTGGAGCGCACGCCGCGGCATGTGCGCCTGTCGGCCGAGGGACTGGCCTTTCTCGGCGTGGCGCGCGAACTGGTGTCGTCCCACGACCGTGCGGCCGCCGCCTTCGAGACCGAGCAGCGCCGGTTGGCGATCGGCATCAACCAGCAACTGGTCGGCAGCGAACTGCCGTTGCTGTTGCGGCAGATGCGCGACCACGATCCGAACCTGCTGGTCGAGATACGCATCGCCGGCACCAACGAGCTCATGCAGGGCCTGGAACAGGGGGAACTCGATGCGGTGCTGGTGCTGCGCCCGGAGGATCGCGGCAAGCGGGGCAAGGCGGTGTTCGCGGAATCCTTTTCGTGGTTCGCGGCGGCGGGCTGGGAGCCGCGCGCAGGCCAGCCCTTGCCGCTGGCGACGCAGGGCGAATCCTGTCGCGTGCGCATCGAGGCGGTGCGCGCGCTCGATCGGGCCGGCATCGAATGGCGCGAAGTCTTCGTCGGCAAGGGCGCCGCGATCCTGGGGGCCGCCGCGATCGCCGGCCTCGCGGTGGCGGTGCTGGCGCGGCGCGCGGCGCCGCCGGGCACCGTCGACGTCGGCGCGCTGCTGTCGCTGCCGCCGATACGCTCGCAGGACGTGGTGCTCTACAGCAACCTCAGCGACCGGCGAACGCGGGAGGCGCTGCGCATCCTCACGCTTGCATTCCAGTGATGGGCCTCGACCCATAGAGGAATCGCCTATGGACTCGAAATCCGTCGCCACTCAAAGCGTGTCGGTTCGATCCCTATTTCCGGCACCGGCAACGGCCAGGGCTTGCGAGCGATCGCCAGCCCCGCAACGCCGCCTGCCGCAGTCACATAACAGGCGAATGACACCATTTATGTGACTAGATTCGCGTTCCCCTGTCACTGCCAGCCCGGATACTGCTGGACAAAGGGGAAGTCCCGGGGAATCGGTCATGAATCGCAAAGCCAGGCGCGAACGGGCGTTGGCGCAGTCGCACCTGTTCCGTCGTTACGGCAAGGGTCGTTGGATCCGGCCGCAGCGGTTCGAGAACTCTGCGCGCGCGCAGGAAATCCAGGAGGCCGCGACCGCCGCGGCGCAGCCCGCAGCGACATGGAGCGACGATGCGCCGCAGATGGCCGGCGCGCCGCAGATGGCCGGCGCGCCGCAGATGGCCGGCGCGCCGTCGATGTCGCGCGATTCGCAGGCGCAGCTCGTCACCCTCGCCCGCCCCAGTCTGGCGATCCGCGCGCTCAACAACATGAGCTACGGCGTCACGCCGACGGCGCTGGCGGAGTTCAACGGTTTGGGCTCGAACGACGCCCAGCGCCTGCAGAACTACATCGACTGGCAGCTGGACTGGACCGCGATCGACGACAGCGCGGTAGAGGCGCGCCTGAGCGCGGCCGGCTACACCACGCTGGGCAAGTCGCTGACCCAGCTGTGGGCGGACCACGTGGTGCCCGATCCGGTCTACGACGTGCGCATGCGCCCGGCCTGGGAGATCCAGCGCGCGGCCTTCGTGCGCGCGACCTATTCCAAGCGCCAGCTGCGCGAGGTGATGGTCAATTTCTGGCACGACCACTTCAACGTCACCGCCAACGACTTCGCCTCCGGCCCGGTGTACGTGCATTACGACCGCGACGTGCTGCGCAAGTCGGCGTTCGGCAATTTCCGCACCATGCTCGAGGACGTGGCCTGCAGCCCGTCGATGCTGTTCTACCTCGACAACGTCTCCAACAGCCGCTCCGGCCCGAACGAGAACTGGGCGCGCGAACTGCTGGAACTGCACACCCTCGGCGCCGGCCGCTACCTGGGCTTCACCGATCCCTTCCTGGTGCCGCCCGATCCCGAAGACGCCGCCTACCCGTCCGGCTATACCGACATCGACGTGTACGAGACCGCGTCGGCGTTCACCGGCTGGAGCCTGAAGAACGCGAACTGGCAGTACCCGACCGAGAACGACGGCACCTTCGTCTATCGCCAGGCCTGGCACGATGCGGGTCCGAAGTTCGTGCTCGGCCGGCTGCTCAATCCCGAGCAGCCGGCGATGAAGGACGGCCGCGACGTGCTCGACCGCCTGGCCAGCCATCCCGGCGTCGCCCGCTTCGTCTGCGCCAAGCTGGTGCGGCGTTTCGTCAACGACACGCCGCCGCCGGACCTGGTCGCCTCGGCCGCGGCGGTGTTCCGCCAGCAGTGGCAGAGCCCGAACCAGATCGAGCACGTGCTGCGCCATATCCTCAACTCCAGCGCTTTCAGCAATGCCTGGGGGCAGAAGAACCGGCGCCCGTTCGAGGCCATCGTCGCGGCGATGCGCGCCAGCGGCAGCGACTGGACCCTGCGCCCGGCGCATTCGAAGTCTGACGATTTTCTGTACCGCTTCGGCTTCACCGGCCATGCGCCCTACGACTGGCCGGCACCGAACGGCTATCCCGACACCGGCCTGGCCTGGTCGGGCGCGAGCACCTACGCGACCACGTGGAAGATGCTCAACTGGCTCACCGAGACCAGCGATACCAGCGTGCCGCTGCTGCCGATCCTGCAGCTCAGCCGCAGCGAGGTCGCCAGCTGGACCGCGCCCAACCTGGTCGACTACTGGTGCCGGCGTCTGCTCGGCTACCTGCCCGACGCGGCGCGGCGCCAGTCGCTGATCGCGTTCATGGCCCAGAACGGCGATCCGGCGAGCTACGTGATCACCGACACCGACACCTGGGCCGGCACCGACCTCAAGCGCCACTACAACCAGCAACGCCTGCGCAGCATGGTGTCGCTGGTGTTGATGACGCCCGAATTCCTGAGCCGCTGAGGAAACCGCCATGCCTTCGATCACCCTCAGCCGCCGTCACTTCCTCAAGGCCTGCGCCGCCACCGCCGCGGTCGGCGCGGTCGGCCCGACCCTGCTGTTCTCCGGCGACGCGCAAGCGGCGGCCAACGCGCACGACACCGTGGTGTTCCTGTTCCTGCGCGGCGGCATGGACGGCCTCAACCTGGTGGTGCCGGTGGACGGCAGCGACCGCACGTTCTACGAACAGGCGCGGCCGGCGCTGCAGATCGCCACCAGCGGCACCTACGGCGCGCTGCCACTGACCCTGGCCGGCGGCGCGGGCACCGGCTTCGGCCTGCATCCGTCGGCGACCGGGCTGCGCGACATCTGGAACACCGGCCAGCTCGCGATCGTGCACGCCTGCGGCCTGCTGACCTCGGTCACGCGCAGCCATTTCGACGCCCAGCTGTCGATCGACCTCGGCACGCCCGGCCAGGGCGGCGGCGTGGGTTGGCTGGCGCGTGCGATGAACACCCAGCCCGGCACCAGCGGTGCCGAGGCGATGCCGGCGCTGGCGGTGAACAACCGCCAGCCGGCCAACCTCAACGGCACCACCCGCGCGCTGACCATGGGGCGGCCGTCGGATTTCGCGCTCGATTCCGGCGCCTGGCAGTGGCAGAAGACCCGCTCGGATTCGCCGGCGGGCCTGCGCGGCGTCAACGAAACCCTGGCCTCGATGTGGAACGGCAACACCGGCCTGGAGATCGGCGGCCTGCGCGCCGACGGTTCGCTGCGGGTGATCGCGCAGCAGACCTACGCGCCGCTGCCGGCGAACTGGCCGACCGGCAATTTCGCCGAACAGCTGTGGACCATCGCGCAGTCGATCCGCTTCAACCTCGGCCTGCGCTACGCCACCCTCGACCTGGGCGGCTGGGACACCCACGACGGCCAGGGCAGCGCCGGCAGCGGTTATCACTACTACCAGAACAAGATCGCCGAACTCTCGGCGGCGCTGGCCGCGTTCCACAACGAACTCGCGGCCAGCGGCCACCTGTCCCGCGTGACCACGGTGGTGCAGTCGGAGTTCGGCCGCCGCGTGCGCGAGAACGCCAACCGCGGCACCGACCACGGCTACGGCAATCCGGTGATGGTGATGGGCGGCGCGGTCAACGGCCGCCGCTTTTACGGCCAGTGGCCGGGGCTGAATCCGGAAACGCTGTCGGCGTACTACGGCGACGTGCCGGTGACCACCGACCACCGCCGGGTGCTGTCGGAAATCCTGGTCCGGCGCATGGGCAACAACCAGCTCGGCACGGTGTTCCCCGGCTACAGCGGTTATGCGCCGCTGGGTATCGTCCAAGGCACCGATCTTGCGTTGCAGGGCGCGGGCGTGGGCGCCGGCATGGGCATGGCCTCGCAACCGGCGATGCTGGCGCCGGACACGCAAGCCGAATCGCCGCGTTCGAGCGGACGCCGCGGCTACCTCGCACGTCTGCTCAGCGACCCGCGCATCGTCCGCCATCGTTGAGCGCATGCGGGCGCGGCAATCGGCCGCGTCCGCGGTAGCATCGCAGCATGTGCCTGATCGCTTTGTCCTGGCGTAGCCATTCGCGCTACCCACTCGCCCTGATCGCCAACCGCGACGAATCGCACGTGCGCGCCGCCGCCGCGGCCGGTCCCGACCCCGAATCGCCCGACGTCTATGGCGGCCGCGACCTGGTCCAGGGCGGCGGCTGGCTGATGGTGTCCACGCGCGGGCGCCTGGCCGCAGTCACCAACGTCCGCGCCGGCCTCGCGCCCGATGCCGCGCCGCGTTCGCGCGGCGCGCTGGTGCGCGGCTTCGTGCGCGGCAGCGCATCCGCGCACGAGACCTTGGCGACGGTACGCGAACAGGCGCCCGACTACGGCCGCTTCAACCTGGTGCTGTGGGACGGACAGGCGCTGGCTTTCGCCAGCAACTACCCGACATACACCGAATACCCGATCGCGCCCGGCGTGCACGCCATGTCCAACGGCGCCTTCGATGCGCAGTGGCCCAAGAGCGGCCACGCCACGCGCGCGCTCTCGGCCTGGCTGGACTCGCCCGCGTCCGCACAGGCCCGGCCCGATGCCGCGGCCTTGCGACCGCTGTTCGCCGCGCTCGCCGACACCACGCCCGCGCCGGATGCGGAACTGCCCGATACCGGCGTCGGCCTGGAACTCGAACGCGTGCTGTCGCCGCCGTTCGTGCGCGGCGAACGCTACGGCACCCGCTGCAGCACCATCGTGCTGGTCGGCTCGGAGTCGATCGTGTTCGTGGAAAGGCGCTACGGCCCGGATGCCGCGCCCGGCGGCGAGACGGCGGCGGTGTTGCCGCTGCAAGGCTGAGCGCCGGCATCGCGTTCTGTGGCGCGGCGTACATTGCTTTCTGTGGGAGCGGCGTAAGCCGCGATGAACTCGCCGACAGCGACGATTCGCGAGCGCTGCAGCCCCAAGCACCTTCGCCGCTTTCTGTAGGAGCGGCGTAAGCCGCGAAGAACTCGCCGATGGCGACGATCCGCGAGCACTGCAGCCCCAAGCACCTTCGCCGCTTTCTGTAGGAGCGGCGTAAGCCGCGAAGAACTCGCCGATAGCGACGATCCGCGAGCGCTGGGGATCCGGCTCCCGTTCCCGCACCAACGCTGCAGCCCCAAGCACCTTCGCCGCTTTCTGTGGGAGCGGCGTAAGCCGCGATGAGCTTGCCGATGGCCGCGCGGGCGCGTGGGATCGCGCGATCGCGGCTTACGCCGCTCCCACAGGGGGCCAGAAAGGTTTTGCGGATAGATGCCGCAAAAATGAGAAGGCCCAGTCTTCGAGTGTTACCTCGGTGGCCGGGCCTTCCGTGTCGGAGCGGTTGCATCGGGCTTGCGCCCGTTGGTTTTTCTCCGACGCTGGAAGGATATCCGCGGCAGCGTTAGGACCCGGTCAAATTTCTGTAACGATGGCCCACATCACTTCGTCCAAGGCCACCAGCCGCGGCCGGACTGGGCATAACGGTCGGCGGCGCGCTCGAAACGGTTGCGCACGCTGACTCCGCCGCAGAGCAGGTACAGCGGCAGGAACAGCGGCCCCAGCACCATGTACTGGTAGACGTGCGCGCGTTCGTGGTCGGCGAGCTGGATGTCCGGCTCGTCGCCGTGACCTGCGCGATGGGCATAGGTCACGCAGGGCGAATCCAGGCTGTCGCCGGTGTGCAGGATCACGTTGCCGAGGGTGATCGCGCCGCCCGGCCCCCAGGGCCAGCGGTGGAACACCAGCGCGAACTCGCGCCGGCGCAGGTGGGCGTGAGCGCCGAAGGCCATTCCGACCACGCCCGCGAGCAGGCCCAACACGCTCACCGGCGACGCCCAGACGACGCCGAGCGCGCGACCGACGACGCGCAGCTGCGGATTCAGGAAGAGCCCTCTTCGGGCATCAGCAGCCACAGGATCAGGTACACGAGGATGCCGGGAAACGCGGCCGAGGCGATCGACACGATCACGTAGATCGCGCGCAGCAGGGTCGCGTTCCAGCCGAAACGCTGAGCGATGCCGCCGACCACGCCGGCGATCATGCGGTCGTGGCGCGAACGGACGAAGGGTCGCGATGCTTGGCTCATATACACGCTCCTGGCGGCGACGCCGGCAGTCTAACGCCTCAGCGCGGCGGCGGCGCGGCGGCCGGTTTGGCTGCGGGCTTGCCGCGAATTTCGTTCAGGCGCGCGCGCAGCCAGTTCGCCGACGGCAGCGCCGCGGCGGTACCGCAACGGATCTGATAGGCGCGTCCACTCATGCTGCTTTCGCTGCCGGCGCGCTCGATGAACTGCTCGGCGCTGGCGACCATGTCGCGCTTGCGCAGGTAAGCGTACTTCTTGCGCAGATGGGCCTGGGCCTGGCCCGCGTCGTACCAGCTGCCGTTGCGCTGGAACTGGCAGCCCGAGCGCGCCAGGGCGGCGATCAGCTGTTCGATCTCGCGCTCGGCCTGCGGCGGCGGCGCGGCCTGGGCCGGGGCCGCGACCAGGGCCAACAGCGCGAACAGGACGGCGGACAGACGCGTATTCATGCCGGCATTACAACCCACGCAGCCAGGGACCGAGCACGCCCGCCCAGATCGCATAGCCCTTTTCGTTCATGTGCAGGCGGTCGGCGACGAACAGCTCCTCGCGCGGCTGGCCCCGGGCGTCGAGCATCGGCGTGTAGACATCCAGATAGGCGACCTGGTGGCTGGCGGCGTATTCGCGGATCAGCAGGTTGGCGCTGCGCACCTGCGGCAGCAGCTGCGCGCGCACCGGGCTGGGCTTGATCGAGACGAAGGCGACCGGCAGCTTCGGCTGCGCCGCACGCACGCGCTCGACGAAGGCCGCGAAATCCTGGGCGACTTCGCGCGGCGTGCGCCCTTCCTGGAGGTCGTTGTCGCCGGCGTAGAACACCACCGCGCGCGGCTGGTACGGGGTGACGATGCGGTCGGCGTAATGGACCGAGTCGTACACGCGCGAGCCGCCGTAGCCGCGGTTGATCGCAACGATGCCGGGCAGATCCTCGTGCAGCGTGGTCCACAGCCGGAACGAGGAACTGCCGACGAACACCACCGCGCCGGGCATGCGGCGCACGCGACTGTCTTCGGCCTCGAAGGCGGCGATGTCGGGTTCGAATCGGGCCCAGTCGTTGGGGGCTTTCGGCTGCGCGGGCGCGGGCGCCGCAGCAGCCGGCGCAGTCGCCGGTACGGGCGAAGCCGCGGCGGTATCGGCCGCCGGAGCGGTGCCGCGGCAGGCGGCGAGCAGGATCAGCAGCAGCGGTACGAGCAGACGGCGCATACGCGGGGCGGTCTCGGGCGTGGGGGCCCTAGCCTAGCGCGACGGTGCGCGGACTGTCGTGCCGCAGGCGTCAGGGCCCTGAAGCCGGGCCCTGCCCTCCGGCCTTCAGCGCGAGCGCTGCTCCAGCCACTCGTGGATCGCGCTGGGCACTTCGCGCTGGGCGCGGCTGGACACGTAGATGCCGATGTGGCCGCCCTTGAACGAGAGTTCGGTGTAGTCGGTGGTGCCGACCAGCCCGCGCAGCGCGCGCGAAGCGTCGGGCGGGACCAGATGGTCCTGCTCGGCGTAGATGTTCAGCACCGGCATGTCCAGATAGCGCAGGTCGACCGCGCGCCCGCCGATGTCGATGCCGCCCTTGACGAAGCCGTTGCCCTGGTAGAACTGCTTGATGAATTGGCGGAAGGCTTCGCCGGCCTGGTCGGGCGAGTCGAAGATCCACTTTTCCATGCGCAGGAAATCCTCCAGCGCGCGCTTGTCGTCGAGGATGTCGACCAGGCCGACGTACTTCTGCACGAACAGGCGCCAGGGCTTGAGCGTGAGGTAGCACCAGTTCATCAGGTCGGCCGGCACGTTGCCGAGCGTGTCGACGAACTGATCGACGTCGAGGTTGCGGGTCCAGTTCGACAGCATGTTGTCGCCGGTGTGGAAATCCACCGGCGTGACCATGGCGATGAAGTTGCGGATCTTGCCCGGGTTCAGGGCGCTGTAGCACAGCGAGAACGCGCCGCCCTGGCAGATGCCGAGCAGGTTGACCGCATCCATGCGGTGGGCGCCGCGCAGGTAGTCCACGGCGCCGCCGAGGAAGCGCTGGATGTAGTCCTCGAGTTCGAGGTAGCGGTCGGAGCGGTCGGGGTAGCCCCAGTCGAGGATGTAGACGTCCTCGCCGCGCTCGAGCAGGCCGCGCACGATCGACTTGTCCGACTGCAGATCGACCATGTACGGCCGGTTGACCAGGGCGTAGGCGATCAGCAGCGGCACCTTGGCCGTGGGCGCGGTTTCGCCGCGGTAGCGGTACAGCACGACCTTGCCGTCGCGCCAGACTTCTTCCTTGCGGGTCGCGCCGTAGTCGACGTCGTCGACCTCGCGCAAGGTGTCCAGGCCGGCGCGCAGCTTGGCCTGGGTGCGCATCGCTTCCTGGGCCAGCGATTCGGGAGTGAACTGGATCGGACCAGTCATGTCAGCGCGCTCCCTGGGTCTTGCCGGCCTTGCCCGGCTTGCTCACCTTGGTCGGCTTGCTGGCCTGCTTGGCGGCAGCCTTGCTCGCGACCGGCCGCGCCGGCGGTTGCGGACGGGCGATCGCCGATTTCTTCGCGGCGGCTTTCTTCGCGGCGGGTTTGCTGGCGCTGGCCTGCTTCGCCGTCGCCGCTGGTTTCGGTGCAGGCGCAGGTACTGGCTTGGCGCGCGCAGCGTCGTTGGCGGCCGGCTCGCTCGTGCGCGGGTTCGCGCGCGCGGGCGCCGGCGCCTGGATGGCGTCGCGCAGGCGCCGCACTTCGCGTTCCAGCTGCACGATCTTGCGGTGCGCGGCGTCGATCTCGGTGCGGGTGGGAATGCCGAACTGGCCGGTCGCGTGCTCGATTTCGGTCTGGATCGCGCCGCGCAGCTTCATCTGCGAATTGACCAGCGCGGCATAGGCGTCGCGGAAACGCGGCGACAGCGCGATCTCGGCGTAGGCGTCTTCGGCGGCGTCGATCCACAGATCGAACAGCGCGCGCGCCGACTGCAGCTGGCGGCCCGGTTCGCTGCGCTCGGCGAGCTTGTCCTCGAAGCGCGCGAACGCGTTCTGCCCGGCTTCGGCCATCAGGGCGTTGTAGGCCTGGCTTTGCTGCTGGTAGTTCGACTGCGCCAAGGCCAGCGCCTGCAGGCGTTCCTGGTGCTCGCGGGCGAAGCCGAACGCGGGCATGCCCAGCCAGGACTGGCCATCGCGCTGCCATTGCTGCAGATATGGCGCGGCCTGTTCCAGCCACTGCGAAAGATCGTTCTGGCCCGGGCCGCGCATGCTGCCGAACACGTCGGCGAAGGGATTGGCGCCGGCGCCGCCCAGCGCCTGCTTCCAGGCCTGGGCGATGTCGCCGGCGGAGGCGTCGCGGCCGGCGAACTGCGCCGCCAGCTGCTGCATCTGCCCGAACCAGCCGCGCGCCTGCGTGTTGAAACGCTCCAGCGCCTCGTTGGCCTCGCTGCGGCCGCCCTGGGCCAACTGCGACCACCACTGCACGGCCTCGTTCCAGCCTGGCGCCGCGGTCTGGGTCGGCGCGGGCGCGCCGCGCATCATTTCGCCCCAGGCGTTCCAGTACTGGCGCGCGACCGCGTCGAAGTCGCCTTGTCCGAAGCCGCCTTGTCCGAAGCCGCCCTGTCCAAGGCCGCCCTGTCCAAAGCTGCCCGCATCGAAGCCGCCGCCTGGCTTGAAACCGCCGAATCCGTGATTGGCCATCGCACCCTCCAAGTTTGGGTCGATCATAACAACGCGATGTTGCGTCGCGTCAGCCTGTGCCGGGCGGCACGCGATCGGGCGAATCAGCCGCCTCGCATCGCCCTAAGGTCGATGCGGGCAACGGTCGTGGCGGCATAGAAGGCCGCAGGCCCCATCGCGACCCAGGTCGCTCGCGCCGCGCCGCGCCGTGGCTCGCGCGCACGCGCCGGGGGACCCGTTCAGGGCTTGGGGATGCGCAAGGTCTTGCTGATCATCAGCGAGCCCGAGAGCGCGAACATCAGCACCAGCGGGTGGAACTGCCAGGGGCCGAGCCGGACCACGCCCAGCCACAGATCCTGGCCGATCGCGCCCTGCCAGGCCGCGACCGCCAGCACCACCACCAGCAGCAGGCTGGTCGGGATCGGCGTGCCTTCGAAGTATTTGACCTTGTCGTCCTCGCCCGCCAGCGCCTCGGCGGTGACGTTGTAGCGCGCCAGGCGGCTCACGCCGCAGCCGACGAAGTAGCTCAGCACCGCCCAGTCCCAGCCGCCCTGCAGGCCGCAGGCGTAGGCCAGCGCGGCCGGAGCCACGCCGAAAGAGATCACGTCGGCCAGCGAATCCAGCTCGCGCCCGAGCGTGGACGAAGACTTGCGCCAGCGCGCGACGCGGCCGTCCAGCGCATCGAAGATGAAGGCCAGCGGGATCAGGGCCATGCCGATCATCAGATCGCGCACCCCGCCCTCCTGCAGGAAACGCATCGCCGCGAAGATCGCGCCGGTGCCGCAGAAGGCGTTGGCGAGGGTGAACCAGTCCGCAAGGTGGAAATCGCGGAGCATCGAAAAATGGCGCTTCATGCGGCGCTCCCTGGGCCGGCCGTCGCGGACGAGGACCGGTGGTGGAAACCGACAGCCTGCCAAAGGCGGTGCGAGGCAGGCAAGGGCTTGACGAATGGGCGGAGGGGCGCGGTTGCCCGCGGCGATGCGCTGAGCGGACAGGAATCTGACGCGGAAGCCCTATGTCAGGGCGTGCCGCGACGGCCCGTCATGGCGGCGTCTGCTGAGAGCGAGGTCAGTCGCGATGACGCGGGCTGGCGAACGCGACTGAGCTCGTTCCTGTCGTCACAGGACGGCCTCGACCCGGTCGAGGCCGCGAGCGCCTCAGCGCGGCATCGCCAGATTCGCCGCCGATATCGGCTTGCCGGCGCCGCGCGGCACGGTCGCGATGGTCGCGTCGGCCGGCAGCGGCGCGCTGCTGTCCAGGTGCGCCGAGACCCGATCCAGCGCCTCGTACACGTAGGGCAGCAGCGGCAGATAACGCGCGCCGTAGTCCGGCAGGCCGAGGAAGGCGTCGAAGTGCTGGGCGTTGCGCACCTGCCAGTAGCGCACGTCGCGTCCGGCCGCCTGGGCCTGGCGCACGTAGGGCGCGCTGGTGAACGCGGGCGGAATCAGGCCGTCGTCGCTGCCGTGGATCACCAGCACCGGCAGCCCCGCACGCGGCAGGCCGGCGCGGGTTTCGGCCACGCCCTTGCGCACGCGATCGGCGTCGGCGCCCTGCCCTTGCCACAGTGCGCGCAGGCATTGCAGGCCGGCGAAACCGGGATCGGGCAGCTGCATCTTGCTATCGACGATGCCCACGCCCGCGCCCGGCGGAATGCCGCTGCCATCGGCCCACCACGCCGCGCGCTCGGCGGCGGTGGCCGCACGCGGGCTGAAATCCGGATTCAAGGCCGAGAACGAATAGCCGCAGGGGTGCTCGCCGACGCGATAGCGACCGTAGGCCGAGGCGTAGGTGACCGCCACCGCGCGCCACAGGTCGAAACCGACCGACAGCGCGCCGGAGCGCAGCGCCTGCTCGGTCCAGCCTTGGGCCCTGAGTTGCTCGTGCGCCGAACGCGCCTGCGCCGCGGTGTCGTCGCCTTCGACCAGGCCGGCGGCCTTGAGCGAGGCGCAGCGCTGCGTCCACAGCGGCGCGACCTGGGCCGCCAGCGGCGGCTGCGGCAGCGGGCCCAGGGCGGGATCGAGCAGCGCGCAGGGCATCAGCAGCGCGGCCTGCGTGGTGTAGTCGTAAAGGGCGCGGCCGCCTTCGGCGAGCACGCTGGGTTCGCCGGCGACCACCGCGTCCAACCAGTCACCTTCGAGTTCGGCCGCGCGCAGCACCGCGCCGCCGCCGTTGGAAATACCGACCGCGATCACCCGGGTATTGGCGAAGGTGAACGGAGCCGATTGCGGCAGCGCCTGGTCCAACGCATGCAAGGCGAACTGCGCGGCCTGCTTCACGTGCCGGCCCCAGTCGGCCTCGGGGTTGTCGGTCGAATGCGCGTGCTTGAAGGCGATGCCGGTGACGCCGACGGCCGCGTCCGGCGGGAACGCCAGCGTCGCGTCGCGCGCGCCGACCGTGCCGTCGGCGCGCACGCCCTCGCCCGCGTCCAGATCGAAGTAATCGGTGCCGGTGCCCTTGTCGGTGTAGGCGATCGCGCAGCCCTTGGGCAGGCCCCAGGCCGCGGCGACCGAGATCGCGCCGTAGATCCCGCGCGAGCCCGAGGAAGCGGCGACCACCACGCAACGCTTGCCGGCGTCGAAGCCGTCCGGCACCTGCACCAGCACGCGGTGCGGCTTGCTGGCGCCGGGCACGGTGGCCAGAGCGCTGAACTCACGGCCCGGCACCGCGACGGTGCTGCCGTAGAGCTCGCCGTAACCACCGCCCGGAGCGAGGTCGGCGATACCACGCCAGTTGGCCCAGATCGCGCGCCGGCGCAGCTCCGCCACGCTGGGCGCGTCGGCCTGCGCGAACGCCGGCGGCGCCAGCGCGCGCAGCCCGGCCAAGCCGAGGCCGGCGGTGAGCAGATCGTCGTCGCCGCGGTGCTCGCTGACGCGTTGCGCGGTGAACATCGGCGCGGACTCCTTGGCGAGGCGCGCGCCGCCGCTGGCGCAGGCGGCGAGCACGAAGGGAACGAGCAGTGCGGCGCAGGCCGCGGCGGCACGCAGGACGGGCGGCTTTCTATTGGGCGGATTCATACGCCGAGCGTAGCAAGCCGCCGTTGCGCCCTCATCGTACTTTCGTACAGGCCCGCCGTGCGCGGCGGCCCGGTGCGCTAGGCTAGCGAAGATGCCGACCCTGCTGATCGCCGACGACCACCCGCTGTTCCGCGCCGCATTGCGCCAGGCCGCCGCGGACGCGGTCGCCGACACCCAGGTGCGCGAGACCGACACCCTCGACGGCGTACTCGCCGTGCTCGACGCCGAACCGGGGATCGACCTGGTCCTGCTCGACCTGCACATGCCCGGCAACCATGGCCTGGCCGGACTGGCGGCGATCCGCGCCCAGTACCCGGGCGTGGCGGTGGTCGTGGTCTCGGCCAACGACGACCCACGCGTGGTCCGGCGCGCGCTCGACCACGGCGCCGCCGGCTATCTGCCCAAGAGTTCGGGCCTGGACGAGCTGCGCGACGCGATCCGTGCCGTGCTGGCTTGCGAGCAATGGTTGCCGGCCTCGCTGCGCGCCGCGGTCGCGCGCACCGACAGCGCCACGGCCGACGCCGACCTCGCCGCGCGCCTGGCCAGCCTGTCGCCGCAGCAGTTCCGGGTGCTGGCCCTGGTCGCCGACGGTCTGCTCAACAAGCAGATCGCCGACCGCCTGGACGTGCAGGAACGCACGGTCAAGGCTCACCTGTCGGCGATCTTCGACCGTCTCGGCGTGCGCAACCGCACCCAGGCCGGCGTGGTCCTGCGCGAACTCGAACTCAGCGATCCGGCGCGCCGGATCGCCGACTGAGCGATGCCGCCGCTTCCTGTGGGAGCGGCGTAAGCCGCGATAAGGACACTCCTCCGGCGACGAGATTCGGCTCCTCATGCAAAGCAGAGCATGGGCGAGCGAGCTTGCGTCGTTACTGAATGCCGCGATCGCGGCTTACGCCGCTCCCACAGGAAGCAGGGATACCCAGCAAGGGGAGCGGCGCCGATGGACGCCGCTCCCGACGCGGGCCCAATCCGGAACCGATCCGGACCCGAATCAGCTCGCGCTCAACCGCAGCCGTTGCGGCGCGCGGTAGTCGCACTGCGCCCGCTGCGCCGCCGCCTCGCACGTTTGCTTGTGCGGCTGCAGGGTCAGGGCCATGGCCCCGCCCCCGGACCCGCAATCGGCGAAGCACGCCGCGCGTTCGGCCTCGCACGCGGCCGGCGTCTCGCCGCTGGCCAGACAGATGTTGTACAGACGCACGCAGATGCTTTGACACGAAGCCTGCGCGGGCAGCGCCGCGAACAGGCCGATACCGGCCGCCAACATATACGACAGCACCATCGACTTGGTCTTCATCGTTCCTCTCCTTTGAAACGCGAACCCCCTGCCGGGCGGACCCTATCTCAGGCCCGGGCCGCAGGTCGCCGGAAAGCCGCGGCGATGCGCGATTCCTGGACGCAGCGCAAGAAAATCGT
This sequence comes from Lysobacter sp. Root667, assembly GCF_001427715.1. Lineage (NCBI taxonomy): Bacteria > Pseudomonadati > Pseudomonadota > Gammaproteobacteria > Lysobacterales > Lysobacteraceae > Lysobacter > Lysobacter sp. Root667. The sequence continues at coordinate 66,202 of NZ_LMHF01000012.1, forward strand.
CGCATTCATCGATGGGACGTTGCGCATCGCATCATTGCGAGGAACGGAGGTCGATGGCGGCGCGACTGCGTGGATGCGGGTCGAGCGCCCATCGCGCTATTGCGAGAGCCGGCACTCGATGCCCACCCGACAACTCGGATACGGCGCTGCAGTGACCGCAGCCGACTCCAGCTACGAACACTCCAACTCGCGCGCCGCCAGCATCCGGTCCAGCACCGACTTCAGCGCCAGCGGTTTGAGCGGCTTGGTCAGCAGCGACAGCCCGGCCTCGTGCACGGCGCGACGCACGCTCTCGCCGCTGTCGGCGCTGAGGATCAGGCTCGGCCGCGGCCCGAACTCAGCCGCCAGGCGTTCGGCCAGGGCGACGCCGGTATCGCCGCGGTCGAGATGGTAGTCGAACAGCCACAGCGAGGCCGGCGCATCGTGCATCAGCTGCCGGGCATGCTCGCCGTCGGCCGCGGTCGCGACTTCGAAACCCCAGCGCCGCAGCAGTTCGGCCAGCGCCGCCAGCGCCTGCGCATCGTTGTCGACCGCGAGCACGCGCAGGCCGGCGCGGCCGCGCGCGCGATGCGCCCCGGCGTAGGCGCCGGTATGCGCGCCGCGCGCGGGCACCCGCGGCACCCGCACCGCGAATGCGGTACCGCGGCCGAGATGGCTGCGCAGGCTCAGCGGCGCATCCAGCAGCTGGGCGATGCGGTCGGCGATCGACAGACCTAAGCCCAGGCCCTGCCCAGGCGCGTCTTCGCCACGGCGGAACTCCTCGAAAATCGCGACCTGATGTTCCAGGGCGATGCCCGGGCCGGTGTCGTGCACTTCGATGCGCAGGTGGCCGCCGTCGCGACGCACCCCCAGCAGCACGCTGCCGCGCAGGGCGTAGCGCACCGCGTTGGCGAGGAAGTTCTGCAGCACCCGGCGCAGCAGCTGCGGGTCGCTGTGGATCCAGGCGTCGGTGGCGATGAAGCGGAAGCGCAGCCCGCGCGCGGCCGCGATCGCGCCGAATTCCGAAGCCAGCGGCTCCAGCACCTCGGCCAGCGGAAACTCGCGCGGCTGCGGCACCAGGCCGCCGGCCTGCAGGCGCGACATGTCGAGCAAGCCGGTCAGCAGGTCGCCGGTGGAATCCAGCGCGCCGCTGATCTGGGCCACGGTTTCGCGCTGCTGCGCGCCCTGCACCTGCTGCGACAGCGCGTCGGCGAACAACTGCGCGGCGTGCAGCGGCTGCATCAGGTCGTGGCCGATCGCGGCCAGGAAGCGGCTCTTGGCGTCGTTGGCGCGTTCGGCTTCGCCCTTGGCGATCTCCAGATCGGTCGTGCGCTCGATCACGCGCTGTTCCAGGGTTTCGTTGGCCTGGATCAGCCCGGCCTCGGCGCGGCGGAACGCGGTGACGTCGGTGAAAGTGGCGACGAAGCCGCCGCCGGGCATGGGGTTGCCGCGGATCTCGACGATGCTGCCGTCGGGCAGCACGCGTTCGGACAGGTGCGGGGTGCCGGCGCGCATGAACGCCAGGCGCCGTTCCAGCGCGCGTTCGAGCTGGCCCTGCAAGGGCCGGCCCGAGGGCGGCATGCGCTGCAAGGCCCAGCGCGAGAGTTCGGCGATCGGACGCCCGACCTGCAGCAGTTCGGGCGGGAAATCGAACAGCTCGGCGTAGCGCCGGTTCCAGGCCACCAGGCGCAACTGCGCGTCGACCACGCTGATGCCCTGGCTCATGTTCTGCAGCGCCGCTTCCAGCACGCGCTGGTTGAAGCGCAGGTCGGCAGAAGCCTCGCCGACGATCGCCGCGACCGTGTCCAGATCGCGTCCGGCGTCGCGGCGCGCGGCGTCCAGCAGCACGCGCGCCGAGGCCGAACCCAGCACCGCCGCGAGTTCGCGTTCGACCCGGGCCTCGATCTGCGCCGCCACCGCTTCGCCGCTGGGCACGCCCTGCAGCAGTTGCGCGACGCGCTCGCGCGGCAGGAAACGCAGGCCGGTGTCGCGCAGGGTCTGCACGTCCAGGCCGCGTTGCGCGCGCCGCGGCGCCTCGCGCCGCCACACCGCCGCGATCACCGTGGTCAGCGTGCCCACGAACAGGCTGGCGCCGACCGCACGCCCGAGCCGGCTCCAGCCGGTGAGCCCGAACAGCCCTTCCGGCGACAGCCAGCCCAGGCCGAACGGCCCGTTCTCCAGCCAGGCCGGAGCCACGCCGCGCGCCGACAGCATCATCGGCAGCAGCAGCACCCAGGCCCAGGCGGCGAAACCGGCAAGCACGCCGATCACCGCCGCGCGCGGCGGCGTCTGCGGCCGCCACACCGCGAAGCCCAGCGCCGGCGCCAGCGTCGCCAGCGCCGAGAACGACACCGCGCCGACGTCCGCCAGCGCTTCGCTGCCGGCGATCAGGCGGCTGTAAGCCCAGGCCAGCAGCATGATCACGACGATGCCGCTGCGGCGCAGCGCCAGCACGTGACCGCGCAGATCGCTGCCGTCGTTGCGCGACCACAGCCCGCGCAGCAGACCCGGCGCGAACCAGTGGTTGCCGATCATCAGGCTCAGGGTCAGCGTGCTGACCACGACCATGCCGGTGGCTGCGCTGAGCCCGCCGAGGAACGCGAACAGGGCCAGCCCTTCGTGCCCCTGCGACAAGGGCAGCGCCAGCACGTACAGATCCGAAGGCACCCCGCTGCCGCCCAGCAAGGCCTGCCCGGCCTTGGCCAAGGGCAGCACCGGCAGCGCGATCAGCACCAGGTACAGCGGAAACTGCCAGCGCGCCGTGCGCACGTCGCCCTCGTCGCGGCACTCGACCACGCCGACATGGAACTGGTGCGGCAGGATGAACATCGCCAGCGCGCCCAGCAGCACCAGCGGCGCGAAGCCGCCGGCCGGGTCCGCGGGCGGCGGCGGCGCGGCCGCCGTCGTCGGCACGTCCAGGCCGAACCACACGAACAGGCCCAGCGACAGCATCGCGGCGAGCTTGAACACCGACTCGAACGCCATCGCCAGGACCAGGCCGCGGTTGTGCTCGGCGGCGCTGGCGCGGCGGGTGCCGAACAGCATCGCGAACAGCGCCATCGCCAGCGCCACGTACAGCGCGCTGTCCTGCCAGGCCGGCGATGCGACCGCATCCGGCGAGCGCGTGGTCAGCATCGCGAAGCTCATCGCCACGGCCTTGAGCTGCAGCGCGATGTAGGGGATCAGGCCGAGCGCGGCGATCAGGGTCACGGTCGCGGCCAGCCAGGCATCCTTGCCCAATCGCGTCGCGATCAGGTCCGCCAGCGAGGTCGCGTTGGTCTCGCGCGCCAGCCGCACCAGTTTCATCATGAAACCGACCGCGAGCGCGTACAGCAGGATCGAGCCGAGGAAGGTCGGCGGCAGCGGCCAGCCGTAGCGCGCGGCCTGGGTCACGGTGCCGTAGAAGGTCCAGGAGGTGCAGTGCACCGCCAGCGACAGGGAATAGATATGCCGCCAATGCCGCGCCAGTACGGCCGGCCGGCGCTCGGCGTAGAGCGCGGTGCCGAACATCAGCGCCAGCCAGGCCATGCTGGCCAGGGCGACGGCGGTGAGGCTCAGCATGGGTGGCGTTGCGGCGGCATCGGCTGAGAATAACGTAGCCGGCGATCAGGGCCAGGGCGCGACGCAGGCGATGCGGCGGATGCGGCGGAGGCGGCGGCGATGCCGGCCTTGCATGGCGCGGCGCGGGGAAAGCGATCGCGGCTCACGCCGCTCCCACAGAAGGCCGCGGGATCGCTGGCGGCGGGTCGAAACGGACGGCGTATCCCCGTGCGGGAGCGAAGTGAGCCGCGATCGAGCGCCCGGTCTCCCCAGACGGGCGCTCGACCGCGAACCACCGCCCTCCCCTTGGCCTGCGGCGACGGATCGGACGTGTTCGATCCGCCGCCGCTGCCGATCAGAAGTCGTAGCGCACCGACAGCGTGTACTGGCGCGGCGCGCCGTAGAAACCGGTGAACACGCCCAGGGCCGAGTTCAGGCTGTAACCGGTGGTGCGGTATTCCTTGTCGGCCAGGTTGGTGCCCTGCAGCGATACCGTCCACGGGCCGCCGCTCTTCCAGGTCACGCCGGCGTTGATCAGGCCGTAGCCGTCCTGGGTGATCGGCACCGCGCCGGTGCGCACGATCTCGGTGGTCGCGACCACGTCGCTCTGGTAGCTGTAGCCCACGCGCGCGGCCAAGTTGCCGCCGCTGGCCAGGTCGGTGCGGTATTCGACGTTGAGCGCGCCGGAGAATTCCGGAGCGTTGGTGAACTCCTGCTCCTTGGCGATGTTGACGCCGGCGTACAGGAACTCGTCGTACTTCGCGTCCAGCCAGGCCAGGTTGCCGGAGATCAGCCAGTTCTGGTTCGGCAGCCACTGGTACTCGACTTCCAGGCCGTCGACCGTGCCGGAACCGGCATTGGTGAAGTCGCCGAAGAAGGCATCGTTGGTGCCGTCGCCGTTGCTGTCGTAGGCGGTGAACACCGACAGCTGGATGTCCTTGTACTTGTTGTGGAAGTAGGCCAGGTTCAAGAACATGGTCTGGTCCAGGAACGACATCTTGCTGCCGATCTCGTAGCTGTCGACGACCTCGTCGTCGAACGGCTCGGCCGAGCGCGGCACCGCGGTGGCCTGGGCGCGGATGTTGTAGCCGCCCGACTTGAAACCGCGCGTGGCCAGGCCGTAGAGCAGGATGTCCGGGGTGATCTGGTAGTCCAGCGAGACCTTGGGCGAGGTGTTCTTGAAGCCGATGCGCTTGTCGAAGTTGGCCGCGACCACGCCGTTGGGAACGGTGAAGCTGGCGTCGCGATAGCCGCGGTTGAGCACCTTGGCGCGCTTGTCCTCGTCGGTGTAGCGCACGCCGACGTCGAGCTTGAGCTGCTCGGTCAGGTCGAAGGTCCAGTCGGCGTAGGCGGCGATGCTCTTGGTGTAGACGATGCCCTGGGTGTCGCCGAAGGACAGGTTGAAGAAGTTGTTGAGGACCTGGCCGCCGGCCTCGCCGTCGAAGGCGTAGATGCCCATCACGCCGCGCGCGCGGCCGCCGCCGTCGTAGTTGGCCTGCAGCTCGTGGCTGACCTGCTGGTCGCTGTAGAACGCCTTCACGTCGGCGATCTTGTTCTGCAGGGTGTCGAAGTCGATGTTGGTCTCGGTGTCGGACTCGCGCTTGGCCAGCACGTACTTGAACCCCCAGTTCTCGTTGGCGTTCCAGTTGACCGCGACCGAGGCGCCCTTGATCGTGGTGTCGTTGACGTTGGGCATACCGTTGCGCACGTCGTAGCGGCTGTTCAAGGGCTGGGTGCCGGGGGCGAAGCGGTTCGCACCGAGCATTTTGGCGCCGCGCACGCCGGACTGGTCGTCCATCCAGTCGAAGGCGAACTGGATGTTGAGGTCGTCGCTGACGTAGGCGCCGAGCTGGCCGCGCAGGGCCAGGATTTCCTTGTCGCTGACGTCCTGGTGGGTGACCACGTTCTCGCCGAAGCCGTCGCGGTTGAGGCTGGCCACCGCGATCCGGCCGCGCAGCGCGTCGTCGCCGCCGATCGGGCCGCCGATCGCGGCCTTGACGTCGAGCTGGTTGTAGTTGCCCACCGTCACCGAGGCGAAGCCGTCGAACGAGGTCGGCAGGCCGCGCGAGATGTACTTGATCGCGCCGCCGATGGTGTTCTTGCCGTACAGGGTGCCCTGCGGGCCGCGCAGCACTTCGATGCGGTCGACATCGAACACGTCCAGCAGCGCGCCCTGCGGCCGCGCGATGTAGACGTCGTCCATGTAGATGCCCACGCCCGGATCCACGCCCCACAGCGGATCGGACTGGCCGACGCCGCGGATGTAGGCGGTGATGGTGCTGCTGGAGCCGCGCGCGGCGTAGATGGTCAGGTTGGGCACCTGGGCGTCGAGGTCGCTGAGGTCCTCGACGTTGAGCCGATCCAGCGAATCGGCGGTGAACGCGGTGACCGCGACCGGCACCTCCTGCAGCGTCTCCTCGCGCTTGCGCGCGGTGACGGTGACCGAGCCCAGGGTCTTGGCCTGGCTGCCTTCGGCGGCGGGCGCGGCCTCCTGCGCCCAGGCCGTCGGCGCCAACAGCGCGCAGGCGATGGCCAGACTCAGACTGCGACGGCTCATGGTGGTACGTCCGATCACGATGCTCTCCTCCTCAAGGTGACGCCGGCGGCGGTGCGACCCGCGCAGGCGGCGGACGGGCATTCCCGTCATGCGGCACAGACTAGGAGGCGGCCGCGGCCGGCGGCAGCTGTACCTTCGGACAATGCCCGCGCGCCGCCGCGATGCGGACACTGCGCCCCTACGCGGGGACAACCGCCCGCAGACGGGACTGGGACTGTTCAATGGATTTTCTGATCGTGCTGGCCGCGCTGTGCTTCCTGATGTTCGTGGCCTACCGCGGCTACAGCGTGATCCTGTTCGCGCCGGTGGCGGCGCTGGGCGCGGTGCTGCTGACCGATCCGTCGCTGGTCGCGCCGATGTTCACCGGCCTGTTCATGGACAAGATGGTCGGCTTCCTCAAGCTGTACTTCCCGGTGTTCCTGCTCGGCGCGATCTTCGGCAAGCTGATCGAGCTGTCCGGCTTCTCCAAGGCGATCGTGGCCGCGACCATCCGCCTGCTCGGCCGCGAGCGCGCGATGCTGTCGATCGTGGTGGTGTGCGCGCTGCTGACCTACGGCGGCGTGTCGCTGTTCGTGGTGGTGTTCGCGGTGTATCCGTTCGCGGCCGAGCTGTTCCGCCAGAGCGACATCCCCAAGCGCCTGATCCCCGGCACCATCGCGCTGGGCGCGTTCACCTTCACCATGGACGCGCTGCCGGGCACGCCGCAGATCCAGAACATCATCCCGGCCTCGTTCTTCGGCACCAACGCCTGGGCCGCGCCGTGGCTGGGCACGCTGGGCGGCGTGTTCATCCTGATCGTCGGCCTGAGCTATCTGAATTGGCGCCGGCGCGGCGCGCTCAAGGCCGGCGAAGGCTACGGCGACCAACTGCTCAACGAACCGGCGCCGTTCGTGGGCGGAAAGCTGGCCAATCCGGCATTGGCGATCCTGCCGCTGCTGCTGGTCGGCGTCGCCAACAAGCTGCTGACCTCGTGGATACCGAGCTATTACGGCGCCAGCCACAGCTTCGACCCGGCGGTGATCGGCAACACCGCGCCGGTGGTACAGGAAGTGGCCAAGGTCTCGGCGATCTGGGCGGTGGAAGGCGCGCTGCTGATCGGCATCCTCAGTGTGCTCGCCTTCGCCTGGAAGCCGGTGATGGCCGGTTTCGCCGAAGGCACCAAGTCGGCGATCGGCGGCGCTCTGCTGGCGGCGATGAACACCGCCTCCGAATATGGCTTTGGCGCGGTGATCGCGGCGCTGCCGGGCTTCCTGATCGTCGCCAATGCGCTGAGCTCGATCCCGAACCCGCTGGTCAACGAAGCCGTCACCGTGACCGCGCTGGCCGGCATCACAGGCTCGGCCTCCGGCGGCATGAGCATCGCCCTGGCGGCGATGTCGGAGACCTTCATCGCCAACGCCAACGCCGCCGGCATCCCGATGGAGGTGCTGCACCGGGTCGCGGCCATGGCCTCCGGCGGCATGGACACCCTGCCCCACAACGGCGCGGTGATCACCCTGCTGGCGGTCACCGGCCTCAGCCATCGCCAGGCCTACAAGGACATCTTCGCGATCACCCTGGTCAAGACCCTGGCGGTGTTCGTGGTGATCAGCCTGTACTACGCCACCGGACTGGTCTGAAGCCGCTGCGGGCGACGCCGCCCGCGTGCTATACGCTGAATCGTATCCACAGCGCGCGCAGGCCCTCATGCCGAGCTCCCCATCCGCGTCCGGCCGCAGCCGGGCGCGCAACGGCAACGACCTGCGCGGCGTCAACCGCCTGACCATCGACGCGATCACCGGCGTCACCGACTTGGTCGAGGCGATGCACGCCAACATCAGTCGGCTGCCGGGCGTGCTCGGCGACGCCGCCGCCGGCCCGGCCCCCGGCATCGCCGGCCTGGTCTACCGCAGCGTGCGCGGGGTCACCCGTTTCGTCGGCGACGGCCTCGATCTGGCCTTCGCCAAGCTCGCGCCGCTGCTCGACGTGGTACGCCCACCGCCGCAACGCGAAGCCGTGGTCGCCGCCGTCAACGGCGTGCTCGGCGACCACCTCGACGCGACCCGCAATCCGCTGGCGATCGAAATGCGCCTGCGCCACCAAGGCGTGACGCTGAAGCTGCGCCGCCGCGAGCTGGCGGCGGCCTTGCCCGAGGCCGGCGGCAAGCTGCTGGTGCTGGTCCACGGCCTGTGCATGAACGACCTGCAATGGGAGTACGCCGGCCACGACCACGGTGCCGCGCTCGCACGCGAGCTGGGCTACACGCCGCTGTACCTGCACTACAACAGCGGCCGGCATATCTCGGTCAACGGGCGCGAGTTCGCCGCGCTGATGGAGCAACTGCTGCAGCACTGGCCGGTGCCGGTCGAGCGGCTGGCGATCCTGTGCCACAGCATGGGCGGCCTGGTCGCACGCAGCGCCTGCCTGGTCGCGCAGCAAGAGCAGTCGGACTGGCTGGCGCGACTGGATCGGCTGGTCTTCCTCGGTACCCCGCACCAGGGCGCGCCGCTGGAACGCGCCGGCAGCTGGGTCGACCGGCTGATCGGCCTGAGCCCCTATACCGCGCCGTTCGCGCGCCTGGGCAAGGTCCGCAGCGCCGGCATCCAGGACCTGCGCCATGGCAACGTGCGCGAAGAAGATTGGCTGGACGCGGACGGCGACGGCCACGAGGACGGCCGCTTGCCCTCGCCGCTGCCCAAAGGCGTGCGCTGCCATGCGATCGCCGCGAGCACCGCCAGCGCGCAGGCCATGCCGGGCGACGGGGAACTGCCCAAGGGCGACGGTCTGGTCCCGGTCGCCAGCGCGCTGGGCCGGCACCCGGATCGCGCCTACGATCTGCGCATCGCCAAGTCCCGCCAGCACATCGCTTATGGCGTGCATCATCTGGAACTGCTCGGCGACGCCGGCGTCTATCGCCAGCTGCTGCGCTGGTTGGCCTGAGCTTCGCGGCTCAGTCGGCGCGCGGCACGGCGTCCCAGGCCAGGCCTAGAGTGAAGCCGCGGCCGGCGCCGGGCTCGAAGTAGCGTGCATTGCCTTCGTTGACGATCACCGAGCCGACGTAGTCGCGGTCGAACAGATTGTCGATGCGCGCGAAGCCGCGCCAGCCGCGCGCGTTGCGCGGGCGCCATTCCAGGCGCAGCGCGTAGCGCGCGTTGCCGGCGACGGCGTCGGTGTTGCGATCGTCGACCGCGATGCGGTCGCTGAAACGCCCTTCCAGCGCCGCAGCCAAGGCGCCCTCGCGCGAACGCCAGGCGATTTCGGCGTAGCCGTCGGCGCGCGGCACGCCGGGCACGCGGTTGCCGGCCGCGACCGTGCGCGTCGCGCCCTGCACGCGGTAAGCGAAGCTCTGTTCGAAGCGCGCGTCGATCCAGTTCGCCGCCACCGCATAGCGCCACTGCTCGCCCCAGGCGCCGTCCAGGCCCAGTTCGATACCGTCGCGGCGGGTGCGGCCGGCGTTGGCGAAACTGGCGCGGCCGCCGCGGCTGTCGGCGGGCACGATCTCGTGCTCGCCTTCGACCCGGTACGCCGCCACGCTGAAGCGCCCACCGCCGTAGCGCCAGCGCAGGCCGAGTTCGGCGGTGTCGAAGCGCGCCGGCCGCAGTTCGCGGTTGAAGCCGGCGCTGCCGTCGGCTCGATAGGCCAGTTCGGTCGCGGTCGGCGTTTCGAAGCCGCGGCCCACGCTGGCGAAAGCTTCGCCGTGCGCGAACGCGCGCGCCACGCCGACCGCCGCCGAAGTTTCGCGGTAGTCGGCAGCGCCGCCGTCGTCGCCGTTGCCCGGGGCGAAGTAGCGGTCGTCGGAACGGAAATCCAGTCGCGCATGCCGCGCCGCGCCGAGTACGGTCCAGCCCGGCGCCGGGGCGTAGTCGCCGATGGCGTACAGCTCGCGGTCGGAAATGCGGTTGCGCTCGTCGCGCCGCAACCGGCCGCGCACGCCGAGCCGGTCGCCGACGAAGTTCTCGTAGCCACGACGGTCCTCGTCCAGGCGCGCGAGTTCGACCCCGAGCGCGAACGCGCCGCGCGCGCCGCGCCAGCGGTGCCCGGCGTCGATGCCGGTCGACTGCCGGCCCAGATCGATCACGCCGCCGGCGCTGCCCGGCGCAGTCTGCGCCGCCACCGGCAAGGCCAGGTACTGCAGCGCGTCGCGCTCGATGCGGTAGCCGCCGATCCAGAACTCACGCCCTGGCGCGTAGTCGCGCTGCCAGCGCAGACCGGCCTGGTGGTTCTCGATCCGCTTGCGGGTGTCGAAACGCAGCGCGACCGCGTCGGTGCCGTGCGCATCGGCGCGCAGGCCGGCACGGTCCAGGCCCAGCGGGTCCTGGGTGTCGGGCTGCGACAGGGAATTCAGTACCAGGCGCAGGCGCTCGCCCTCGCGCGGCGCCCACTCGGCCACCGCGTCGAACTGCGTACGCTGCGCGGCGGAGTGCTCACGTTCGCCGTCGGTGCGGAAGCGGCTGGCGCCGACCCGGCCGCGCCAGCGTCCGTCGTCGCTGGCCGCGTCGGCCACCGCGCTCAGACGAAAACTGCCGTGATCGCCGCCCCAGGCCTGCAAGCTGGCGCCGCGCAGGCGTTCCAGATCGGTCGCGGCGACGATCGCGCCGCCGGCGGCGTTGCCGTACTGCAGCGCCAGCGGACCGCGCAGCACCTCGATCCGATCCAGCGCATCCAGCGGAAAGGTCGCCGCCTGGCCCTGCCCGTCCGCGGCCGAAGCCGGAATGCCGTCGACCACCAGGCGGATGCCGCGGATGCCGAAGGTCGAACGCGCGCCGAAGCCGCGGCTCTGCAGCTGCAGATCCTGGGCGTAATTCTGGCGGTCTAGCACGCTGATTCCGGGCACCCGCGCGAGCGCCTCGGACAGATTCACCTGGCGCTGGCCGGCGCGCAGGGTTTCGCCGTCGATCACGGTGACCGCGCCCGGGAAACTCGCCAGGGGGCGTCGCGGCGCGACCACCTCGACCGTGTCCAGGGTGCGCGCGTCCGGCACGGCCTGCTGCGCCGATGCCGGCGCGGCTAGCAGCGCGCTCAAGAACAGGCCGCAGGCGACCGCAAGACAGCGCCGCTGCGGTTGCGCGTTTCGATACGACGAGGCCAGGGCCGACGCGGGGCACGGCATGCGATTGCGATCCAAAAAGGTGCGGACAACGGGTGCGGAAAAACGGGTGCGGACATGATGCCATCCCGTTCGGACCGCACCCGCCGACGACGTCACGTCATCGTCGGCGCACGTGCAAACCGTCCGCGACCGCGGCAGGACTACCGCTTGTCGCCATTCAGATCGAAGCAGTGCTTGCCGGCCGGATGCGGCCACTCCCGCTCGTACCAGCCGTCTTTGCCGTCGGCGCCGGTGTCGGTGGCGAAGCTGGCGCACAAACGATAGGCATGGCCCGCGCCCGGCTCATAGGCATAGGGCGCGCCGCTGACCGGATCGGCATGCGGCAGGCTCACACCAGGCTGCTCGGCCAGCGTCTTCAGATCCGGCGGCAGACGATCGTGCTGGATGACGTAGCCGGCCACCGCGGTGCGGATACGCTCGAAATCCTGCACGCGACGTTGATCCAGACGGATCAGCCGCTGCGCACCGGGCCCGCCTGTGATCCACAGCGCCGTCGCCACCGCCGCGACCATCACGGCGCCGGTCAGAATCAGCAGCCCGCGCCCCACCGCGCGTCCACTGGGGCCCTCGGTCTCCTCGCGCCGCAGGTCGCGCAGGTAGTAGCCGAACACCGTGCCGGCGATCGCGGCGACCACCAGCACCTTGAGCGCGAAGCGCAGGCTGAGCTCGCCGTCGAGCAGGTTGTAGACCAGCGCCGTCATGTCGCCGATCAGCACCGATGCGGCCACGAACAGAGTCAGATAGGTCAGCCAACGCCGCACCGGCGACAAGCGTTTGATCGGATAGCGCGCGACCTCGCCCGCCAGATAGGCGCTCACGAACGCGAACACCGGGAAGGAGATGATGACGGCCGCCACCGACCAGTGGAGTTCCGGCCCCAGTCGGAAATGCAGTTGCTGGATCGGGTCCACCGGATCCGCCAGCCAGGTGTCGATCAGGTCGAACAGCAGGCTGCCCAGATTGAAAGCGACGAAGTACAGCGTCGCGAACAGCACCAGATAGAGGAAGGCCTCGCGCGCGGACAAGGAAGCGCGCGGTTTCGGCACCGGCACCACGAAGCCCACGTCGGCATAGGCATCGAGCACGCCGCGCGTCTGCTCGGAGGTCCAACCGGCCTGGCCCAGGGCCTGGGCGATCGCCTCCTTGGATTGGCCGCGCAACAGCGCTTCGCGTACGAACAGCTCCAGTTCCTGGGTTCCCGCTGCCATGCCCCGTTCTCCGTGTATGGACGAGGCGAATCTAGCAGCTTCGCCAGCAAGGCTCCCGACGATCGCCAGGGTCTAGCCCTACGCTACCGGCGGGTGCGGGCGGAGCTACGTCCCGCTGCGCGTGCGGGGGCGCACGCGCGGGCTCGTACCGACCCAAGGCCGTGCGCGGGCCGGTACTCGCAGCCGCATGTAGGCCGAGCCAAGCGATCGCGCGCCATCCCGGGTATTCGCCGTTCGCGGCAAACGCACAAAAGAAAAGCGGGCCGAAGCCCGCTTTTCCGGAGTGCAGCGTTGCGCGTCGGCTTACTCGGCCGAGACGCCCTCGCCTTCCTCGACGGCCTTCATCGACAGGCGGATACGGCCCTGCTTGTCGACTTCCAGCACCTTGACCTTGACCACGTCGCCTTCCTTGAGCTTGTCGCTGACCTTCTCGACGCGCTCGTTGGAGATCTGCGACACGTGGACCAGACCGTCCTTTCCGGGCGAGATGGTGACGAAGGCGCCGAAGTCCATGATCTTGGCGACCTTGCCTTCGTAGATGCGGCCCGGCTCGACGTCCGAGGTGATCTGCTCGATGCGCGACTTGGCGGCCTGGCCGGCGAGCGCGTTCACGGACGCGATGGTGATGGTGCCATCGTCCTGGATGTCGATCTGGGTGCCGGTTTCCTTGGTGATCGCCTGGATCACCGAACCGCCCTTGCCGATCACTTCGCGGATCTTGTCGGGGTGGATCTTGATGGTGATCAGGCGCGGCGCGAAGTCGCTCAGCTCCGGACGCGGCGCGGTCAGCGCGTTGGCCATTTCGCCGAGGATGTGCAGACGACCGGCCTTGGCCTGGCCCAGCGCGACCTTCATGATTTCTTCGGTGATGCCCTGGATCTTGATGTCCATCTGCAGGGCGGAAATGCCCGCGCTGGTACCGGCCACCTTGAAGTCCATGTCGCCGAGGTGATCCTCGTCGCCCAGGATGTCGGACAGGACGACGAAGTTGTCGCCTTCCTTGACCAGGCCCATCGCGATGCCCGCGACCGGCGCCTTGATCGGCACGCCGGCATCCATCAGCGCCAGCGAGCTGCCGCAGACCGAAGCCATCGAGGACGAACCGTTCGACTCGGTGATTTCCGACACGATGCGGATCGTGTACGGGAACTCTTCCATGGTCGGCATGACCGCGAGCACGCCGCGCTTGGCGAGGCGGCCGTGGCCGATTTCGCGACGCTTCGGGCCCATCATGCGGCCGGCTTCACCGACCGAGTAAGGCGGGAAGTTGTAATGGAACAGGAAGTGTTCCTTGTACTCGCCCGAGACGGCGTCGATGATCTGGCCGTCGCGCGCGGTGCCGAGGGTGGCGACCACGATGGCCTGGGTCTCGCCGCGGGTGAACAGCGAGGAGCCGTGGGTACGCGGCAGCACGCCGACGCGCGAGGCGATCGGACGCACGGTGTCGAGGGCGCGGCCGTCGATGCGGACCTTGGTGTCGAGCACCGAGTTGCGCATGGTCTGGTATTCGAGCTCGCCGAATTCCTTCGACAGCTCCGAGGTGCTCCAGCCGTCGGCTTCGGCGCGGCCGGCCAGGCGCTGCAGCACGTCCTTCTTGATCGCGCCGATGGCGTCGCGGCGCTGCAGCTTGTCGCGCACCTGGAAGGCGGCGTTGAGCTGGTCGCCCACGGCTTCCTTGAGCGCGGCGATGAGCGCTTCGTTCTTCGCCGGAGCTTCCCACGTCGACGGCTTGGTGCCGGCTTCGACGACGAGCTCGTTGATGATGTTGATGACCTTCTGCATCTCGCGATGGCCGAACATCACCGCGCCGAGCATGACGTCCTCGGACAGCATCTTGGCTTCGGATTCGACCATCAGCACCGCGTTCGAGGTACCGGCGACGACGAGCTCGAGCTCGGAGTCGGCCAGCTCGGCGGCGGTCGGGTTGAGCAGGTACTGACCGTTCTTGTAACCGACCTTGGCGGCGCCGATCGGACCCTGGAACGGGGTGCCGGCCAGCGCGAGCGCGGCCGAGGCACCGATCAGGGCCGGGATGTCGCCGTCGATTTCCGGATTCATCGACATGACCGTGGCGATGATCTGGACTTCGTTACGGTAGTCCTCCGGGAACAGAGGACGGATCGGACGGTCGATCAGACGCGAGATCAGCGTTTCCTTCTCGGTCGCACGGCCTTCGCGCTTGAAGAAGCCGCCCGGGATGCGACCGCCGGCGTAGAACTTCTCCTGGTAATCCACGGTGAGCGGGAAGAAGTCCTGGCCCTCGCGCGCGCTCTTGGCGGCGACGGCGGTCACCAGCAGCACGGTGTCCTCCATCTTGACGATGACGGCGCCGCCGGCCTGACGGGCGATTTCGCCGGTCTCCAGGGTCACCTGATGGTTGCCGTACTGGAAGGTCTTGGTAATTTTTGCCACGTTGGGTTCCTTCGGTTCGATACGTTCCGGTCGGGGCCCTTGCCCCACCCGGTCGGCCGCCGTAACGGCCTGCGGTTTGGTGTGCATCCTGGCCAGGTATCCGCCCTGGCCGGTCGCGCGGTCCGGCGGCGCCGGACCCGGGCCGAAGCGGTCCTGTAGACCGAACGGCTGGCGCTGCATCCTGCATCGCCGCGGGCGCGGTTCCGGAGATTCCGATCCCGCAAAAGAAACCGCGGCGCATCGCTGCGCCGCGGTCGGTATCGTTTAGCGGCGCAGACCGAGCTTCTCGATCAGGGCCTTGTAACGCTCGTTGTCTTTCCGCTTCAGGTAGTCGAGCAGGCTGCGGCGGCGGTTGACCATCTGCAGCAGGCCGCGCCGGCTGTGGTGGTCCTGCTTGTGCAGCTTGAAGTGACCGGTGAGCTGTTCGATGCGAGCGGTGAGCAGGGCGACCTGGACTTCCGGCGAGCCGGTGTCGTTGGCGCCGCGCTTGTTATCTTCGATGACTTTGCTGGTGTCGATGGACATGATCTTCTCTTCCGATGCGCGGCCCGCAGAAGCGAATCGGTCGCGGCATTGCCGCCCCGACGCACCGCCTGGCCCGCCGTTTGCTATTGATTAGGGATGCCGTTCAAGCCGAAGTGCTTGGGAAGTGCTTGAAAAGCGGCGGAATTGTACCAGCCCGCGGCGGCGAATGCGACCTGAATCGCGGCCCGATGCGCAAGGGGCCTGGGCTGCGCGGGGCAGCGGCAGACGAGCGGCATCGATGCGGGGCCCGGCCGCCATGGCGCTCAGAGCTTCGGTCCTTGGGCCGCGCCGCGTTCAGCTTCGGTCTTCGGCTCCGGGCTGTTGCTGCGGTGCAGCTTGCGACGGCCGATGCCGGAGCCGGGACCTCCCGGAGTCTCGGTCCGCCGCTGCCGGACGGCCTGGAACCGCTAGCGCACCGGCTGGCTTTCGGCCGGATCGGAGGCCGGTTCGCCGTCGGCCCCGGTCGGACCAGCCCCGGTCGGACCGTCCTTGGCACGCGCCTGCCGGATCGCCTCGGTCATGGCGCTGATGTCGCCCTTGAGCTGCAGCCGCCATTGGCCGTCGATCCTGCGCAGGCTGACCACGCCCATGGTGGTCAGGCGGGTCTGCGCCGGCCCCATGCGCACGCTGGTGCGGGTCACCGCGTGGTACTGGTCCTCGCCTTCGGCGACGCCGCCCACCACCTGCACGCTCTCGACCTTGGCCCCGGCCATATTGCTGACGGCGCCGCTCAGGAAGGCGGCGAAAAACTCCGCATCGTCCAGGCGTTTGATCTGTTCGAGGTTCTTGCCGCCGAACATCGCCGCGATATTCGGATCGTCGGGCGACATTTCGATGGCCTCGCCGAGAAACCCGCGCATGTGCTTGAGCGCGACCGGGTCCATCAGCCGGGCCAGGCATGGCCAGTCCGCGCGGCGACTGCACTGCGCGGTGGCTTCGACCACCGCTTCCGGGCTATGGGTATCGACGGCGGCCGCTACCGCCCAGGCGGGCGCCGCGGCGGCGGTCAGTGCCGTCGCCAGCATCAGGTTCAAGCGCTTCATCATCGATCCCCTACTCCGTCCATGGACACGCCGAATGCCGGCGGCCCTTACGCGTCCGTGCCGGACGCCTGTTCCCGGGCGACGCTGGCCGCGCCCGGGCTGCCGCTCAAGACCGTCCAGCGGAACAGCCGCTGCGGTTGCAGGCGCTGCTGCTCGTCGCGGTGGCCCAGGCCCAGGCAACGGCCGTCGGCACCGAACACCACCACCATCCCCGGCTCGCCCTCGACACCGGCCACCGATTGACCGTAGCCGAGCCGGCGCTGGCCGTCCGCGTCCAGATGCACTTGCGGAAACGCGGTCAGGCCGGCCTCGATCGGCAGCAGGCAGGCGTCGAGTTCGGACTCGCCGCGCTCGGCCAGCGCGCGCAACTCGTCCAGGGTGTACATGCGCGGCTGCACGAAGGGCTCGACCCAGAGCCGGCGCAGCGTGGCCACGTGCGCGCCGCAGCCCAGGCGCTCGCCCAGGTCGCGCACCAGGCTGCGCACGTAGGTGCCCGAGCCGCATTCGACCCGTAGCTTCAGGCGCGCGCCGTCGCGCTCCAGCAGGTCCAAGGCGTGCACGCTGACGTCGCGCTCGGGGGCCTCGATGGCCTCGCCGCGGCGCGCCTTCGCGTACAGCGGTTCGCCGCCCTGCTTGAGCGCCGAATAGATCGGCGCGCGCTGGCGGATCTCGCCGCGCAGCGGCGCCAACGCGGCTTCGATCGCCGCGTCGTCGAGTTCCGGCACCGGCCGTTCCAGCAGGGTCGCGCCGTCGGCGTCGTCGGTGTCGGTGACCGCGCCGAGCACGGCCACGGTCTCGTAGGCCTTGCGCGCACCCAGCAACAGGCCGGCGATCTTGGTCGCCTCGCCGAAGCACAGCGGCAGCAAGCCGGTCGCGAGCGGATCCAGGCTGCCGGTGTGGCCGCCCTTCTCGGCGCGGAACAGATGCCGCACCTGCTGCAGGGCCTGGTTGGAACTCAGGCCCGGCGGCTTGTCGAGCAGCAGCAGGCCGTCCAGGGCCCGGAACACGGTGCGGGGCTTCTTGCTCATGCGGGCATTGTAGGAGCGATGCGGGCGCGCACCAGCCCGGCGGGCAGACGCTGGGGCGCGACGAAATGAAGGAGGATGGTCCGCTGCACGCTGTGGGAGCGGCGTGAGCCGCGATCGCGCATCCGCGACCGCATCGCCAGTTGGAGTGCCGTTCGGGTACCGATCGCGGCTCACGCCGCTCCCACAGGAAGCCAGGCGGCGCGAGGCTGGTCGAGAGGCGATCAGTCCTGCCCGGACTCCGGCTCCTGCGGCGGCAGATCGCGCAGCAGGTTGTCGATGCGTTCGCCGCGATCGACCGAGTCGTCGTAGTGGAAATGCAGTTCCGGCACGTGCCGCAGCTTCATCGCCTTGCCGAGCTGGAAGCGGATCTGCGGCGAGAGTTCCTTCAGCGCCTTGACCGCTTCCTTGGAACGCTCGGCCTGCAGAGCGGTCACGAACACCTTGGCATGGGCCAGGTCGCGCGTGACCTCGACGTCGGACACGCTGACCGACGGCAGGGAATGCTCGCGCACGGCCTCGTGCACGATCCGGCCCAGCTCGCGACGGAGCTGGGCGGAAACGCGATCGCTGCGATAGAACGTCTTCTGCGCCATTTCGATTACAGCGTGCGCTGCACTTCGATACGCTCGAAGCACTCGATCTGATCGCCCGGCTTGACGTCGTTGTACGCCTTCACGCCGATGCCGCACTCGGTGCCGTTACGCACTTCGTCGACGTTCTCCTTGAAGCGGCGCAGCGATTCCAGCTCGCCCTCGAAGACCACTGCGTTGTCGCGCAGCACGCGGATCGGCTTGGAGCGCTTGACCACGCCTTCGACCACCATGCAGCCGGCAACCGCGCCGAACTTGGAGCTGCGGAACACGTCGCGCACTTCGGCGATGCCGATGATCTCTTCGCGGATCTCGACGCCGAGGATGCCCGACGCCACCTGCTTCACCTGGTCGATCACGTCATAGATGATCGAGAAGTAGCGCAGGTCGACGCCGTTGCCTTCGATGATGCGACGCGCCGAGGCGTCGGCACGGACGTTGAAGCCGATCACGGTGGCCTTGGCGGTGGCCGCGGCGTTGGCGTCGGACTCGGTGATGCCGCCCACGCCGGAGCTGATCACGTTGATGCGGATCTGGTCGTTGGACAGCGCCATCAGCGACTGACGCAGCGCTTCCACCGAACCCTGCACGTCGGCCTTGATGACCAGGTTGAGGCTCAGCTGGCCCTCGCCCTTGCCCATCTGGGCCATGATGTCTTCCATGCGGTTGCCGGCGGCGGCGACCAGGCGCGATTCGCGGCGCTTGGCGTCGCGCTGCTGCGCCACGTCCTTGGCCAGGCGCTCGTCCTCGACCACGACGAAGTCGTCGCCGGCATCGGGCACGCCCGACAGGCCCAGCACCTGCACCGGGATCGACGGGCCGGCGGATTCCACCTGCTTGCCGGTCTCGTCGAACAGCGCGCGCACACGGCCGTACTGCACGCCGCAGACGAGGTAATCGCCCTTCTTGAGCTGACCCTGCTGGACCAGCACGGTCGCGACCGGGCCGCGGCCCTTGTCGAGCGCGGATTCGATCACCGTACCGGTGGCGCGGCCGATCGGCACCGCACGCAGTTCCAGCACTTCGGCCTGCAGCGAGATCGCGTCGAGCAGATCGTCGACGCCGTCGCCGGTCTTGGCCGACAGTTCGACCATCTGGGTGTCGCCGCCGAAATCCTCGGCGACCACTTCTTCGGCCAGCAGTTCGTTCTTGACCCGCAGCGGGTCGGCGCCGGACTTGTCGATCTTGTTGATCGCCACGATCAGCGGAACGCCGGCCGCCTTGGCGTGCTGCACGGCTTCCTTGGTCTGCGGCATGACGCCGTCGTCCGCGGCCACCACCAGCACCACGATGTCGGTCAGCTTGGCGCCGCGCGCGCGCATCGAGGTGAAGGCGGAGTGGCCGGGCGTGTCGAGGAAGCTGATCACGCCGCGAGCGGTTTCGACGTGGTACGCGCCGATGTGCTGGGTGATGCCGCCGGCTTCGCCCGAGGCGACCTTGGTGCGGCGGATGTAGTCCAGCAGCGAGGTCTTGCCATGGTCGACGTGACCCATGATCGTGACCACCGGCGGACGCGCGACGCGGTCGCCCTGCACTTCCTCGGCATGCGCGATCAGCGCGTCCTCGGCGGCGTTGACGTTGGTGCGGACCACGGTGTGGCCGAGTTCTTCGGTCACCAAGGCCGCGGTGTCGTAGTCGATGCCCTGGTTGATGGTCGCCATGACGCCCATCTTGAACAGCGCCTTGACCACGTCGCCGCCCTTGAGCGCGAGCTTCTGGGCCAGGTCGGCGACCGTGATGGTCTCGCCGATCGCGACTTCGCGCACGATCGGTGCGGTCGGACGCGAGAAGCCGTGGGCGCCGCCGCCGGAGCGGCTCTGCTCGGCCTGACGGCGCGGCTTGGACTTGCCGCGGGTGCTGCTGGTGCGGCGCGCGCGGTCGGTGGCGCTCAGGTGCAGCTGACCGGCGAAACGGTTGGCGGCATCGTCGTCCTCGACCCCGGCGACCATCGCGTGCGAGCCGCGGGTCTTGTGGCGCGGCGCGTTGTGATCGACGCGGGCCGGTTCCGGACGCGCGGGCGCCGGCTTCGGATGGCCGTGGCCGTGCGTGGCCGGGGGCTTGCGCACCGGAGCCTCGTCTTCCGCGGCCGGGGCGATCGCGCTGGCGTCGGCGAGCTTGGCCTTCTGCTCCTCCTCGGCCTTGGCGCGCGCAGCCTCTTCGGCTTCGCGGCGCGCGGCATCGGCGGCATCGGCACGACGCTTGTCGACCTCGGCCAGCTTTTGCTGCTCGGCCAGGTTGCGCTGCTTGGACTCTTCGAGCTTGCGCAGGATCTCGGCGCGCTCGTCGCTCGGGTCGCCCTGGGCCTCGTTCGGCTTGACCAGGGTGACCTTCTTGCGCACGACCACGTCGACGGTGGTGCGGTTCTTGCCGCCACCGACGGTGAGTTCCTGCTTGCGGCTGCGGTTAAGCGTGATCTTCTTCGCCGCTTCGCTCTCTTCGGCAGGCTTGTCGACCTTGCCGTGCGAGCGCTTCAGGAAGCCGAGCAGCTTTACTTTCTCGATGCTGGTCACGACCTGGTCGGGGCCGCTGAAGCTCATGCCGGCCTCGGCCAGCTGCTCCAGCAACTTTTCGACCGGCGTGTTCACCAGTTCGGCCAGCTTGCGGATGGTGGTTTGCTGCGACATTCGGTGTCCGTTTCCTTCGTGGCGCGGGACGTGTCCCGCGCGTGGTGGCGCCATTCTAGCCCTGCGCAGCGCCCAACACCTCGGCGCCGCACAGGCCCGGATGGCCTGCCCGCGGACCGGGCCCATGCCCGGTCCAGCGAAGCCGGATCAGGGCGTTGGCCTCGATCCGGGGTGCCGGAAGACGCCCGCCAGGGGCCTCTTCCGACCTGAAGCTAAATCCTCACTCGAACCAGTGCTTGCGCGCTTCCATGATCAGGGCCGCGGCGCGGGCCTCGTCCACACCTTCGATATCGGTCAGTTCGTCGGTCGCCAGGTCGGCCAGGTCGTCGCGCGTGACCACGCCACGGCCGGCCAGCACGAAGGCGAGCTCGTCGTCCATGCCTTCCAGCGACAGCAGATCCTCGGCCGGCTGATGCTCGTCCACCTCTTCCTCGGCGGCCAGAGCTTCGTTCAGCAGCGCGTCGCGGGCGCGGGCACGCAGTTCCTCGACGATGTCCTCGTCGAAGCCTTCGACCGCGAGCAGCTCGCCGACCGGCACGTAGGCGATTTCCTCGACCGTGCTGAAGCCTTCCGAGACCAGGATGCCGGCGATTTCCTCGTCGACCTCGAGCTTGTCCTGGAACAGCTGGCGCGCGGCGGTCTGCTCGGCCTCGGACTTGGCGGTGACCTGGTCCTGGGTCATGACGTTGAGCTGCCAGCCCGACAGGCGGCTGGCCAGGCGCACGTTCTGGCCGCCCTTGCCGATCGCCTGGGCCAGACGGTCCTCGGCCACGGCCAGGTCCATCGAATGCTTTTCTTCGTCGACGATGATCGACTGCACTTCAGCGGGCGCCATCGCGTTGATGACGAACTGGGCCGGGTTGTCCGACCACAGCACGATGTCTACGCGCTCGCCGTTGAGCTCGTTCGACACCGCCTGCACGCGCGAACCCCGCATGCCGATGCAAGCGCCGATCGGATCGGTGCGGTTGTCGTGCGCGAGCACGGCGATCTTGGCGCGATCGCCCGGATCGCGCGCGCAGGCCTTGATCGACACCAGGCCCTGGCCGACTTCCGGCACTTCGAGCTTGAACAGCTCCATCATGAATTCCGGGGCGGCGCGGCTGATGAACAGCTGCGGGCCGCGCGGCTCGGTGCGCACGTCGAACAGGTAGCCGCGGACGCGGTCGCCAGCGCGCAGCACGTCGCGCGGGATGCCCTTGTCCTTCGGGATGATCGCCTCGGCGTTGCCGCCCAGGTCGACGTAGATGTTGCCGCGCTCGACGCGCTTGACGATGCCGGTGACCAGCTCGCCGACGCGGTCCTTCCACTGGTCGACGACCTGGGCGCGCTCGGCTTCGCGCACTCGCTGCACGATCACCTGCTTGGCGGCCTGGGCGGCGATGCGGCCGAAGTCCGGATTCTCGATCTGCTCTTCGATGTAGTCGCCGACTTCGACGCCTTCGACTTCGTCGATCGCGTCCATCAGGCGCACCTGGCGGTCGGGCGATTCCATCACCACGTCGTCGGCCACGACTTCCATGCGGCGGAACGTCTCGTAGCTGCCGTCCTTCTGATCGATGGAGACGCGCACCAGCACGTCTTCGTCGTGGTAGCGCTTCTTGGCGGCGGACGCCAACGCGGCCTCGATGGCCTCGAAGATGACCTCGCGCGGCACGCCCTTTTCGTTGGCGACCGCGTCAACTACCAGCAACAGTTCCTTGCTCATCTCGTCACTCCGCACGGGTCGGCTCGCGGGCCGCCGGCTCTAGGGTTGGTTAATGCTCGTTAGACTGCCAATTCGTCGCGAAGCCTGGTTCTTATGAAGCCTTGGGCTTCGCCGGTTTGTTCTTGCCGTCTTTGGGCTTCGGCTTGCCCGGCTTGGTCGGCGCCAGACCCAGCGCGGCCCAGTCCGGAACCAGGCGCGCCTTGTCGATGTTCGAGAACGGCACGCTGAAACGCGCGCCGTCGATCGCGAACACCACCTGCGCGCCTTCCACGCCGACGATCTCGCCCTGCAGCCTGCGCCGGCCCTCGTGCGGCAGCTTCAGGCCGACCTTGGCAGTCTCGCCGGCGAAGCGCACGTAGTGCTCCAGCGCGAACAGCGGGCGGTCGATGCCCGGCGACGACACTTCGAGGGTGTAATTGCCGCTGATCGGATCTTCGACGTCGAGCTGGGCCGACACTTCGCGGCTCACCGCTTCGCAATCTTCGATGGTGACCAGACGCGGCTCGCCGTCGGCGCCGCCGGCGTCGTCGGCGGGCACGTCGATGTACAGGCGCAGCACCGCGCTGCCGGGCGACGGCAGGTATTCGGCACCGAGCAGCTCCACGCCCAGCGAACGGATCGTCGGGGCGAGCATCGCGGCGATTTGGACTGCTTTATCCGACACGCGCATGACTCCTGCAGCTTCGATCGACCGACAGCGCTTGCGGGATCGATCGCTTCGTTGAACGTTGTTTGCGAAAACCGAACGCGAAAAACAACAAGGGGCCCGGTGGGCCCCTTGTCCGTACAACTGGATTTCGGTGTGACGGCGCGAGCAGAGCGCCATCACAAAGCCCGACCTGGTTCGAAAAGAAAGCCTCAGTGATGAGGCTTTCTGCTAACCGCCGTTGAACCGGCGGCTTCGAACCGAAGCTGGTAGCGGGGGCAGGATTTGAACCTGCGACCTTCGGGTTATGAGCCCGACGAGCTGCCAGACTGCTCCACCCCGCATCAGGCCGACCATCATAACGGCCGGCTAACCTTCCTGCAAGCCCGCATTCACTTTTATTTCAACATCCAGTGATTGGGGTTTGCCGCGACACACAACATGTAGGCGCACGGCCGGTTTTCAAGCGCCGGCCGCAATTAAAAATCTCAGCCCGCAAAAGCCTTCTGGCACCAGGCCATGATCGGGTTCCAGGCCAGGCCCAGCGCCAGCAGCGCCAGGGCGTTGACGCCGAACACCACGTTCAAGGGACGGTCCTCGCGCAGCGCCGGCAGCTCGCCGTCGGGCTCGTCGAAGTACATCGCCTTGATCACGCGCAGGTAGTAGAAGGCGCCGACCACCGCGAACACGATGCCCACGATCGCCAGCCACAGCATCCCGCCCTGCAGCGCGGCGCGCAGTACGGCGAGCTTAGCCCAGAAGCCCAGGAACGGCGGCAGGCCGGCCAGCGAGGCCATCACGCACAGGATCAGGCCGGCCATCCACGGGCTGCGCGCGTTGAGGCCCTTGTAGTCGTCGATCCGGTCGGCCTCGAAGCCGCGGTTGGACATCACCACGATCGCGCCGAAGGCCGCGGCCGACATCAGCGAGTAGCTGATCGCGTAGAACATCGCCGCCGCCAGTCCCTGCTCGCCGCCGCCGGCGATGCCCAGGAACAGGAAGCCCACGTGCGAGACCGTCGAATAGGCCAGCAGGCGCTTGAGGTTGCTCTGGACCAGCGCGCTGAGGTTGCCGATCGCCAGCGACATCACCGCCAGCCAGGCCAGGGCCAGGCGCCAGTGGTCGTCGAGCGGGCCGGCGCCGACCTCGAGCAGACGGTAGGTCATGCCGAACGCGGCCAGCTTGGGCGCCGAGCCGATGAACAGGGTGATCGGGGTCGGCGCGCCCTGATAGACGTCGGGCAGCCACATGTGGAACGGCGCGGCGCCGAACTTGAAGGCGATGCCGGCGACCACGAACACCACGCCGGTGATCAGCATCAGCGAGGACGGATTGCCGTAGGCGCTGGCGCCGATCTGGCCCAGGTCCAGCGAACCGGTAGCGCCGTAGATCAACGACAGGCCGTACAGCAGCAGGCCCGAGGCCAGCGCACCGAGCACGAAATACTTGATCGCCGCTTCCGAGGCCAGCGGGCTGTCGCGGTCGATCGCGACCAGCGCGTACGAGCACAGGGCCAGCATTTCCAGGCCGAGGTAGACCATCACCAGGCTGCCGGCCGAGACCAGCAGCATCATGCCGGCGGTCGCGAACAGCATCAGCACCGCGACCTCGCCCTTGTACAGCTCGCGCTCGCGCAGGTAAGACCAGGTGTAGATCATCGACAGCACGCTGACCACGCCGATCGCCAGCTTGAGCACGTCGGCGGTGGTGTCGCGCACGAACATGCCGCTGAGCACGGTGCCCTGCCCGCCCACGCCGAACGCCACCAGCGCGGTCGCCGCGATCAAAACCGCGATCGCGAAGGCGTGGCTGAAGATGCGGCGGCGCTCGGGGACGAACAGGTCGATCATCAGCAGCGCGAACGCGCCGAGGATCACCACCAGCTCGGGCAGCAACGGCATCAGGTCGGCGAGTCCTCGTACAGGCATGTTCATGCGTTACAGCCCCATCTGCAGCTTGGAGGTGGCGATCTGCGTCGCCAGGTTGGCGATCGCCGGTTCCATCAGGTCGGTCAGCGGCTTGGGCCAGATGCCCAGGATCAGCACGCCGGCGGCGAACACGCCCAGGACCAGGGCCTCGCGCGGGTTGATGTCTTCCAGTTCGGCGACGTGGGCGTTGCCGACCTCGCCCCAGATGGTGCGCTTGACCAGCCACAGGGTGTAGGCGGCGCCGATGATCAGGGTGGTCGCCGCGGCGAAAGCGATCATCGGGTGCTTCTGGAATGCGGCCAGGATGACCATGAACTCGCCGACGAAGCCCGAGGTGCCCGGCAGGCCGGAATTGGCCATGGCGAACAGGACCACGAACGCGGCGAACCAGGGCATCACGTTGGCGACGCCGCCGTAGTCCTTGATCATGCGGCTGTGCATGCGGTCGTAGAGCACGCCGACGCAGGTGAACATCGCGCCCGACACGAAGCCGTGGCTGATCATCTGCACCATCGCGCCCTGCAGGCCCAGGCGGGCGGCGTCGACGTTGCCGTAGTCGCGGACCAGGGCGAAGGAGATGAAGGTGCCCAGGGTTACGAAGCCCATGTGCGAGACCGACGAGTACGCGATCAGCTTCTTCATGTCCTCCTGGACCAGCGCGACCAGGCCGACGTAGACCACCGCGATCAGGCTCAGCGCGATCACCAGCCAGGCCCACTCCTGCCCCGCGTCCGGCACCACCGGCAGGGTGAAGCGCAGGAAGCCGTAGCCGCCGATCTTCAGCATGATCGCGGCCAGGATCACCGAACCGGCGGTCGGTGCCTCGACGTGCGCGTCCGGCAACCAGGTGTGGACCGGGAACATCGGCACCTTGACCGCGAACGCGATCAGGAACCCGAAGAACAACCACATCTGCTCGGTCGCGGTCAGCGGCAGGGTGTACCAGTCGGCCAGCTGCCAGCTGCCGCTCTTGAGGTACAGGTAGATCAGCCCGACCAGCATGAACACCGAGCCGAGGAAGGTGTACAGGAAGAACTTCACCGCGGCGTAGACGCGGCGCGGGCCGCCCCAGACGCCGATGATGATGAACATCGGGATCAGCATGCCCTCGAAGAACACGTAGAACAGCATCGCGTCCATGGCCGAGAACACGCCCACCATCAGGCCCTCCAGGACCAGGAAGGCGGCGTAGTACTGGCTCACGCGCTTGTCGACCGAGCCCCAGGCGCTGATCAGCACCAGCACCGTGGTCAGGGTGGTCAGCGCGATCAGGGCGATCGAGATGCCGTCGACGCCGAGGTGGTAGCGGATGTCGTAGGCCGGGATCCAGGCGCGATCCTCGACGAACTGCATGCCGGCGTTGGCGGCGTCGAAGCCGGTGAACAGGAACACGCTCAGGGCCAGGGTGATCAGGCCGATGGCCAGCGCGAACCAGCGCGCGGAACCGGCGCGCTGGTTGCCGAACGCCAGGGTGGCCAGGCCGCCGACGATCGGCAGCCAGATGATCGCCGACAGCAGGTGCGTGCTCAGCAAGGGGGGCGTGCTCAGGGAAACCACGCTCAGCAAGGGCTCGGGGCTCACGTCTCGGTCCTTGTCCTGTTAGCGCCAGTAACGAATCAGCACGGCCAGCAGTGCAATCAGGCCGAGGATCATCGCGAAGGCATAGTGATAGAGATAACCGGATTGCACGCGGCGCACGATTCCGGCGACGAGGTCGACCGCGCGCGCGCTGCCCTCGACGATGCCGCCGTCGATGACGCGGCTGTCGACTTCGCGCGAAGCCTTGCCCAGGCGCACGCCACCGGCGGCGAAGCCGTCGATCCAGAGCTTGTCGAAGCCGTACTTGTTCTCGAGCACGCGCACCGGCCAGGCGAACATCCGGCGCGCCTTGGCGGGCAGCTCGGGCTTCCACCAGTACATGATCGTGGCCAGGACGAAGCCGGAGAAGGCCAGCAAGAAGGCCGGAGCCGTGAGGCCGTGCAGGGCGAACTTGAGCGGACCGTGCCAGGCTTCCTCGCCGACCAGGGCGACGGTGTCGCGCGCCGGCGCCAGGTCGATCGAGCCCAGGAAGAACGGCAGCTGTTGGACGTGACCGGCCCAGTCGGTGCCGAACAGCATCGGGCCTGCAGTGAAGTAGCCGATCAGCACCGACGGGATCGCCAGCAGGATCAGCGGCAGCGTGACCACCCAGGGCGACTCGTGCGGCTCGTGCGCGCCGTGGTGGCCATGGTCGTCATGGGCATGCTCATCGTGGGCGTGCGCGTCGTGATGCGCGTCGTGACCGTGATCGGCGTGGGCGTCGCGGAAACGCTCCTTGCCGTGGAAGGTCATGTAGAGCAGACGGAAGCTGTAGAACGCGGTCACGAAGGCGCCCAGCAGCACCGCCCAATAGGCGTACTGCGCGACCCAGGTCGCGTGCGCGCCGGTGGCGGCGTGGTGCGCGGCCTCGATGATGGTGTCCTTCGAATAGAAACCCGAGAAGAACGGCGTGCCGACCAGGGCCAGCGTGCCCAGCAGGCTGGTCCAGTAGGTGATCGGCATGTACTTGCGCAGGCCGCCCATCTTGCGCATGTCCTGCTCGTGATGCATGCCGATGATCACCGAGCCCGCGGCCAGGAACAGCAGCGCCTTGAAGAAGGCGTGGGTCATCAGGTGGTAGACCGCCGACGAGTACGCCGACACGCCCAGCGCCACGGTCATGTAGCCCAGCTGGGACAGGGTCGAGTACGCGACCACGCGCTTGATGTCGTTCTGGACGATGCCCATCAGGCCGGTCCAGAACGCGGTGGTGGCGCCGATGAACAGCACGAAGTTGAGCGCGGTCTGCGACAGCTCGAACAACGGCGACATGCGCGCGACCATGAAGATGCCCGCGGTGACCATGGTCGCGGCGTGGATCAGGGCCGAGATCGGGGTCGGGCCTTCCATCGAGTCCGGCAGCCAGACGTGCAGCGGCACCTGCGCCGACTTGCCCATCGCGCCGATGAACAGGCAGATGCAGATCGCGGTCGCGGCCGACCAGACCACCGGTTCGGCGGTGACCGACCAGGTCTGGCCGAACAGGCTGACCGTGCCGCCCCAGATGCCGATGGTGCGGCCGGCGATGTCGGTGGCCTTGGCGAACACCACGCCGTAGTCCAGCGAACCGGTCGCCCAAAGCACGCCGGCGATGCCGAGCAGGAAGCCGAAGTCGCCGACGCGGTTGACCAGGAAGGCCTTGAGGTTGGCGAACACCGCGCTCGGGCGCTTGAACCAGAAGCCGATCAGCAGGTACGACACCAGGCCCACCGCTTCCCAGCCGAAGAACAGCTGCAGGAAGTTGTTGCTCATGACCAGCATGAGCATCGAGAAGGTGAACAGCGA
The DNA here is from genome assembly GCF_001427715.1 of Lysobacter sp. Root667. Taxonomy (NCBI): domain Bacteria; kingdom Pseudomonadati; phylum Pseudomonadota; class Gammaproteobacteria; order Lysobacterales; family Lysobacteraceae; genus Lysobacter; species Lysobacter sp. Root667. The sequence goes on from NZ_LMHF01000012.1 coordinate 94,442, forward strand.
GATGTAGCTGAAGAAGCGCTGGTAGCCGGGGTCCTCGGCCATGTAGCCGATGGTGTAGACATGCACCAGCAGCGAGACGAAGGTGACCACCACCATCATCATCGCGGTGAGCTTGTCGACCATGAAGCCGACATTGGCCTCGATGCCGCCGACCTGGAACCAGGTGTAGATGTTCTCGTTGAACGGGATCGCGGCCTGCGCCAGCAGCTGCCACAGCACGTAGCACGACAGCGCGCAGCTGACCGCGACGCCAAGGATCGTGACGGTGTGCGAACCCGCACGGCCGACCTGACGCCGGAACAGGCCGGCGACGATCGCGCCCAGCAGCGGCGCGAGCACGATGGCGAGCAGGACGGACTTGGAGAGTACGACGGGTTGCATGCCGGTCAGCCCTTCATCGAGTCGATTTCAGCGACGTTGATCGTGCGCCGGTTGCGGAACAGCGTGACCAGGATCGCCAGGCCGATGGCGGCCTCGGCGGCGGCGACGGTCAGGATAAAGAACACGAACACCTGACCGGCCGGATCGGCCAGCTGGCGCGAGAACGCGACGAAGTTGATGTTGACCGCGAGCAGCATCAGCTCGATCGACATCAGCAGCACGATCACATTCTTGCGATTGAGGAAGATGCCGGCGACGCTGATGCAGAACAGCACCGCGCCCAGCGCGAGGTAGTGGCCCAGGGCCAGACCGGCTCCGAAGAATTCGTTCACGGCTTGGCCTCCTCGGCGGGCGCTTCGGGTTCCGGCGGCAGCGGCTTGACCGCGTCCATCTTGACCATGCGCAGGCGGTCGCTGGCGCGGACGCGCGCCTGCTCGGACGGGTTCTGGTGCTTGGCGCCCGGACGACGGCGCAGGGTCAGCATGACCGCGGCGATCACCGCCACGGTCAGGATCACCGCAGCGACCTCGAACGGCAGCAGGAATTCGGTGAACAGCGCGCGCGCCAGCCAGGCGGTGTTTTCGCCGCCGGACGGGTCAGCGGTCAGCGGCGTGGCGACGTTGGCCTTGACCCCGATCAGGGTCAGCATCTCGACCAGCATCACCACCGCGACCAGAAGGCCGACCGGCAGGTAGCGCACGTAGCCCTCGCGCAGCGGCGCGACATCGATGTCGAGCATCATCACCACGAACAGGAACAGCACCATCACCGCGCCGACGTAGACCAGGATCAGGGCCACGCCGAGGAACTCGGCGCCGGCGATGATCCAGACGCAGGCGACCGAGAAGAAGGTCAGCACCAGGCTGAGCGCGGCGTGCACCGGATTCTTGACGCTGATCACCGCCACGGCGGCGGCCGTGGCCGCGAAGGCGAAGACGAAGAAAGCGATCTGGGCGAGATCCATATCGGGCACTCAGCGGAAGGCGGCGTCGGCAGCGCGGCGCTCGGCGATCTCGGTCTCGAGACGGTCGCCGATCGCCAGCAGCTGTTGCTTGGTGACGATGTTCTGTCCGCGCTGGTCGAAGTGATATTCGTGGATGTGGGTCTCGACGATCGAGTCGACCGGGCAGGACTCCTCGCAGAAACCGCAGAAGATGCACTTGAACAGGTCGATGTCGTAACGCGTGGTGCGGCGGGTGCCGTCCTCGCGCTTGGTCGAGTCGATGGTGATCGCCAGCGCCGGGCACACGGCCTCGCACAGCTTGCAGGCGATGCAGCGCTCTTCCCCGTTGGGATAGCGGCGCAGCGCGTGCACGCCGCGGAAGCGCGGCGACTGCGGCGTCTTCTCCATCGGGTACATCAGCGTGTACTTGGGCTTGAACAGGTACTTGAGCGTCAGCCCAAGGCCCTGCGCCAGCTCGATGAGCAGCAGGCTCTTGAAGTAGGAAACGATGCGATTCATGTCTTGAGCCTGTCCTTACACGCCCGGCTGGAACACGTTGTAGTACGCCATGACGGCGACCACGCAGATCCAGGCGATGGTCAGCGGAATGAACACCTTCCAGCCCAGGCGCATGATCTGGTCGTAGCGGTAGCGCGGGAACGAAGCGCGGAACCAGATGAAGCAGCTGGCGAAGAAGAACACCTTCGCGAACAGCCACCACCAGCCGTCGACCGAGAGGAACGGAATGCCCAGGCCCTGGAACGGGCTCAGCCAGCCGCCGAGGAAGAAGATCGAGGTCAGGAAGCTGATCAGGATCATGTTCGCGTATTCGGCCAGGAAGAACAGCGCGAACGCCGAACCCGAATACTCGACCATGTGACCGGCGACGATTTCCGACTCGCCTTCGACCACGTCGAACGGCGCGCGGTTGGTCTCGGCCACGCCGGAGATGAAATAGACCACGAACAGCGGCAGCATCGGCACCATGAACCATTCCAGCGCGCCGGCGTTGCCGGACTGCGCCATCACGATGTCGGTGAGGTTGAGGCTGCCGGCGCCGACCATCACGCCGACCATGGCGAAGCCCATCGCGATCTCGTAGGACACGACCTGGGCCGCGGCGCGCATCGCGCCGAGGAAGGCGTACTTCGAGTTCGAGGCCCAGCCGGCCAGGATGATGCCGTACACGCCCAGCGAGGTCATCGCCAGCAGGTACAGCAGGCCGGCGTTGGCGTTGGACAGGACCACGCGGGTGTCGAACGGCACCACCGCCCAGGCCGCGAACGCGGGCGCCAGGGTCAGCAGCGGCGCCAGCTTGTACAGGAAGGGCTCGGCCTTGGCCGGCTGGATCACTTCCTTGAACAGCAGCTTGAACACGTCCGCGAAGGCCTGAAGGATGCCCATGCCGACGTACATCGGACCGCGGCGCACGTGCATCCAGCCGATCAGCTTGCGCTCCCAGACCACGTAGAACGCGACGGTGATGATCACCGGCATCGCGATCAGCAGGATCTTCAGCACGATCCAGGCGACCGCGCCGGCGTTGCCGAACGACAGGAACCAGTCGCGCATCGGGTCGACCACCTGGGTGGTGAACATTCCGTCCGTCATGGCTTAGGCCCTCCCCGCCTGGACGCGACCGGCGCCGAGCGGCGCGGTGGCGCCGTGGCCGGTTTCGATCCAGATGGTGCCGCGCGCGACCTTGTCGCTGGTTGCGACCGGCAGGGTCGCGGTGCCGGCGGCGGCGCTGAACTTGCCGACCGCACCGTCGGCCAGGCCGGCGGCCTGGGCGTCGAGCGGATGCAGCACGGCGCGCGGTTCGAGGTTGAGCGGATGCGATTGCAGGGCGGCGGCGCGGCGCACGGTGGCGTCGCTGCGGTAGATCGCGATGCTGGCCGCGACCTCGAAGCCCTCGCCCGCCGCGTTGGCGGCCTTGCCGGCGGCCGGCTTGAACGAGCGCGGCTCGATGCCGGCGCGCAGACCGGCCAGGTCGGTGAAGTCGAAGCCGGCCGCACCGAGTTCGCCGCCGAGCGCGCGCAGCACGCGCCAGCCGGCGCGCGCCTGGCCCTGCAGCTTGCCGCCGGCGCTGGCGGCCTGGTCGCGACCGTCGAGGTTGGTCAGGGTGGCGTCGATTTCGGGCAGCAGACCGATCGGCAGGATCACGTCGGCGACGGCACGGGTCGAGCGGCAGGCGTAGTGGCTGAAGGCCACGACCTGGGCCTGACCGAGCGCCTTGAGCGCGCTGGCGGTGTCGGCGAAATCCAGGCCAGGCTCGATGCCGTAGATCAGGTAGGCGCCGCGCGCATCGGCGAGCATGCCCTGGGCGTCGCGCGCACTCGGCAGCACGCCGTGGCGGCTCAGGCCGAGCGCGTTGGCGCCCTGCGGGATGCGGCACAGCGCGGCACCGGTGGCGGCGGCGAAATCGGCCGCGGCGGCGCGGATCGCGGATGCGTACGGGCCGTTCTCGGCCAGAGCGCCGAGCACGATGGCGACGCGGGTACCGGCCTTGGCGGCGTCGCGCAGAGCGGCGTCGGCGAGCGCCGCGGCGAGCTGCGACGGCGCGACGATGTGCTTGCCGGCGATGTCGAAAGTGAAATCGAAGTCGACCGGATTGACCACGTGCACCTTGGCGCCGCGGGTCCAGGCCTTGCGCACGCGCTGATGCGCGAGCGGCAGTTCGTGGCGCAGATTGCTGCCCACGATCACGATCACGTCGGCCTGCGACAGTTCGGCGACCGGCATCGCGAAGGCTTCGGCGACGGCGGCGTCGGACAGGTCGTGCTGAGCGATGCGATGGTCGAGGTTGCCGGTGCCCAGGGCCTGGGCCAGGCGCGCCAGCAGCGCGCCCTCCTCGTTCGAGGTCGCCGGATGCGCCAGGATGCCGAGGGCGTCGGCGCCGTTGTCGCGCAGGATCTTGGCGGCGCGCGCGAGCGCGTCTTCCCAAGTGGTCTCGCGCCACTCGCCGCCGTCCTTGACCATCGGCGCGGTCGCGCGGTCTTCGGCGTACAGGCCCTGGTGCGAATAGCGGTCGCGGTCCGACAGCCAGCACTCGTTGACCGCTTCGTTGTCGCGCGGCACCGAGCGCAGCACGTCGCCGCGGCGCACGTGCAGGAACAGGTTGCTGCCGAGCGCGTCGTGGTAACCCAGCGACTCGCGCGCGGTCAGTTCCCAGGGACGGGCCTGGAACTGGAACACCTTGTTGGTCAGCGCGCCGACCGGGCAGACGTCGATAACGTTGCCGGACAGCTCGGTGGTCAAAGGCTTGCCGTCGTAGGTGCCGATCTGCAGGTTCTCGCCGCGGTACATGCCGCCGAGTTCGTAGGTGCCGGCGACTTCCGCGGTGAAGCGGACGCAGCGCGTGCACTGGATGCAGCGCGTCATCTCGGTGGCGACCAGCGGCCCCATGTCCTCGTCGGGCACCACGCGCTTGCGCTCGGCGAAGCGGCTGACCGAGCGGCCGTAGCCCATCGACAGGTCCTGCAGCTCGCACTCGCCGCCCTGATCGCAGATCGGGCAGTCCAGCGGGTGGTTGACCAGCAGGAATTCCATGACGTTGCGCTGCGACTTCAGCGCCTTGTCGCTGCGGGTGACGACCTTCATGCCGTCCATCACCGGCGTGGCGCAGGCCGGCGCCGGCTTGGGCATCTTCTCGACTTCGACCAGGCACATGCGGCAGTTGGCCGCGATGCTGAGCTTGTCGTGGTAGCAGAAGCGCGGGATCGGAATGCCGGCCTTGTCGGCGGCCTGGATGATCATCGAGCCCTTGGGCGCGGCCATCTCGACGCCGTCGATGAAGACGGTGACGTGATCCGGCGGCAGGTTCGGATTAACGGGTTGAGCGCTCACAGCGAGCCCCTCATCGAAGCGGCGTACGAGCCCCTTGAGGCAAGGGGCGCATTGTTCGGGCGCGACGCGCCCGGGCAATGGGGGTTCCGGGAGCGTGCAGCGCTCATGCGGCCACCTTTTCGACCGTGCCGGCGGCTTGATCGTCGACCAGGAAACGCTTGTTCACGATCGCGTACTCGAACTCGCTCCAGTAGTGGCGCAGGAAGCCCTGCACCGGCCACGCCGCGGCTTCGCCGAACGCACAGATGGTGTGGCCTTCGATCTGGCCGGCGGCGGCGCGCAGCATCTGCAGGTCGTCCAGCGTGGCCTGCTTCTCGACGATGCGGGTGAGCATGCGGTACATCCAGCCGGTGCCTTCGCGGCAGGGCGTGCACTGGCCGCAGCTTTCCTTGAAATAGAAGCGTGCGATGCGCTGGCAGGCACGGACCATGCAGGTGGTCTCGTCCATGACGATCACCGCGCCCGAGCCGAGGCCGGAACCGGCCTTCTGGATCGCGTCGTAATCCATGGTCAGACCCATCATGGTCTCGCCCGGCAGCACCGGCATCGAAGAACCGCCCGGGATCACCGCCTTGAGCTTGCGGCCTCCGCGCATGCCGCCGGCCATCTGCAGCAGGTCGGCGAACGGCGTGCCCAGACGAACCTCGAAGTTGCCCGGATTGGCCACGTGGCCGGAGACCGAGAAAATCTTGGGGCCGCCGTTGTTGGGCTTGCCGAGATTGAGGAACCACTCGGCGCCGTTGCGGATGATCGCCGGCACCGAGGCGTAGGTCTCGGTGTTGTTGATCGTGGTCGGCTTGCCGTACAGGCCGAAGTTGGCCGGGAACGGCGGCTTGTAGCGCGGCTGGCCCTTCTTGCCTTCCAGCGACTCCATCAGCGCGGTTTCTTCGCCGCAGATGTAGGCGCCGGCGCCGAGCGCGCCGTAGATGTCGATGTCCACGCCGCTGCCGAGCACGTTCTTGCCCAGCCAGCCGTGCTCGTAGGCTTCCTTCAGCGCCTGCTCGAAATGCTCGAACGGCTCGTGATGGAATTCGCCGCGCAGGTAGTTGTAGGCCACGGTCGAACCGGTGGCGTAGCAGGCGATCGCCATGCCCTCGACCACCGCGTGCGGGTTGTAGCGCAGGATGTCGCGGTCCTTGGCGGTGCCCGGCTCGGATTCGTCCGAGTTGCACAGGATGTACTTCTGGGTGCCGCTGCCCTTGGGCATGAAGCTCCACTTCAGGCCGGTCGGGAAGCCCGCGCCGCCGCGACCGCGCAGGCCCGAGCCCTTGACCATATCGACCACCTGGGCCGGATCGATCTTCTCGCTCAGGATCTTGCGCAGCGCCGCGTAGCCGCCGGTCTTGAGATAGTTCTCGTACGACCAGGGCGTGTCGAAATGCAGCGTCGTGTAGACGACCTGATGCTCCTGCGGAGCCGGGCCGACCGGGCCGTAGCCCTTGGAATAGTCGTGGTGATCGTGATGCGCCATCTGGCCCTGCCTCACTTCAGCCCGTCGAGAATCTCGTCCACCTTGGCGGTGTCGAGCTTCTCGAGGTAATGACCGTTGACGACGACCACCGGCGCGCCGCAGCACGCGGCCAGGCACTCTTCCTCGCGCTTGAGGAAGACCCGGCCGTCGGCGGTGGATTCGCCGAGCTTGCAGCCCAGCTTCTTCTCGGCGTGCCGGACCAGGTCCTCGGCGCCGTTGAGCCAGCAGCTGATATTGGTGCAGAAGGCGACGTTATGCCGGCCGACCTTCTCGGTCTCGAACATCGAATAGAAGCTCGCGACCTCGTAGGCCCACACCGGCGGCAGGTCCAGGTACTTGGCGACCGCGGCGATCAGCTCGTCGCTCAGCCAGCCGCCGTTCTGCTCCTGCGCGGCATGCAGACCCTGCAGCACGGCCGAGCGCTTGCGATCCGGCGGGAACTTGCTCAGCCAGTGATCGATATGCGCGCGCGTCTTGTCCGACAGCGCGGCCATCGGATCGACATGCTGCGCGGTTTCGAAATTGCCTGTCGCCTTCATTCGTTCTTTTCCTCAATGATCGCCGCTCGCCCCGGGGCGATCAGCGGTCGATCTCGCCGAACACGACGTCGTAGGTGCCGATCATGGCCACCACGTCGGCCAGCATGTGGCCCTTCACGATCTCGTCCATCGAAGACAGGTGCGCGAAACCCGGCGCACGCAGCTTGCAGCGGAACGGCTTGTTGGCGCCGTCGGAGACCAGGTAGCAGCCGAACTCGCCCTTGGGCGCCTCGACCGCGGCGTAGGTCTCGCCGGCCGGCACGCAGTAGCCTTCCGAGAACAACTTGAAGTGGTGGATCAGGGCTTCCATGTCGTCCTTCATTTCTTCGCGCTTGGGCGGCGCGACCTTGAAGTTGTCGACGATGACGGGGCCCGGATTGGCCTTCAGCCACTTAACGCACTGCTTGATGATGCGGTTGGACTCGCGCATTTCCGCGATCCGGACCAGGTAGCGGTCGTAGCAGTCGCCGTTGACGCCGACCGGGATGTCGAAATCCACCTCGGCGTACTTGGCGTAGGGCTGCTTCTTGCGCAGGTCCCAGGCGATGCCGGAGCCGCGGACCATCGGCCCGGTCATGCCCAGCGCCAGCGCCTGTTCCGGCGAGACCACGCCCACGCCGACGGTGCGCTGCTTCCAGATGCGGTTGTCGGTCAGCAGGGTCTCGTACTCGTCGACGCGCTTGGGGAAGTCGTCGGTGAACGCGTCGAGGTAGTCCAGCAGCGAGCCTTCGCGCCATTCGTTGAAGCGCTTGAGGCTGCTGCCCTTCTTCCACGGCGATTCGCGGTACTTGGGCATGCGGTCCGGCAGGTCGCGGTAGACGCCGCCCGGACGGTAGTAAGTCGCATGCATGCGCGCGCCGCTGACCGCTTCGTAGCAGTCCATCAGCTCTTCGCGTTCGCGGAAGGCGTACAGGAACACCGCCATCGCGCCCAGGTCGAGCGCGTTCGAACCCACCCACATCAGGTGGTTCAGGATGCGGGTGATCTCGTCGAACATGGTGCGGATGTACTGGGCGCGCTCGGGCGCCTGGATCCCCAGCAGGGTCTCGATCGCGAGCACGTAAGCGTGCTCGTTGCACATCATCGACACGTAGTCGAGGCGGTCCATGTAGCCGATCGACTGGTTGAACGGCTTGGACTCGACCAGCTTCTCGGTGCCGCGATGGAGCAGGCCGATGTGCGGATCGGCGCGCTGCACGACTTCGCCGTCCATTTCCAGGATCAGGCGCAGCACGCCGTGCGCGGCCGGATGCTGGGGACCGAAGTTCAGGGTGTAGTTGCGGATTTCCGCGTTGTTGAGGCCGGAAGTGCCGCTGGCCTTGTTCGGAACCTGGGCGTTCACTTCTTCACCTCCGCGCGCTGCGCGGCTTCGCCGACGGCGGTCTGGTAGCGGGCGTCGTCGCGGATCACGCGCGGCACGCCGACGCGCGGTTCGATCGACACCGGTTCGTAGACCACGCGCTTCTTTTCGGCGTCGTAACGCACTTCGACGTTGCCGATCAGCGGGAAATCCTTGCGGAACGGGTGACCGACGAAACCGTAGTCGGTGAGGATGCGGCGCAGGTCCGGATGGCCGTCGAAGACGATGCCGAACAGGTCGAAAGCCTCGCGTTCGAACCAGTTCACGCCCGGCCAGATCGAGGTCAGCGACGGCACGGTCGGCAGGTCGTCGTTCTCGGCGAACGCGCGCAGGCGCAGGCGGCGGTTGTGCTGGTAGGACAGCAGGTGCGCGACCGCGGCGTAGCGGCGCGCGGGCGCGGTGGCCTCGCCGTTGGGCGACTCGCCCCAGACGAAGCGGCCGGCGCTCTTGCCCTCGACGCCGCGCGAGAAACCTTCCGAGGACACATCGGTGTCCCACTCGTCGCTGCCGTAGCTGAGGTAGTCGACGCCGCTGACGTCGACGCACTGTTCGAAGCCGAATTCGTCGCGCAGCGCGCGTGCGGCGTCCAGCCAGCCGGCGGCGCTGGTTTCCAGCGTCACTTCGCCGCGCGGCTGGGCGACGATGACGACGGCCTCGGCGAAGCGGGCGCGCAGACGTTCTGCGAAGGCGTTCACGGTCTCGGTCATGTCAGCGCATGCCCTGCTTGTGTTCGCCGAAATTGGTGCCGCGACGGATCTTGCGCTGCAGCTGCAGGATGCCGTAGACCAGCGCTTCGGCGGTCGGCGGGCAGCCCGGCACGTAGACGTCGACCGGAACCACGCGGTCGCAACCGCGCACGACCGCATAGGAATAGTGGTAGTAGCCGCCGCCATTGGCGCAGCTGCCCATCGAGATCACCCACTTCGGGTCGGGCATCTGGTCGTAGACCTTGCGCAGCGCCGGGGCCATCTTGTTGACCAGGGTGCCGGCCACGATCATCACGTCGGACTGGCGCGGCGACGGGCGGAACACCACGCCGTAGCGGTCCAGGTCCAGGCGCGAGGCGCCGGCGTGCATCATCTCGACCGCGCAGCAGGCCAAGCCGAAGGTCATCGGCCACATCGAGCCGGTGCGCGCCCAGTTCCAGAGCGTATCCAGATTGGTGGTGACGAAACCCTGCTGCAACAGCGGGTTCTCGCCTTCCGGGCGCAGGATGTCGTCGAGGCGGCCTTCCGGAATCGGGTTGTGCATCAGGCCCGAAACGGTGTCGCTGACGGTTTGGATCACTCCCATTCGAGCGCTCCCTTCTTCCAGACGTAGACGAAGCCGAGCAGGAGCATGCTGGCGAAAATGCCCATCTCGATCAGGCCGACCACGCCGAGTTCGCGGAACACGGTGGCCCAGGGCACGATGAAGATGATTTCCAGGTCGAAAATGATGAACTGGATGGCGATGAGGTAGTAGCGCACGTCGAATTGCATGCGCGCGGCCTCGAAGGCCTCGAAGCCGCATTCGTACGGAGACAGTTTCTCCACAGTCGGGCGCTTGGGCCCGAGCGTGTTGCCTACCACCAACAGGGCGACGCCAATGACGCTGGCGACGATCAGGAACAGCAGGGTCGGCAGGTATTCGGCCAGCACTCGGTGTTCTCTCGGCTACTTGGCCGCGTTTCCGCAGCCTTGGCTCGGCGGTCTGGCTGTTCGGAATGCCGATCAGGCCAGTGGCGCGGCCCGTCTTGCGTGCCGCACCTCGGGTAGTTGGTGCGTGGTATAGCTGATTCGGTGTGGTGCCCAAAGGGGGACTCGAACCCCCACGACTTGCGTCGCTACCACCTCAAGGTAGTGCGTCTACCAATTCCGCCATCTGGGCAATCAAACCTGGCCATCCTGGCCCTGGCTCCGTCGGTACCGCCCGAAGCCGTTCGGTCATCGCTGACCGCGCCCCGGTCGTCCGTTCCAGGCCGCTTGACTCACAATCTATATGTTACCGCGCTTTGTCAGCCGCCCGAAGCCGGTTGCGACTGCGGTGGGGTCTGCTGCGGGGCCGGAGCGGCCGGAACCGTGGTCCCGCTGGCGGCCGGCGCCTGCGGCGCGGTCGTAGCCGGAGCGGCAGGCACGGTCGAGGCCGGAGCCGCCGGAACCGTCTGCGCAGGCGCAGCCGGAACCGTGCTGCCGGTCGCGGGCTTGGCCGGAACGGTGGTCGGGATCTCCGACGCCAGGCCGGCGTCCTGCTCGGCCGGGGCTGCGCTGCCGATACCGGCCGCGCCGCGCGAGGCCTGCCAGGCCATGAACAGGCTGATCGCAAAGAACGCGATCGCCAGCCACTTGGTGGCTTTGGACAGGAAGTTGGAGGAACCGCGGGCACCGAACACGGTCGCCGAAGCGCCGCCGCCGAAGCCCGAGCCCGCCTGCGCACCCGCGCCGCGCTGCATCAGGATCAGCGCGACCATGGCGATCGCGATCAGTACATAGATGACGTTGAGGAACAACAGCATCGTTGAATTCTTTTCTTTGGCTACGTTGTGACGACCGCCGGGCGGGCCCGAAGTTCGTCAGGGTGCCGCCGCGGCTGCGATGGCGTTGAAATCGGAGGCCACCAGGGAGGCTCCGCCGACCAGGCCGCCGTCGACGTCGGGCTGCGAAAACAGCGCGCCGGCGTTGTCGGCCTTCACGCTACCGCCGTACAGAATGGGTAGCGAGCCAGCAATTCTAGCATCGTGTCCGGCGATTTCGCTACGAATGAATGCGTGCACGGCCTGCGCCTGCTCCGGGCTGGCGGTCTTGCCGGTGCCGATCGCCCAGACCGGCTCGTAAGCCAGGATCGCGCCTTCCAGGGCCGCCACGCCGAGCTGGTCCAGGACCGGGCCCAGTTGCTCCTGCAGGCGGTATTCGGTCTGGCCGTCCTCGCGTTCGGCCAGGGTTTCGCCGATGCACAGGATCGGCACCAGGCCGGCGGCCTTGGCCGCGGCGAACTTGCGCGCGACCAGTTCGCTGCTTTCGCCGTGGTACTGACGGCGCTCGGAATGGCCGACCAGGCCGTAGCGCGCACCCACGTCCACAAGCATCGCGGCCGAGACTTCACCGGTGTAGGCGCCCTTCTCGTTGGTGCTCACGTCCTGGGCGCCGAAATCCAGACCCTGGCCGATGTAGTGCTCGACCAGCTCGCCCAGGTACGGCAACGGCGGCAGGATGATGCGTTCGACCCCGGCCGGCGCCGTCGCGGCGGCGACCTGATCCAGCAACCCGAAGGCGAACTCGCGGCTGCCGTGCAGCTTCCAGTTTCCGGCGACGATCCTGCGGCGCATGGCCACTCCGTGGTACGAAAGGGCGCAAGTTTACCGCAGCCCTGCGCCGCGCACGGAGCGCCGCCGTCAGGGATCCCGACACGACCGGCAACGAGTCCCCGCATGCCCGAAACCGCAAACCCGCCCTACGCCCTGATCACGGGCGCCTCCGCCGGCATCGGCGCCGCCCTCGCCCGCGAATACGCGCGCCGCGGCGTGCCGCTGGTGCTCACCGCGCGCCGCGAGGACCGCCTGCAGGCACTGGCCGCCGAACTGCGCGATCGCGTCGCGGTCGAGGTGATCGCCGCCGATCTCGCCGATCCGGCGGCGCCGGCGCAGCTGCATGCGCAAACCCGGCAGCGCGGGCTCGCGATCGGCCACCTGGTCAACAACGCCGGCTACGGCGTGCCCGGCCGCTACCTCGCCGACGACTGGAAGGTCCACGCCGACTTCCTGCAGGTGATGGTGACCGCGGTCGCGGAACTCACCCATCGCTACCTGCCCGAAATGGAGCAGCGCGGCCACGGCCGCATCCTCAACGTCGCCTCGCTGGCGGGTCTGGTGCCGGCCTCGGCCGGGCACACCCTGTACGGGGCGGCCAAAAGCTTCGTGATCCGCTTCAGCGAGTCGCTGGCGCTGGAAAGCCGGCCGCGCGGCGTGCACGTGACCGCGCTGTGTCCGGGCTTCACCTACACCGAGTTCCACGACGTCAACGGCATGCGCGAGCGGATCTCGAAGCTGCCCCGCTGGCTGTGGCTGGACGCTGCGACGGTCGCGCGCCTGGGCGTGGACGCGGTCGAGCGCGGCGACGCGCGCTGCGTCACCGGCGCAGTCAACCGGGTCGTCGCCGGCGTGTCGAAGTACCTGCCCGAGCGTTTGGCCACCGCCCTGGTCGCCAGCCGCGCCAGCGATTTCCGCGACGCCGAATGAACGCGGCCGATGCGCGGGTGAGCAGCTTCGCGCCGGTGGCCGGCCCGGATGCGCGCGTGCTGGTGCTGGGCAGCATGCCCGGCGTGGCCTCGCTGACGGCGGTGCGCTATTACGCGCATCCGCACAACCGGTTCTGGCCGATCATGGGCGCGCTGGTCGGCGCCACGCCCGCCCTGCCCTACGAGCAGCGTCTGCAACGGCTGATCGAGGCCGGGATCGCGCTGTGGGACGTGCTCGCCAGCTGCGAGCGGGCCGGCAGCCTGGACGCGGCGATCCGCGCGCCGCTGGCCAACGATTTCGCCGGTTTCTTCGCCGCGCATCCGCGGGTGGGCGCGGTGCTGTTCAACGGCGCGCAGGCCGAGACGAGTTTTCGTCGCCTGGTGTTGCCGGGTTTGTCGGCGCCGCCGGTATTGCGGCGCTTGCCTTCGACGAGCCCAGCGAATGCGGGGCAGCGGCCGGAGGCGAAGCTGGCGGCTTGGCGGGAGGGCTTGCTTGAGGCAGGGATAGCACTGCGCGCTGCCCCTCACTCCGCAAGCGGGAGAGAAGCCAAAAGCGGAGGCTCGGAGTAGCTACCCTTCTCCCGCTCGCGGGAGAAGGTGGCCCGAATGGGCCGGATGAGGGCGCGCGAAAGATGAGTGGCGACGCGAGCTTGATCCTGCGCGCGCCCTCACCCCAACCCCTCTCCCGCGAGCGGGAGAGGGGCTAAAAGCGAAGGCTTCGGAGTAGCTCCCCTTCTCCCGCTCGCGGGAGAAGGTGGCCCGAAGGGCCGGATGAGGGCGCGAAAGATGAGCGGCGATGCGAGCTTGATACCGCGCGCGCCCTCACCCCAACCCCTCTCCCGCGAGCGGGAGAGGGGCTAAAGCGAAAGCGAGGCGTCACTACCCTCAACTTAGATGAGAGAGGGGCTGCCCACGGATTACTTCAGCTTGATCTCGCGCAACCGCTCTTCCAAATAGCCCTGCGCGGTGATCGGTTCCGGATAGCGCGAGGGGTTGTCCGGGGTGATCGTCGAGGGCAGCACGTCGATCAGGAAGTCCGGGTTCGGGTGCAGGAAGAACGGGGTCGAGTAACGCGGCTGGCGCGCCTTCTCGCCGGGCGGGTTGACCACGCGGTGGGTGGTCGACGGGTACACGTGGTTGGTGAGGCGCTGCAGCATGTCGCCGATGTTGACCACGATGGTGTCGGCGTCGGCGGTGAACGGTACCCACTCGCCCTTGCGCGACTTGACTTCGAGGCCTTCCGAGCTGGCGCCGACCAGCAGAGTGATGAGGTTGATGTCCTCATGCGCGCCGGCACGTTCGTTGGGAATGTTGTCGGCGGTGATCGGCGGGTAGTGGATCGGGCGCAGGATCGAATTGCCGGAGTCGGTCTTGTCGGCGAAGTAGTCCTGCGGCAGGCCGATGTGCAGGGCCAGCGCGCTGAGCACGCGCGAACCGAGGTTGTCCAGGGCCTGATACAGGCCGTAGGCCTGTTCGCGGAACTCCGGAATCTCCTCGGGCCACAGGTTGGCGGGCATCTCCGCGGCGTACTTGGAGTCGCGCGGAATCTCGCGGCCGACGTGCCAGAACTCCTTGAGGTCGAAGTGCTTGGAGTCCTTGGCGGTCTCCACGCCGAACGGGGTATAGCCGCGCGCGCCGCCGCTGCCGGCCACGTGGTACTTGCGCTTCACCTCTTCGGGCAGGGCGAAGAAACGCTTGAACAGGTCGTAGGACTGGTCGATCTGCGCGGCCGGGATGCCGTGGCCACGGATGCCGGCGAAGCCCCATTCGCGGTAGGCGGCGCCGAGTTCGGCGACGAAGGCCTCTCGATCAGTGTCGAAGCGGCGGATATCGAGGGTCGGGATTTGCGAAGTCATATTCGGTCTCATGGGTTCGGAACCGCTGACCATTCAGGGGCTCCGCGCGCCGGCGAAGGCGCGCTCGCGGATCGGATGCGCCGCACCGATCCGCCGTGTTTCATTGCGCGGCGATACGCACCGCGTCGGACAGCCGCTGCAGGGTATCGAGCATCAGCTGCCGATCATCCGCTTCGACGGTGACGCGCACCACCGGCTCGGTGCCGGAGGGACGCAGGAACGCGCGGCCGCGACCGGCCACGGCGGCCTGCGCCTGCGCCAGTGCGGCCTGCACTTCCGGCGCTTCGGCCGGCTTGGCGCCGCCTTCGTAACGCACGTTGATGGTCTTCTGCGGGACCTTGGCGAAGCCCTGCAGCGCCTGCCCCAGGCTGATGCCGCGGCGGCGCAGCACTTCCAGCACCTGCAGGGCGCTGACGATGCCGTCGCCGGTGCTGGCCCGGTCCAGGCACAGCAGGTGGCCGGAGGCCTCGCCGCCGAGCACGGCGTCGTGGGCGATCAGCTGCTGGTGGACGTAACGGTCGCCGACCTTGGCGCGGACGAAGCCGATGCCGCGCTGCTGGAACGCGCGCTCCAGGGCGTAGTTGGTCATCAGGGTGCCGACCACCGGGCCGCGCAGGCGCCCGCTCTCCTGCCAGTCGCAGGCCAGGACGTAGATCAGGTCGTCGCCGTCGCGGACCACGCCGTCGCCGTCGACGAACAACACCCGGTCGCCGTCGCCGTCGAAGGCGATGCCGAGGTCGGCGCCGCTGGCCTTGACCCGCTCGGCCACGGTTTCCGGATGGGTCGAGCCGACCTCGTCGTTGATGTTCAGACCGTTGGGATCGACGCCGATGGCGTCGACGCGCGCGCCCAGCTCGCGCAGCACCAGCGGGCCGAGCTGGTAGGTGGCGCCGTTGGCGCAGTCCATGGCGATGCGCATGCCGCCCAGGTCGAAGCCCTTGGGCACCGAGCCCTTGCAGGCCTCGATGTAGCGGCCCAGCGCGTCGCGCGTGCGCACCGCCTTGCCCAGTTGTTCGGAGGGCACGGTGCGGAACGGCTGTTCCAGCGCGGCCTCGATCGCCAGTTCGGTGGCGTCGTCGAGCTTCTCGCCTTCGGCCGAGAAGAACTTGATGCCGTTGTCGTAATGCGGGTTGTGCGAGGCCGAGATCACGATGCCGCCGTCGGCGCGCATCGAGTGGGTCAGGTGCGCGACCGCCGGGGTCGGCATCGGTCCCATCAGCTGCACGTCGACGCCGGCCGCGACCAGCCCGGCCTCGAGCGCGGCTTCGAACATGTAGTTGGAGATGCGCGTGTCCTTGCCGATGATCACCACCGGATTGCGCCAGTCGCGGCGCGCCAGGGCGTGGCCGTAGGCGTTGCCCAGGCGCAGGACGAAGTCGGCCGAGATCACGCCCTCGCCGACCCGGCCGCGGATGCCGTCGGTGCCGAAGTACTTGCGGCTCAAGCGGCGGCCTCCGCGTCGTCTTCCGGCTGCGGCTGTTTCATCATCATCGCCAGCAGGTGAGCCAGGCGCTCGCGCAGTTCGCGGCGGTCGCAGATCTGGTCGATGGCGCCATGGGCGACCAGGAACTCGCTGCGCTGGAAGCCTTCCGGCAGTTTCTCGCGCACGGTTTGCTCGATCACGCGCGGGCCGGCGAAGCCGATCAGGGCCTCGGGTTCGGCCATGTTGATGTCGCCCAGCATCGCGAACGAGGCCGAGACGCCGCCGGTGGTCGGATGGGTCATCACCGAGATGTACGGCAGGCCGGCCTCGCGCAGGCGCCCGAGCGCGGCCGAGGTCTTGGCCATCTGCATCAGCGAGAACAGGCTTTCCTGCATGCGCGCGCCGCCGCTGGCGGAGAAGCACACGAACGGGCAGCCGATCTCCAGCGCGGTTTCGGCCGCGCGCGCGAAGCGCTCGCCGACCACCGAACCCATCGAACCGCCCATGAAGGCGAAATCGAACGAGGCGGCGACCAGCGGCCGCTGCTTGAGGGTGCCGCGCATCGCGATCAGGGCGTCGCGCTCGCCGGTGGACTTCTGCGCGGCCTTGATGCGCTCGGAGTACTTCTTCTGGTCCTTGAACTTGAGCACGTCGGTCGGGCCCAGCTCGGCGCCGATCTCGCTGGTGCTGCCGGGATCGAACAGGGCGTTCAGGCGCACCCGGCCGCGAATCGGCATGTGGAAGCTGCACTTGGGGCAGACCTCGAGGTTTTCCTCGAGTTCGGGCCGGTAGAGCACGGCGCCGCAGCGGTCGCACTTCTCCCACAGCCCTTCGGGCACGCTACGGCGCTTGGCGCCGGCGGAGTCGGTGCGGATGCCGGTGCGGCTGCCGGGCATGAGTTTTTTGAGCCAGGACATGCGTTGCGATTTTCCCGTTCAGGCTGCTGAGGGTGCCGGTCCACGGTCCGTGGCGGAACCCGGCCTAGCGGGTCAGTTTAGCGCAGCCAGGTTTGGCCCAGGCAGGAGCGGTTCGCGGAACCGCCCGGACTCAGGCCAGGCCGTCCAGCGCCTGTCGCAGCGGCGTCAGGAATGCAGCGGCGGCCGCAGCCGCGGCCTCAGCGGCGGCGCCCGCACCCTCGGAATGGGTCGCGGCGATCGCCGCGACCAGGGCGCTGCCCACCACCACGCCCTCGGCCTCGCGCGCCATCGCGGCCGCGCTGGCGGCGTCCTTGATGCCGAAACCGGCCACCACCGGCACCCGGCTGCGCTGGCGGATCTCGCTCAGGCGCTGGTTGGCGGCGGCCGCGTCGAGGCGGTCGGCGCCGGTCACGCCGGCGAAGCTGACGTAATAAAGGTAGCCCTGGGCATCGTCGCAGAGCAGCGCCAGACGCTGATCGGTGGTGGTCGGCGAGGCCAGCAGGATCAGTTGCAGGCCGGCGGCGGCGAAGGCGGCGCGCAGTTCGGCGGCCTCCTCCGGCGGCAGGTCGACCAGCAGCACGCCGTCGACACCGGCGGCGGCCGCTTCGGTCGCGAAACGGGTCGCGCCGCGGATTTCGATCGGGTTGAGGTAGCCCATCAGCACCACCGGGGTCGCGTCGTCGCGCTCGCGGAACTCGGCCACGCAACGCAGCGCGAACGACAAGCCGGCGCCGCGCGCGATCGCGCGCTCGGAGCTGCGCTGGATGGTCGGGCCGTCGGCCATCGGGTCGGAGAACGGCACCCCGAGCTCGATCACGTCGGCGCCGGCCGCGGCCAGGGCGTGCATCACCGGCACGGTCGCCTCCAGCGACGGATCGCCGGCGGTGACGAAGGGGACCAGGGCCTTGCGGCTTTGCGCCTTGAGCGCGGCGAAGCGGGTGTCTATCCGGGTCATAGGGGCGGCGGCGAGAGGAACTGGTTGAGAGGAAATAGAACGAGTGAAAACGCGACGGAAACCATTGAAAGACGAGTCGGAACCCACTTGTTCCTATTTCCTCGCCTACTAATTCCCGGCCCTAAAACACGATGCCTTCGCGGCCGGCGATCGTATGCACGTCCTTGTCGCCCCGCCCGGAAAGGTTGCACAGCACGATCCGATCCTTGGGCATCGTCCTCGCCAGCTTCACCGCCTGGGCGATGGCGTGGCTGGATTCGAGCGCGGCCAGGATGCCTTCGGTGCGTGCGAGCTGGTGGAACGCAGCCAGGGCTTCGTCGTCGCTGACGCCGACGTATTCGGCGCGGCCGGCGTCCTTGAGGAAGGCATGCTCGGGGCCGACGCCCGGGTAGTCCAGGCCGGCGGAGACCGAATGGGTCTCGATGATCTGGCCTTCGTCGTCGCACAGCACGTAGGTGCGGTTGCCGTGCAGCACGCCGGGCCGGCCGGCCGCCAGCGAAGCGGCGTGGTGGCCGCTGGCGATGCCCTCGCCCGCGGCCTCGGCGCCGACGATGCGCACCGACGGGTCGTTGAGGAAAGCGTGGAACAGGCCGATGGCGTTGCTGCCGCCGCCGACGCAGGCGGTGATCGCGTCGGGCAGGCGGCCGTATTCGGCCAGCATCTGCGCCCTCGCTTCGCGGCCGACGATGGCGTTGAAGTCGCGGACCATGCGCGGGTACGGATCGGGGCCGGCGACGGTGCCGATGATGTAGAAGGTGTCGCGCACGTTGGTGACCCAGTCGCGCATGGCCTCGTTGAGCGCGTCCTTGAGCGTGGCCGAGCCGCTGGTCACCGGGACCACGGTCGCGCCCAGCAGCTTCATGCGGTAGACGTTGATCTTCTGGCGCTCGATGTCGGTCGCGCCCATGTAGACCACGCATTCCAGGCCCAGGCGCGCGGCCACGGTGGCGCTGGCGACGCCGTGCTGGCCGGCGCCGGTCTCGGCGATGATCCGGGTCTTGCCCATGCGGCTGGCGAGCAGCGCCTGGCCTATGGTGTTGTTGATCTTGTGCGCGCCGGTGTGGTTCAGGTCCTCGCGCTTGAGCAGGATCTGCGCGCCGCCGACTTCCTCGCTCAGGCGCTGGGCGTGGTAGATCGGGCTGGGCCGGCCGACGTAGTGGGCGAGGTCGCGGTCGAACGCCTCGATGAAGGCCGGGTCGACGCGGGCGGCGTCGTAGGCGGCGGCCAGCTCCTCGAGCGGGCCGATCAGGGTCTCGGCGACGAAACGGCCGCCGTAGCGGCCGAAATGGCCGGAGGCGTCCGGATAGGCGTGGTAGTCGGTAATCGCGGTCACGGGCAAGGCAGGCTCGGGAAGTTCCGCCACTTTATCGCAGCACGCAGGGCCCGATAACGAATAAAATCGGTTCGACCCGTCAGAAAAACTCACAGATCGGATGAGCCGCGACCTGCCCCCGCTCAATGCCTTGCGCGCCTTCGAGGCGGTGGCGCGGCTGGACGGCGTCGGCCGCGCCGCGGCCGAACTGCACGTCACCCATGGCGCGGTCAGCCGCCAGTTGCGTGTGCTCGAAGAGGCGCTGGGCACGGCCTTGTTCCTGCGCGAAGGCCGCGGGCTGGCGCTGACGCCGGCCGGGCAGCGCCTGTACGAGGCCGCCGCCGACGGCTTCGCGCCGCTGCGCGCGGCCTGGGCCGAACTGCAGCGGCGGCCGGCGCAGGCGCCGCTGGTGCTGGGCTGTCCCGGCAGCGTGCTGGCGCGCTGGATGATCCCGCGCCTGGAACGGCTGACGCGCGAGCGCCCTGCCCTGCGCCTGCATCTGGCCGCCAACGACACCGCGCCCGACGCCGCCCTGGCCGGCCTGGACGCGGCGCTGCTGATCGCATCGCCGCCCTGGCCGGCCGACTGGAACGTACGCGAGCTGGCGGTGGAGCGCATCGGCCCGGTGCTGAGCCCGCGCTGGCCGGGCGCCGCGGCGCTGAGCTCGGCCGCGCCGGACGCACTGCGCGGGCTGGAACTGCTGCACACCGTCTCGCGCCCGCAGGCCTGGAGCGACTGGGCCGCGCGGGTCGGAGTGGACCCGGCGTCGCTGCGCCCGGGGACCGGCTTCGCCCACCTGTATTACCTGCTGGAAGCGGCCAACGCCGGGCTGGGCGTGGCGATCGCACCGCAGCCGTTGGTGGCCGAGGACCTGGCCGCCGGGCGCCTGCTCGCGCCGTGGGGTTTCGTCGACACCGATGCGCGCTGGGCGCTGTGCGCACCGCGGCGGCGCGAGGACGCGCGCGTGGCGGACTTGGCGGCGTGGCTGCGCGAGGCCTTGGCGCGGGCTGAAGATTGAGTGCGGAACATGCGCGCGCTCGCGTTGCGGCGTTTTATAAGGAAGCTGAGGCGATCCGGCTGAAGTTCGGGCGCTGGGGTGCGCACGTCGGATGCGATGTAGCACGGTCGCGGCTTACGCCGCTCCTACCCCAAATCGGTGCCAGGCTCTGGGGTAGGAGCGGCGTAAGCCGCGACCACGACAATCCGAACGGCGGCATAGGCACCTTGCCGATCGAACGCGGCGATACGCGAGCCGGGTATATCGCGGAGCGATCACGCTTCCGCAGCAGGCGCGGAGTTGCGCACTTCGGCGCAACCGCCGATCAGTCGCTGTGGCAATCCGCGCGCCGCACTTCCTCGACGAAGCGCCGCATCAGGTCGCCGTCCTTGAGTCCGGGCGCGCTTTCGATGC
Source organism: Lysobacter sp. Root667 (assembly GCF_001427715.1). Classification (NCBI taxonomy): domain Bacteria; kingdom Pseudomonadati; phylum Pseudomonadota; class Gammaproteobacteria; order Lysobacterales; family Lysobacteraceae; genus Lysobacter; species Lysobacter sp. Root667. The sequence goes on from NZ_LMHF01000012.1 coordinate 115,068, forward strand.
CGCTGGACACGTCCACGCCCCAGGGCCGGGTCGCCAGGATCGCTTCGTAGACGTTGTCGGGCACCAGCCCGCCGGCGAGCAGGAACGGCTTGTGCATGCCGAGCGGAATCCGCGACCAGTCGAAGGTTTTACCACTGCCGCCGCTGCCGCCGGCGACGTGGCTGTCGAGCAGGAAGCCGGCCGCGGCCGGATAGCGCGCATGCAGGGCCAGGCCCGGGCTGGCCGAGGCCGGCTCGCCGCCCTCGCCCATCGCCACCGCCTTCAGGTACGGCACGCCGAACGAGCGGCAGAACCCGTCGTTTTCGTCGCCGTGGAACTGCAGCAGGCTGGGCCGGACCTGGCGCACCACCTCGCGCACCTGTTCGGCCGGGTTGTCCATGAACAAGGCCACCGCGTCGACCAGCGGCGCCAGCGCCTGGCGCATCGCCCGCGCTTCCTCGGCTTCGACCCGGCGCTTGCTGGACTCGGCGAACACGAAGCCGATCGCGTCCGCGCCGAGTTCGCAGGCCAGGCGCACGTCGCCCGGCCGGGTGAAGCCGCAGAACTTGATGCGGGTACGGAACAGGGACTTGGGCGCGTGCTTCACAGGATCACCTTCACAAGCTCACCTCGGCCGGCAATGACCACTGCGCAGGGTAGCGCGGACCGACGAACACCAGCCCGGCCGACGGCGCGGTCGGCCCGGCCACGGTACGGTCGCGACCGGCCAGCAACTGCGCGATCCAGGCCTCGGGCTGCTCGCCGCGCCCGACCGGCAGCAGGCTGCCGACGATGTTGCGGACCATGTGGTGCAGGAAGGCGTTGGCCTGGACTTCGATCTCGACGATGTCGCCGTCGCGGCGCACCGCGATGTATTGCAGGTCGCGGCGCGCGTGCGGCGCCTGGCAGTGCACGGTGCGGAATGCGGAGAAATCGTTCTCGCCGAGCAGCGCCTGGGCCGCGCGGTGCATGGCGTCGGCGTCGAGCGGACGGCGTTCCCAGCTCAGGTATTGGCGCTGCAGCGCCGGCCGCACCGGCCGGTTGAGGATACGGTAGCGATAGCGCCGCGCGCGCGCCGAGAAGCGCGCGTGGAAATCGTCGGCGACCGGCACGCACCAGCGCACGCACACCGACGGCGGCAGGCGCGAGGTCGTGCCCAGCACCCAGCCGCGCGGTTCGCGCGTCGCCGGGCCGTCGAAATGCACCACCTGGCAGGACGCATGCACGCCGGCATCGGTGCGGCCGGCGCAGGTCACGTCGATCTGGCGGCCGGCGACGAAGGACAAGGCCTCCTCGACCGCGCCCTGCACCGTCGGCTCGCCGCGCAGGTCGGGTTCGCCCGGCCGGCTCAGGCGCTGCCAGCCGGAGAATTCGCCGCCGTCGTATTCGATGCCCGCCGCATAGCGCCGCGTCGCGGCCGGGGCCTTTCCCGTCGAATCCGCCGCCGCGGGCGGCGTCGGAACCTCAGCCGCCACTCGTTACTCCAGTTCGCGCAGCATCCGCGCGGCCTGCTGGCGCGCGGCCAGATCGCCGGTCACCGCGACTTCGCCGAGCAGCTGACGCGCGCCCTCGTGATCGCCCAGGTCCATGTAGGCGCGCGCCAGTTCCAGGCGCTCCTGGCCCGGCTGCGCGGCCAGCAAGGGTTCCTGCACCGGTGCGGAGTCGCCGTGGCCGACCGCGGCGACGTGCCAGGCCGGGACCTTGCGCTCGGCGGGCGCGGACTGGGCCGCGCTCCAGAACGGTACGGGGGTCGCGGCGGCAGCGGCAGGCGCTGCGGCCGGGGTTTCGGCTGGCTCGGGCTCGGCCATTGCAGGCTCGACCGCTGCGGGCGCAGCCGCCGATTCGGCGAAGGCGTCGGCAATCGATGGCGCAGCGCCGGCCGCGAGCGGTGCGCGGAACACCGGCTTGGACGGACGCCGGCGCATGAACCACGCGCCCAGCACCGCCAGCAGCAGCACCGCGCCGGTGATCGCCCACGGCAGCATCGCCCCGCCCTGGGCGGCGGCCTGTTTCTGATTGGACTCGCTCAGGCGCTGCTGCGCCGCGGCCAGTTCGGTGTCCTTGAGCTGGATCAGCTGTTGCTGCTGCTTCTGCAACTGCTCCAGCTCGGCGACCCGGCCCTTGAGGTCCTGGAGTTCGGCTTCGCGGGCGGCCAGCGACTCCTTGGATTCTTGCAGTTCCTGTCGCAGCATCTCGCCCCCGCCGCCGGCGTTGATGCCGGATTGTGTACCCGCCCGCGCGGCGCGGCTGGCGCCGGGCGGAACGATTTCCAGACGCGCTCCGGCCGCAGCCGCCGCGTCCGTCGCTGTGCCGGCGCTGTTGCCGGCCGCACGCGGCGCCACCGCCAGCGGCACCGCTTCCACCGCCGGCTGCGGCGCCGGACGGCGCGCCTGGCGCCATTGCTGGATCTGGCTGCGCACCAGCGCGCTGGCTTCGCCGGCGTCGATGCTGGCCACTTCGTTGCCGGGCGGTACCCGCAGCACCGCGCCTTGTTTGAGACGGTTGACGTCGCCGCCGATGAAGGCGTCGGGGTTGGCGCGCAGCAGCGCGACCATGGTCTGGTCCAGCGAATAGCCGTCGCCCAGCTCCAGGCCGCTGGCGATGCGCGACAGCGAATCGCCGCGCTTGACGGCGATCGAGCCGTCCTCGCGCGCCGGCGCGGCGTCCAGCGGCGGTGCGGGCGACGGCGGCGGCGGCGCGATCGCGATGGCGGTCGGCTGCGCGGGATAGGCGTTGCCGGGTGCGGGCGCGGGCACGACCGGGATCGGGTCGACCGCGTCGGGCGTCACCGCGGCCGGATCGGCCGGGCTGTCGCTGGCGATCACCGCCGCCGGGTCCAGCGGCCGTTCGATCAGATTGGACGGCGCCGTCACCGGCGCCTCGATCGGCGGCTGCAACGGCGCCGACACGGTCTTGGGGGTATCGATCAGGGCCGAGTACTCGCGCACCAGGCGGCCCTGGCCCCAGTCGACCTCGACCAGGAAGGTCACCAGCGGCTGGTTCACCGGCTGCTGGCTGGTCACCCGGATCACCGGGTTGCCGCGCGCGTCCAGGGCGACCTGGAACTGCAGGTCGGAGACGATGCCCTGCGGCGGCATCAGGCCGATGCGGGTGAAGGTTTCGGGCGAGGCCAGGCGCGCCTGCAGCTGTTCGAGCTCGGCCGGGTCGCTGGAGACGATCGGGATTTCCGCCAGCAGCGGCTGGTCGGAGCGCGACTTGACCTCGATCTGGCCCAGGCCGAGCGCGCAGGCGCCGCCGCTGGCCAGAGCCAGCGCCAATGCCAACGCGGTGCGCGTGAAACGATGCTTCACTCTGAATGCCACTCCCTGTCCCCTGGCGGCGACTCTAGCCGCCGCCATGGTTATTACGCAATCCGAACGTAATACGGTCACATTGCGCCGTAAGCCCCGGTTTCGGGCGGCCCGAGCCGGGCCGCCCGTCGCCTGTTTATCCGGCCGAGGCGCCGCTCAGGCCGCGTTCTGCGCGCGCTGCTCGGCCCACACCAGCTCGGCCAGCTGTACGGCGTTCAGCGCCGCGCCCTTGCGGATGTTGTCGGCCACCACCCACATCGCCAGACCGCGCGGATGCGAGATGTCGTCGCGGATGCGACCGACGTAGACCGGATCGTGGCCGGAAGCGTGGGTGACCGGGGTCGGATAACCGCCGCCGACCGCCTCGTCCACCACTTCCAGGCCCGGCGCGGCTTCCAGCAACTTGCGCGCATCGGCCGCGCTGAGCTTCTCGCGGGTTTCGATGTGCACCGCCTCGGAGTGGGCGTAGAACACCGGCACCCGGACCACGGTCGCGTTCACGCCGATCGAGTCGTCGCCGAGGATCTTGCGGGTCTCCCAGACCAGCTTCATCTCCTCGGTGGTGTAGCCGTTGTCGGTGAAGTCGCCGCCGTGCGGGATCACGTTGAACGCGATCTGCACCGGGTAGACCTCGGCCTTGGTCTCCTGGAAGTTCAGCAGGCCCGCGGTCTGCCGGCCCAGTTCCTCCAGCGCGCGCCGGCCGGTGCCGGACACCGACTGATAGGTCGCCACGTTGATGCGCTCGATCCCGACCTTGCGGTGGATGGGCGCCAGCGCGACCAGCATCTGCATGGTCGAGCAGTTCGGGTTGGCGATGATGCCGCGCGGGCGGTGGGCGATCTGCTCGGGATTGACCTCGCTGATCACCAGCGGGACGTCGTCGTCGTAGCGGAAGGCCGAGGAGTTGTCGACCACCACCGCGCCGGCCGCGGCGAACTTGGGCGCGTATTCCTTCGACACCGAACCGCCGGCCGAGAACAGGGCGATGTCGACGCCGGTCGGGTCGAACGTGGTCAGGTCCTCGACCACCAGGGTTTTGCCTTCGAACTGGATTTTCTCGCCCGCCGAGCGTTCGCTCGCCAACACATGCAGACGGCCGATCGGGAATTTCCGCTCGGCCAGGACTTTCAGCATGGTTTCACCGACCGCTCCGGTAGCACCGACCACGGCGACATTGCAGGACGTCTTGGCGTTCATCAGTTTCGATTTACCTGGCTTGGGGGCCGCCGGACCCATTTCCGGCGGGTGTTGCTTGAAGGCGGGGATTCGGAATTCGGGATTGGGGATTCGTCGAAGCGGGTCGGGCGACTGGCCGCTGCATCGAATCCCAATCCAGGCCTGCCGATTATCGGCTAAGCGCGGCGAGAAAGGCGGATCGGCGTGCGCATCGCGAACGCGAGGCTGGTTCAGGCGCCGCGTTTTCGGGCGTGGGTAAGCGCGTCGGCGTTCAGCGGCGACGGCGGGCGGCCGGCGTCGGGGCCGTAGCCCAGGGCGGCGATCAGGTTGTCGACCGCCAGCGCGACCATGGCCCGGCGCGTGGCCAGGCTGCCGCTGGCGATGTGCGGGGTCAGGACCACGTTGCGCAGCGCCAGCAGGCGCGGATTGATCGCCGGCTCGCCTTCGAACACGTCCAGCCCGGCCGCGGCCAGGCGCCCGGCGCCGAGCGCATCGGCCAGCGCGTCCTCATCGATCAGGCCGCCGCGGGCGATGTTGGTGAGGGTCGCGTGAGGACGCAGCCGGGCCAGAGCCACGGCGTCGACCAGATGATGGTGCTCGGGCGCGTACGGCAGCACCAGAACCAGGTGATCGGCGCGCTCGAACAGCGCCTCGAAACCGACGTACTGGGCGGCGTGCTCGCGCTCCACCGCCTCGGGCAGGCGGCTGCGGTTGTGGTACAGCACGCGCATGCCGAAACCGGATGCGCGCCGGGCGATGCCGCGGCCGATCCGGCCCATGCCGAGGATGCCGAGCGTCGCGCCGTGAATGTCGCCGCCGAGCAGTGACTCGAAGCTCCACTGCCGCCAATGGCCGTCGCGCAGCCAGCGCTCGGCTTCGGTGATCCGGCGCGCGGTCGCCATCATCAGGGCGAAGCCGAAGTCGGCGGTGGTTTCGGTCAGCACGTCGGGCGTGTTGGTGGCCAGGATCCCGGCCGCGCTCAGCGCCGGCAGGTCCAGGTTGTTGTAGCCGACGCCGACGTTGGCGATCGCGCGCAGGCGGCCGGCGCCGGCGACCTGCGCCGCGCCGATGGCGTCGTTGAGCGTGACCAGGGCGCCGTCGGCCTCGCGCAGGGCCGCGGCGACCGCGTCCGGCGCGTGCTGGACGACCGTTTCGGTCGCGCTCACCTCGAAGTGTTCGCCCAGCCGTCCGACGATGTCGGCGAACAGCGGCTGCGAGACCCAGACCCGCGGACGCTCAGCCATCCGCGTCGCCGGCCGGGATGCGCGGCGTCACTTCGCCGACGTCGCCGCATTGGGCGCGATGGCGCAGGGCCTGGTCCATCAGCACCAGCGCGACCATGGCCTCGCAGATCGGGGTGGCGCGGATGCCGACGCAGGGGTCGTGGCGGCCGGTGGTGACCACTTCGACCTCGTTGCCGTGCACGTCCAGGCCGCGCCCGGGCAGGCGCAGGCTGGAGGTCGGCTTGAACGCGGTCGAGCAATGCAGCTGCTGGCCGGTGCTGATGCCGCCGAGGATGCCGCCGGCGTGGTTGGAGGCGAAACCGGCGCGCGACATCTCGTCGCGGTGCTCGGTGCCGCGTGCGGCGACCGCGGCGAAACCGTCGCCGATCTCCACGCCCTTGACCGCGTTGATGCTCATCAGGGCCGCGGCCAGCTCCCCGTCGAGCTTGCCGTAGATCGGCTCGCCCCAGCCCGGCGGCACGTTGTCGGCGATCACGTCCACGCGCGCGCCGACCGAATCGCCGGACTTGCGCAGCGCGTCCATGAACGCCTCCAGTTCGGCGACCTGGGCCGCGTCGGGCCAGAAGAAGGGGTTGTCCTCGACCACGCCCAGGTCGTAGCCATTGGGGAAGATCTCGCCGATCTGCGACATGAAGCCGCGCACGCGCACGCCGTAGCGCTGCGCCAGCCACTTCTTGGCGATCACGCCGGCGGCCACCCGCATCGTGGTCTCGCGCGCGGACGAGCGCCCGCCGCCGCGCGGGTCGCGCAGGCCGTATTTCTGCCAATAGCTGTAGTCGGCGTGGCCGGGGCGGAACTGCTCGGCGATCGAACCGTAGTCCTTGCTGCGCGCGTCGGTATTGCGGATCAGCAGCGCGATCGGGGTGCCGGTGGTCAGGCCCTGGTAGACGCCGCTGAGGATCTCGATCTCGTCGGCCTCGCGCCGCGCCGAGGTATGGCGGGTCTTGCCGGTGGCGCGGCGGTCGAGGTCGTGGCGGAACTCCTCCGGCGCGATCGCCAGCCCCGGCGGACAGCCGTCGACCACGCAACCGATCGCCGGGCCGTGGCTTTCGCCGAAGGTGGTCACCCGCAACAGGCGGCCGAAGGTGTTGTTCGACATGCGTCTCTCTCGTCAGCCGCGGCGCGCGCGATTCACAGTGCGCATACCGCCGTTTCGGTTTCAGACCCGCCCGACAGCCTGCGCGCCTTCCTGTCCATTCCCGGCGCGCTCAGCCGCCGCGTTGGCGCGCGAGCTCGGCGATGCGGGCATGGTGCTCGACCAGGTCGTTACGCTCGGCGACGAAGATGCCCATCTGCCCGACCTTGAACTCGACCCAGGCCAGCGGCAGCTCCGGCAGCAGCTCGACCAGGGCGCGCTCGGCTTCGCCGACTTCGCAGATCAGCAGGCCGTGCTCGCTGAGATGGTCCGGCGCGTCGCGCAGGATCTTCAGCGCCAGGTCCAGGCCGTCGTCGCCGGCACGCAGACCGAGCTCGGGCTCGTAGGAGTATTCCTTCGGCAGCGCGTCGGTCTCTTCGTTGGTGACATAGGGCGGATTGGTCACGATCAGGTCGTAGACCTCGCCCTGCAACCCGGCGAACAGGTCCGACTTGCGCAGCTCGACGTTGTCGGCGTGCAGGCGGGCCTTGTTCTCGGCGGCCAGCGCCAGCGCGTCGTCGTTGATGTCGGCGCCGTGCACGACCCAGTCGGGGTGGTAGTGCGCGGTGGCGATGGCGATGCAGCCCGAACCGGTGCACAGGTCCAGGGCGCGCTCGATCGGACGGCCGCCCAGCCAGGGCTCGAAGCCAGATTCGATCAGCTCGGCGATCGGCGAGCGCGGCACCAGGGCGCGACGGTCGCTCTTGAAGCTCAGGCCGGCGAACCAGGCCTCGCCGGTCAGGTACGCCGCCGGGATGCGCTCGCCGATGCGGCGCTTGAACAGCGCCAGCACCGCGTCTTTCTCGTCCGTGGTGACCTTGGCCGCGCCATAGACCGGACTCAGGTCGTGCGGCAGGTGCAGCGCGTGCAGAACCAGCTGGGTCGACTCGTCCAGGGCGTTGTCGTAGCTGTGGCCGAAGGTCAGCCCGGCCGCATTGAAGCGGCTGGCACCGTAGCGGATCAGGTCGATGACGGTCAGCGGCTCGAAGGAAACGGGGGGCACGATAGGTCCGGGGGCGTTGCAGGGCCGGGCATTATAGCGGCCGGGCCGACCCGGGTCCGCGGCCCGCCCGGATCGGCGCTGAACCATAGTCGCTTATAGCTTCACGGCATAAGGCCCGTCCCCGGCGCCCTGCCCGGCCAGCGCCGCCGCCAGCGACCGATAGCTCGTCGCCCCAGCCAGCACCTGCACGGCAGCGGCCATCAACAGCAATCCGAACACCACCCCGGTCTCCGGCACGTGCAGCGGCAACTCCATCATCAGCGGCAAGCTGACCGTGGACAGGGCCAGCAGCCAAGCCGTCCGCGCCAGCAGGCGCGCCGTCCGCAGCGGCCTCGCCGCGTCCGCGACGGCCCGCAACTCACGATCGCGATCCCGTGCCAGACGTCGCCGCGCCGACGCCACCAGGCAAGTCGCCAGCACCGCCGCCCGCAGCTGCAGCAACCCCGCCGTCACCGCGCCCCACTTCGACAGCTCGACCAGACTCAGATCGACGCCGCGTATGCCGAGTACGGCGAGCATGATCGCCAACAGCAGCACCACGAATCCGGCCATGGCGCCGGCTTGTACGGTGCGGGCTGCGGAGGGCCAGCCTTGGTCGACATGGGCATGCGCTTGATCCGGCAGGCCAGATTCACGATTCACTGCGCTTTCCGTCCTGTCTTGCCGCGGGACGAACACCGAATGCTGCGCATACTGATTGCATGGCGGAAGATCACTGTACCTGCACAGGCAAGCTGCAGGCCTTGTAGTAGATCTGACAGTCTTTGATCCCAGCCTCTTCGCACATGCTCAGGCCGTGAGACGCGGCTATTTCAACTGTCGCCCCACCTTGCGAGCGGCCGTATCCGATGCCTGCGACGACAACCGCGCATTGATTGTCGTAGATCAAATTGATCCTGCAGTTCTGCCCTCCTTTAGCGCAGCAGTCGGCAAGCGCCTCATTCTTCGCCTGTCGCTTATTCCTGGCCGCAACTGAGACTCCGATACCTACATTGCTTCCGATACCTACATTGCTTTGGCCAAAGTCGAACGCAATCGCGCCCCAGCGCCCCTGCCAGCGAGGGCCGCCATTGCCTCTATCGTCACCTTGCGCACCGGGCAGAGGCATGCAGTTCACCACCCCATTCTCCGGTCCTGGGGCCTGTACGTAACCCTCAGGGCATTTGCCTTCGCCGACCGCCTGTGTGCTCACGACCAGGAAGACTAGACCAGCGAAGCGATGCGACTTCATGATCACGACCGACACTCCCGCTGGGCGTCACTGAACCAGCACGGGTTCTGTGCATTCGGCATATACGATCCTGCATTCGATGCGAGACGCCTCCTTGCACGCCGGTAGCGCATGACTGGTTGCGTCTTCAATAGACGGGCCGCCCTGGGTATAGATGTGCCCTCCGATAGCATTTGGCCAAGCGACCACCACACATTGGTTTCTATACGCCAGTTGGACCACGCACTTCTCCGAACCGTACTGTGCACAAAGTTTCATCGCCTCTTTCTTCGCGCTCGACTTTGACCATTCACCTACGGCAGTACCCATATCGCCTGTCGCCGAATCAATGGCGACCGCCCCCCAAGTGAGCTTCCATCTCGGCTCTCTTGGCGCCCCTCCGCTTCCCACGGGAATCGGCGCACAGTTGATGACGCCCTTCGAACCGTTATCGGTAGGGTAGTAGCCGGGAGGACAAGATCCCTCAGCACAAACAGTTCCGAAGAACAGATAGGACACGAGTACAAGACCGTATTTCCTGACCATGTGCGTCCGCCCCTGAAAGTTTGATCTTCTCAACGTTCGCTCCTTCCTTTTCTTATAACCTCTCCGTTGGCAATCGAAGCCTCTGCCGGACTATGCGCACGAGGGCCAATGGCCTGATTCGTTGTCGCGCCCCGCTCTGCAGGTCCGTCTCGCTCGCGCTGCGGCATGTCAGGCGCCGCGCCGCCTGTGCCCCCTGCCTGCCCACCGGCACCACCAAACGCAGAAAAGCTCGCAAAGCTCCCCACCGTCCCCTGAAAGAACATCGCAGCCGCCGGCGGCACCGTCACGATCAACACCGTCAGCAACAAGCCGATCCCGCCCTGCTTCATCGCCTGCGTGGTCAGGCCTTCGGCGTCCGAGCCGAGAAGCAACTTACTAGGCCTTTCATCAGCTTGTTCCTCCTGACGGTGAGTCCGAACGGAGTCAAAAAAGCAGGAGTGCTCATGCTCACAACACCTCAGTAGTCCTATAGCGGAAGGCTGCAAGCTTTGTAGTAAACCTGACAATCCTGCGCCCCTGCCGCCCTGCACATTCGTAAACCTTGATTCGCAGCTATCTCCACTGTAGGCCCTGGTAGTGACTGAGAGTACGGAACTCCCGCGACAACTACGGCGCACTGGTTGCTGTAGACCAAGTCGACTTTGCACCCCTTGCCGCCTTTTTGTCGGCAGTGTTCCAATGCTTCCCGCGTGGCTTTCCGCTTGCTGCCAGCAGCCACAGAAACGCCCATTCCGACATTACTTGGACCAAGATCAAACACGATCGCGCCCCAACTTCGCCGGGAAACTTCGCGGGATTCGACTGCACTCTTGCTATTGGATGGAATAGGGGCGCAGCCTTGCACAGCGTCTCGGAAACCAGAGGTCGGATAGTACCCAGCAGGGCAATTTCCCTCGCTGAAGGCCGCGCCATAGAACGCAATGAGGATGACTGCGAGGAGACAACGAAATCTTCCGTTCATGACTTGGCCCCCTTACAACTAGAATCCGTTCTAGCTGGTGGATTTCGATGCGCGAGACCAGGTAATACGCGTGTACTCGGCGCGCCCCCTGACGCCAGAGGAGCACCCGCACCGCTAGTACCGTGTTCGATAGGCCTCTGTGCGGCCGGAGTCGTGCTGGCCGCAAAAGCAGAGTAAGACTGGAAGCCCCCCACTGTCCCCTGGAAAAACATCGCAGCCACCGAAACGCCGATCCCGACATTGCTCGGCGCGAAGTCGATTGCGATAGCACCTCACCTGCTCGACCAACCGGGCCCATTCTCGCGGGAAGGTGCATCGCCCGTACCGGGCAACGGCATGCAATTGATCACTCCATTCTCTGGCCCGGGCGCTTGAATGTAGCCGCCAGGACACATTCCTTCACTTCTCGCGCGCGAGCTCGTACAGAGCCACATGATCGCAATGAAGAGAGCACATGGAACTTTCATCATTGCTCTCCTTCTTGTAGATATCCCGTACACAGCCAGAATTTCTCTACTCGGCATCATTGAACCAACACCGGATCCGTGCACTCGGCATACACGATCTTGCATTCGGCGCTCGACGCCTTCTTGCACTTTGGGAGCGCATGACTGGTCGCATCCTCAATAGAAGGGCCGGTTTGGGTGACGTTGTACCCTCCGATGACAGTAGGCCAAGCGACTACTGCACATTGATTCTTATATGCCAGCTTTAACGAGCATTTCCGAGAACCACCCCTTGCACACCGCTTCATTGCCTCTTTCTTCGCACTTGCCTTCGAAGCCTCCCCGACGACAGTCCCGATATCGCCGGAGATAGCATCGATTGCAACCGCGCCCCAAGTTAGCTGCCATTTCGGCCCCCGGGGCACGGTGGCATCTCCTACCGGAATAGGGGCACAGTTGATTACTCCTTTCGAGCCGTCATCGGTGGGGTAGTAACCCGGGGGGGCAAGCCCCTTCCGCGCGAACACTCGTCAAGAACAGATAGGAAATGAGGACCAGGCACAACTCCCTGACAATGTTCATTCGCCTCCACAGATTCGATGGTCTCAACGCTCGCTCCTCCCCTGCCTTACAACCTCTTGATTGGCGGTAGAAGCCTCCGGCGAGCCAAACACGCGAGGACTAGAAATCTGACTTGCTGCCGTATCCTGTTCATCAAGCCGATCTCGCACGCGCTGCGGCACTGCAGGTACTGCCCCAACATTTGGCGCCCCCGACGCTCCAGCAGCTCCGCCACCAAATGCCGAGAAGCTCGCAAAGCTCCCCACCGTCCCCTGAAAAAACATCGCAGCCGCCGGCGGCACCGTCACGATCAACACCGTCAGCAACAATCCGATCCCGCCCTGCTGCATCGCCTGCGTGGTCAGGCCTTCGGTGTCCGAGCCGAGGAGGCCGTTGGCGGCCTTGGCCATCCACAGCGCCACCGCCACGCGCGAAGCCAGTTCCAGCGCGATCGCGGTGACCGCGCTCAGCATCGCCATCGAGAACAAGGTGCCGATGCCGTACATCAGCCATTTGCGGAACAGTCTCCTTGGTCTGGTCGAAGATCAGGCACAGGATGAACAAGGGCCCGAGGCCGATGAACAATGCCAGGGTGAACTTGTAGAGCAGCAGCATCGCGCCGGCGGTCATCGGCGGGCTGGCCGTGCCGAAGCCGGCGAACAGCAGCGCGCGTGTTTTCTCGTCGTAGGTCTGCTGGTCGCCGTCGACGACCTGCACCGCGTCGATCGCGCTCAGCGCTACCTGCATGTAGGCCAGGTTCTCGTCGATCGCATCGGCCGAGCTGCGGCTGGTCTCGCCGGTGAACAGCGTATGGATTTCCTGGTCGAGGTCGGTGGTGAAAGCGCGCTGCAGGCTGCCACCGAACACCGACATGCTGGTCGCGACGCCGACGATCACCGCGATCCGGGTCAGCTGGGTGACCAGGGCCAGAATCGGCTCGCGCGACTGCCCGGTGACGATGCGGTAGCCCGCGATCAGGATCCACAAGGTCACCAGGGTCAGGGCGATGCCGGAAGCCCAGGCCATGAAGCGCCCCATCAATTGCAGGCCGAACTCATCGACCTTGTGGCTGAGGTAGTCGTTGACCAGCTTGAAGAAGGCGAATTCGCCGACCCCCGCCACGCGCGGCGACCACGCATCCCACCACGCTCCCACACTGCCGCCCCATTCGATCACTGCCTGCATATCCTGCTTCCTGCGGGGGCGCGTCGCCCCAATGCGCTACGCCGCGAACACGCCGGCGCGGCGGTTGCCGACTCAATAGCCCAATGCCGCCTTCAGCGCCGCCGCCTGGACCACCTGACCGGCGATCGCCGCTGCGCCCTGCCCCTTCTTGCCGCGCATCGCGCGTTTGGCCAGGCGCGTCTGGTCCAACTTCAAGGACTCGATGTAGCCCTGGTAGGCGGTCATGCGTGCCTGCCAATAGTCGAGGTCCATCGCGATGCGGGCCACGAAGCGCTGGACTTCGTTGTCGTTGGCGGCCAGCGCGCCCTGGTCCTGGCCGCCCTGATCGCGCTGGCGCTGCACCGCCTGGAACTCGCGATTGCGCTGGATCAGCGTCTTGAGCATGCGCACGGACTCGTTGTACCTGGCGTTCTCGGCCTGGACCATGCGTTCGCAGACCTTCTGTTGCTCGTCGAGCACGGCGCCGTCCATTTTCGGCTGCGCCGCATTGAAGATCCGCGTCAACACGCCGCCGGGGACTCCGTCGGTATTGCCCTTGGCGGGGCAGCTGTCTTCCATCCCGTAGTTCAACGCACGCTCGGGGAAGGCGTCCTCCATCTGCGGATCGCCGAAGTTCAGGCGCTGCAGGCGGATCAACTGTTGCTGATAGTGCTTGTAGGTGTCGGTGTAGGACTTGTAGGTGTCGTTCCAGCGCTTGGCCTGCAGGCCGAACTCCTTGGCGTCGGCGAAGGTCTGGCGCGCCTGACCGAGGATCACCGCGGGGTCCTGCACGACCATCTGGGCGGCCGCCTCGCCCGGGGTCAAACCTGAGGCCAGCAACAGGAGGATGAAACCGCAGCTGCGGGCGTGGAGGTGGAATATCCGTTCCATCGAAAAGTCCGAATCTAAAGTTAATGCAATGCCGGAGCACCGGGCTGCCGTTGAATACCGCACAACAAATGTGGATTTATTCAACCTGATCGCCACAATCGGATTTAGAAACCAATCCATGACGGCGATCGCAGTTTTGCCAGCGTTATGCGCGCTTTGCAAGCGAAATTTTTCGCATTGGCCCATGACCTGGAGCCATTTAAGTATTAATTACCGATTACTTGTGCCGCCATGCACTGCACTTGATTTTATAATCACAATTCCGTGTTCAGAATGAGTAAATTAAATCAGCACATTAAGATCACTCATTGCATCAAGTATCCCCATTAAGTGCGTGCGCCACGCACCGACGAGCCGACGCGAGACAGACCTCTCGCCGACGCGGCTCAGGATCGAATCGGTTCGTAAACGTCGACGGCGCCACAGCGGCAAACGCCGCTACTCGCGAGGTTCGGAACAGCGCCCGATCGGTCCGCACGCCTCCGCGGCGCCAGGCCGCGGCACGCCGCATGCGCCTTCGTCGGTATCATGATCGGGATACCTCCGCTGGATCGGCCATGTTCAACCGCACCACCGTCATCATCCTCATCGCCGCGCTCGCCGCCGCGCTCGGCCTGTGGGCCGCGCAACGCCACTTCGGCTCCGCCGCGCCCACGCAGTGGCCGCAGACCCAGGCCGTGCGCCTGTTCTCGCCGCCGCGCGAACTGCCGGATTTCTCGCTGCGCCAGTCCGACGGCACCGCGCTGGTGCCGGGCGAACTCAAGGGCCACTGGACCCTGGTGTTCCTGGGCTTCACCCATTGCCCCGACGTCTGCCCGACCACCCTGGCGGAAATGGCGCAGGCGCAGAAGCAGTGGGCGTCGATCCCGGAAGCGATGCGGCCGCGGGTGCTGTTCGTGTCGGTCGACCCCGAGCGCGACACGCCCGACCGCATCGGCGAATACGCCCACGCCTTCCACAAGGACACCCTGGCCGCGACCGCCGACCTGCCGGCGCTGGAGCGTTTCGCCAAGTCGCTGAGCATGGTGTTCGCCAAGGTGCCGCCGCCCGAGGGCATTCCGGCCGACCAGTACTCGGTCGACCACAGCGCCTCGATGGCGGTGCTGGACCCGCAGGGCCGCATGGCCGGCCTGATCCAGCCGCCGCTGGACCCCAAGGCGATCGCCGCCGACATGGCCGCGCTGACCGGGGCCGCACCGTGAGCCTGGTGACCACCCTCACCTACCTGCTGCCGCATCGTGCGCTGTCCTCGATCGCACGCTCCCTCGCCTATTCGACCCGCCCCGGCGTGAAGCAGTGGCTGATCGACACGGTGACGCGCAAGTTCGGCGTCGACCTGTCCGAGGCCGCCGAGCCGGACCCGCGCGCCTACCCGAGCTTCAATGCCTTCTTCACCCGCGCGCTCAAGCCCGGCGCGCGCGTCGCCGATCCCGACCCGCGCGCGCTGCTGATGCCCGCCGACGGCCGCATCAGCCAGTGCGGACCGATCAAAGCCGGCGACATCTTCCAGGCCAAGGGCCAGTCCTTCACCGCCGCCGAACTGCTGGGCGACGAAGAGGCCGCCGAACCGTTCGCGGACGGCGTCTACGCGACCGTCTACCTGTCGCCGAAGGATTACCACCGCGTGCACATGCCCTGGTCCGGCACTCTGCGTGAAACCGTGCACGTGCCCGGCCGCCTGTTTTCGGTCGGGCCGGACGCGGTGCGCAACGTGCCGCGCCTGTTCGCGCGCAACGAGCGCCTGGTCTGCCACTTCGACACCGACTTCGGGCCGATGGCGGTGGTGATGGTCGGCGCGCTGCTGGTGTCGGGCGTGGAAACAGTCTGGAGCGGGGTCGAGATTCCGCGCTACGCCGATACCGTCACGGTCAAGGATTACCGCGGCGCCGGCATCGCGCTGGAACGCTTCGACGAAATGGCGCGCTTCAACTACGGCTCGACCGTGATCGTGCTGCTGCCTCCGGGCGTGGCCACGCTGTCGCCGGCGCTGGCCGCGGAAGTCGCGGTTCGGCTGGGCCAACCCCTGGCGACGCGGGTGGATGGAGGCGCGGCGCCGGTTTAAGAGACGAAGCGACCCTGCTGCTCGCGAACGGCAGGGTCGCATGGGGTTTCGAACTCAATTTCGAGTGCCCGCATGCGCCGGCCCCTCACCCCAACCCCTCTCCCGCCGGGAGAGGGGCTTGAAGACCACGCAGCGACGGACTTCCGCTCGCGCCGTCAGTACACCGGTGTCGCCACGTAGGCGATGCCCAGCCCGGTTTGCGGATCGATCGCCTGGCCGCTGATGCGGCCGAAGTCGTCGATGTCGGTGGCGGTGGTCGGTCGCGGACCGTCGGCGGGGAAATCCGGCACCAGATCGCGCAGCCGATGGACGCCGCCGTCGCGCCACAGCACCGCATCGCAGACCGACATGCTGGCGTCCGTGCAGGAACGGCCGACCGCGTGCCGCCACAGGTTCAATGAGTTGCCCTGTGCGTTGAGATGGCCGGCCAGTTTCGGCAGCGCCTTCATGCCGTCGCGACGCGTCCACAGGAACGCGCCCCAATCCGGCGCACCGTCCTGGGTGACCGACTGGTTGCCGAAACCGACCACGTCGCCCTGCGGGTTGATCGCCATCGGCGTGTTCCAGGCTTCGCCGCCGATATCGCCCAGCACGGTCGGCCGGCCGTTTTCCCACATCACCGCGCGGATCGCGCTGAACTTGCCGACCGCGTCGTCGCAGATGCCCGAGATGCCGACCACCTGGCCGCGGTCGTTGATCGCAGTAGCCGAGCTGACCGTATCGCCGGCGCCGATCACCGGCGGCAGTTCCTTGATGCGGTTGCGGCGCGGTTCCCACAACGCCGCGCGGAACTGGAATTTCTGCGGCAGCACGCAACCGACCGGGTCGCGCACCGCGGTCTCGGCCCAGCCCACGACCTGGCCGAAATTGTTGGAGCCGGCGGCGAAGCCGTGGGTGCCGCCGAAGGTCGGCAGGGCCTGCATGCGGCCGTTCTCCCAGACGAAACCCAGGCACTGATAGCGCGGCGAACCGGCCGGTCGCCCGAGCAGGAACGCCGAGCAGCTCCAGCCCTCGTTCTCGACGTCGATGGTGTTGGTTTCGGCGATGCCGGTGATCATGCCGCGCACATTCTTGACCGGCCATACCACGGCGCTCTGTCGCTCCGGGCTGCCCAGCGTGCCCAGGTCGGTGATCTGGTTGTTGCGCCACAGCACCGCGTGACGATGCGAAGGCGCGGGCACAGTCAGGGTCGAGCGGCCGGCGACCCAGCCCAGGTCGTTGATGCTGGTGGCGGTGCTGGAACCGCCCAGCGACGGCAAATAGTCGATGCGATAACGCGGCGGCGCGGCCTGCGCGGCGCCGGCGGCGAACAGGCTCAGACTCAATAGCGAAATCGGCAGCGTGAGCTTCATGGCAGGTGCTCCTTGAGGCCGAGCGCGGTCGTCGCGATGCGCGGACGCGATCGGCGTGGGATGTAGCGACGGTGATGAGGGTTGCGCGCTAGCGGCGCAGCGTTCTTATGCGCCGGCGCATAGGGGATTACTCGCCGTTTTCGGACGACTTCATCCGCCCCTGCGTTCGTTGTCGTTTGCGCGTGTCGGCAATGCGCGCCGCGTGTGCGGAGCCTGCGATTTCAAGGTTTTCGCGCCTAGCGGCGACGCTCCAGCTCGCCGATTTTGCGTTCCAGCTCGGCGACCAGCGCGGGATCCGCGTCCTTGCGATGAGCGTCGAGAAACTCGCGCACCGCATCGCGGTACTCCTGGATGAACTCGGGATTGGTCGGGCTCACCTCCAGCTGCGCGGCGGCCTTGTCCACCGGCCGGCGCGCCTCTCCGACCACCCAGACGCGGCCGTAGTCGGACTCGTCGCTCATGATCGCGATGTTGCGCTCGAAGCCCGGCACGTACTTGGCGACGAAAGGCTGGCCCTGCGGCGGGATCAGGATCGTGTTGCGGATCGGATAGATGCTCGCCGACATGGTGTCGAACTCGACCTTGACCTCGCGCCCCTCCGCGGTACGCAGCACCGCCCAGTAATCGTAAATGGACTGGTCGTTGAGGGTGGAGCTGGTCTCCTCGGAATGCACGACCACCGCCGTGCCGGTGCTGCCGCAGGCGTTGAGGAACAGCGCGTTGAGGATATGCCCGGTGAAGAAGTTGAGCTGGCCGCCGATGAAGGCCACCAATACCAGCGCCAGCCACCAGCCCCTGCCGGTCCAGCGCGCCATCAGGAAGCTCACAAGAACGGCCAGCACGATCATGCCCAACCAGGACCAGAACGGGTGGTGGGCGAGCAGGTAGAACAGTGCGGACAATGCGGTCATGGGGCCGGAACGGGTCGGTGATCGGTTCGCCGCATCTTGACATGGGCGGTGCTGGCCTACGGTTACAACATTCGTCGCTGAAGCGGCCGATGGCGGTTTGGCGGTCGCCGCCGCGCACGCGACGATGCCTCGCGATAAGGGAGACCGCCCTTAGCGGTCGCGCACCGACAGGCCGATCAGGCTCTGCGCGACCCAGTAGCTCGCCAGCACGACCACGCTCGCCGTCGCGAACGGCGCGGCGAAGCGGTCGATCGCCAGGGTCGCGTCCGAAATCACGAAACTCAGGCCGCCCAGCGCCGCCAGGGCGGTCGCGCGCGTGCGCCGGCGCCACCACGCCGCCGCGGCCTGCGCGGCCATCGCCGCCAGCACCAGCACATAGACCACCACCGGCCCGCGCAGCTCGCCCGGCAGATGCGGCCACAGCACCGACAGCACGGCGCCGGCGAGCGCGGAGTAAGCCAGGAACGGCCACACCGCCGCGAACGGCCGCGCGCGTCGCGTCAACGCGACCAGATAGGCCAGGTGCGCGCACAGGAAGCTGCCCAGGCCGAACACGAACCAATCGCCGGGCAGCATCAGGAACACATCGCCCAGCGTCGACAATGCCAGGCCGGCCAAAATCGCGCGCCGGTAGCCGGGTGCCGAGGTCGCCGGCATCGTCCAGACCATCGCCAGCACCAGCAACGTCGCGGCGGGTTTGCTCAGGTAGTGCAGCCAGGGCAGCGGCGCCGTCGCGCCGACGATCGCCAGGACCGCGGCGGTCGCCACCGCGATCAGCCAACTGCGGTCGCGGTTCGGGATCCCGGCGCGCGACGGCGCCGGGTTCGTTTCGATGTTCATGCCCATCCCCCGAGCACGAGGCGCGCATCTGCGACGACAGGCCCGCGGCGCGGTGTTACGACGAAGGCGTCCATGCCCGTTCGCGCCTTATTTGCAGTCGTCGAGCTTCAACTTCTGCCCAGGACGGATCGCGTAACGCGGCGCCTTGAGGCCGTTGCGCTTGGCCAGCCGGCCGGTGTCGCACTGGAACTTCTGCGCGATCGAGGTCAGGGTTTCGCCGCGCTGCACGCGGTAGCTGCTGGGCGCCGACGGGGCCCTCGGCTTGTCCGGCTTCGGCGCGGGCGTCGCGGCGGCCGCGACGGGCAGCGTGCCGTCGCTGGAATCGGGCGAATCGACCATGGTCACCGGGCCGGTGCGCACGATCGCGTTGTTCGGGTCGCTGAGCATCAGGGTGCGCGCCAGATCGGCGCGCGCGCCCTGCACGCACCAGCGGTTGTACAGGCCGACGATCCGGGTGGTGGCGTTGAGGCTGGTGCCGGCGGCCAGGTAGCTGTCGGCCTGGTAGCGCGGATTGAGGTTGCGCAGCGCGCGCATATAGCCGTCGCGGCTGCCGCCGTTGCCCAGGCAGATCGTGAGCTGGTAGATCGAGCTGGGCTGGCTCAGGCGCAGGGTGGCCGGCTTGGGATCGACCTTGGGGAAGCTCAGGCCGTATTCCTTGGGGTGCAGGAACAGCCAGGCCGCGGCGATCACCATCGGCACGTAGTCGCGGGTTTCGGCCGGGAACTGGTTGTAGACCGACTCGTCCCAGAAGTTGCGGCCGCCGCTGGCGTTGAACACGCGCTGGGCGCGGCCTTCGCCGCCGTTGTAGGCGGCCAGCGACAGTTCGATGCTGTTGTTGAGCGCGCCCATGCGTTCGTTGAGATATTCCGCGCTGGCCTGGGCCGAGGCGCGCGCGTCGTAGCGGGTGTCGAAACCGGTGCCGTCGTCGCCCAGACCGAAGCGCCTGCCGGTCGCGTACATGAACTGCATCGGCCCGGCCGCGCCGGCGCGCGAGGTCGAGTGCACGCGGCCGTTGGATTCCTTGGCCATGATCCCGAACAGCAGCGCCTCGGGCAGGCCGGCGCGCTCGTACTGCGGCCACATCATCTGGCGCAGGTATTGGTAGTTCTCGTGACTCTGGATCAGCGATCCGCGCATGTCGGTGAGCCAGCGACGGATACCGGCCTGCACGGCCGGGTTGTACTGCACCATCTTGACGAAGCGCTGGCCGTCGGCGTTGAGCAGCGCGGCGGCGCGCGCGGCCTGCGGCACGTCGGCGGCGAACGAACCGTCGGCGTCCAGCGGGGCTTCGTCCTCTTCGTCGCCGGCGTCGGCGCGCGATTCGGCATCGGCATTGGCCTTGAGCAGGCGCTTGTAGCTGGTCAGCATCGTGGTCAGCTGGCAGCCCTTCTGCTTGTTGCAGGCCGTGATCACGTCCTCCATGTCCTCCAGCGCGGCATCGCTCAGCTTCTGGCCGTCGGGATCGGCGTTGCGGATCTGCACCAGCGCGGCGCGGTACTTGGACTCGGCGGCCTGCATGCGCTGATTGAGCGCGTCGACCGCAGCCTGATCGCGCTTGGACAGGGCCGAGGCGTCGAAGGGCAGCGCGGCCAGCGCGAAAAAGGCAGCAGCGGCGAAGGCGCCGGAAATACGGACAAATGAGGGCATGGACGACAAAGGCAGCGAGGGGTCCGGGCAGGGTAGCGTCGGCGGTCCATGCGGGGCAAGGAAACGCGACCGGGAAGCCGCAGCGTTTATGAACGCCGCCGCCGCGCAAGCGCGACGCTGCCGCTAGAATCGTCCGATCTTCCAACGGACGCCGACATGGACTCGACGCAGAACGCCATCCTCCTGGGCAAAGCCGTGACCACGCCCGAGAGCGGCCAGGTCTACCTGCAGGCCCGGCTGGGCAACCGCCATGGCCTGGTCGCCGGCGCCACCGGTACCGGCAAGACCGTGACCCTGATGACGATCGCGGAGGGCTTCTCGCGCCTGGGCGTGCCAGTGTTCCTGGCCGATGTGAAGGGCGACGTCGCCGGTCTGGCCGTGGCCGGCAGCCCGAACGACAAGCTGCTCGCGCGCGTGGCCGAGCTGGGCGTGCCCGACTACGCGCCCGAGGCCAACCCGACGGTGTTCTGGGACCTGTTCGGCAAGCTCGGCCATCCGGTGCGCACCACCGTCAGCGAGATGGGGCCGACCCTGCTGGCGCGCATCCTGGAGCTCAACGACACCCAGTCGGGCGTGCTCGACATCGTGTTCAAGCTCGCCGACGACCGCGGCCTGCTGCTGCTCGACCTCAAGGACCTGCGCGCGCTGCTGGGACTGGTGGCCGAGGAGCGCAAGGACATCTCGACGTCCTACGGCCTGGTCAGCGCTCAGTCGGTGGGCGCGATCCAGCGCTCGCTGCTGCGCCTGGAACAGGAAGGCGCCGACGCCTTCTTCGGCGAGCCGGCGCTGGAACTGAGCGATCTGATGCGCACCACGCCCAACGGCCGCGGCATGATCAACATCCTCGCCTCCGAGCAGCTGATCATGAAGCCGCGGCTGTATTCGAGCTTCCTGCTGTGGCTGCTGTCGGAGCTGTTCGAGAACCTGCCGGAAGTCGGCGATCTCGACAAACCCAAGCTGGTGTTCGTGTTCGACGAGGCCCACCTGCTGTTCGACGACGCCCCGCCGGCCTTGCAGCAGCGCGTGGAACAGGTAGTGCGCATCATTCGCTCCAAGGGCGTGGGCGTGTATTTCTGCTCGCAGTTCCCCGACGACGTGCCCGACGACATCCTCGGCCAGCTCGGCAACCGCGTGCAGCACGCACTGCGCGCCTTCACCCCGCGCGACCAGAAAGCGGTCAGGACCGCGGCCGAAACCTTCGTGCCGAACCCGGCGCTCGACGTCGCCGAGGCGATTTCCAAGCTCGGCACCGGCGAGGCGCTGGTGTCGACCCTGCAGGACAAGGGCGTGCCGATGCCGGTCGAGCGCACTTTGATCGCGCCGCCACGCAGCCGGATGGGCGCGATCACCGAAGCCGAACGCGCGCAGGTGCGGGCCGGCAGCCCGGTCGGGCACAAGTACGACACCGAGATCGACCGCGAGTCGGCCTCGGAAATGCTGGCCAAGCGCGCCGAAACCGCCGCCGCCCAGGCCGAGGCGCCGCCGGCCAAGACCCGCGAACAGGACGAAGCCGAGGAAGGCGGCTTCGGCCAGGCGGTCAAGGACGCCGTGTTCGGCACCAAGCGCCGCCAGGGCATGGTCGAGACCATGGCCAAGCAGACCGCGCGTACGGTCGGCAACCAGATCGGCCAGAAGATCCTGCGCGGCCTGCTCGGCGGAATCTTCGGCGGTAAGCGTTAAAGTCCGGAATTCGGGAGCCGGGAGCCGGTAACGGCGGTTCGCACCGCGAGGCCGCATTTCCAAAGGCTTTCGAGTTCTGAGTTCTGAGTTCCGAGTTACGAATCCCCCTTCACCCACATACGGAGCGTGTCCGCATGAACCCGAAGCTGCTCGTGATCGCCAGCGCCGTCCTCAGCGTCGCCATCGTCGGCTGCAAGCCCAAGCCGCCGGCCGAACCCGCCGCCGATGCGCCCAAGGCCGAAGCCGCCGTCGCCCCCGCGGCGGTGCCGGAAGCGGCGCCGCCGCCGGCCGCACCGGCGCTGGACGCCAAGGCGTTCGCCGGCACCTTCAGCGGCACCCTGCCCTGCGCGGACTGCCCCGGCATCGACACCAAGATCGAACTGAAGGCCGACGGCAGCTACGCCATCGACGAGACCTACCAGTCGCGCAAGGACGGCAACCACAAGGGCGACGGCACCTGGACCGCCGAGGAAGCCGGCCAGCGCCTGCGCCTGGACCCGAACAGCAAGACCGAGGACGACCGCCTGTACCAGGTGGTTTCGGCCGACGAAATCCGCGCCGTGGACAAGGACGGCAAGGCGATCGAAAGCCAGGCCAACCTCAGCCTCAAGCGTCAGCCGGCCGCGCAGTAAGGGCCGCGCGATGGGCCGATGGCGACCTCCCGCGGAGCACAGCACCGCCCTGATCACGCGGGAGGGCCACGCCCGGCTCAAGCTGGAACTGGACGAGCTGTGGCGCGTGCGCCGTCCTGAAGTGGTCAAAGCCCTGGCCGCCGCGGCGGCCGAGGGCGACCGCTCGGAAAACGCCGAGTACACCTACCGCAAGAAGCAATTGGGCGAGATCGACCGCCGCGTGCGCTACCTCAGCAAGCGCCTGCCGGCGCTGCGCGTGGTCGAGACCGCGCCCACCGACCCGGACGCGGTCTATTTCGGCGCCTGGGTCGAAGTGGAGAACGTCGCCGACGGCGAACTGCAGCGTTACCGCATCGTCGGCCCCGACGAAACCGATGCGCGCCTGGGCCATATCAGCATCGATTCGCCGCTGGCCCGGGCCATGCTCAAGAAGCGCATCGACGACGAATTCGAAGCGACGCTGCCGGGCGGTCCCGCGCGATTCGCGATCGTCGAGGTGCGGTACGGGGAGTGAGGTTCACGCGGCGCGTCAGCCGCCCGTCCCCAGCGCCGCGTCCAGCAACTCGTCCGGGTTCGGCGCGTCTTCCATGTACACCGGCGACGACTTGGCGGCGAGCTTGCGTTCCGGACCGTAGCGGTAGGCTTCGTCGCCCTGGCCGCTGTCGTTGACGTGGCCGACCTGGACGATGCGCGCGCCGGTCAGCAGGTTCCAGCTGAACTTCAGGCTGTCGTGACTGTTGGTGCGGCTGTAGCGCTCCGCATCCAGGCCGATCAGGCGCATGCGCCGGGTCTGGGCGTCGTAGCGGTAGCGGTAGGTCGTCGCGGTGGCGGTGGTGCCGCCGGTGAGATCCTCGACGATCAGCACGTTCTTCTTCAGCGACAGCGCGGCCGCGCCCAGCGGCGTGGTCTCGAGTTCGGCTTCGCCCGCGGGCGTAGTGCCCCACTCGAGTTCGTCCTTGTAACCGAGCATCACCTTCAACAGGCGCTTGTCGTCGTTGCCGCCCACGTAGGCGGTATCGACCAGGCCGTCGCCATTGAAGTCGCCATTCAGACGCGCCTCGATCCGCGAATCGTCGGGCAGATAGTCCAGCAGCATGGGTTCGGTCATCGGGGCCGGCTGCGGTTGCTGCGCCGCGGCCACGCCGGTCAGCAAGGCTGCGCATCCCATTCCCAGCCAGGCCTTGGTCCTGCTCTTCATCCCTAAATCCCCCTGTACCGATCCAATGCGCGAATCCTACTCCCGCGCCGTTCCCAGGGATCACGCAAAACCTGCATCGCCCAGGCCAGGGCCGGGATGACCGCCGCGACGCCGGCCGCCTAAGATGGGCCTTATCGCCGCTACCCCGCCCGGAGACGTCGCTTGGAACTCGACAGCGTATTGCGCGGCCTGCTCAGCGCGCTCGCGATCGGCCTGCTGATCGGCGTGGTGCGCGAGCGCGCGCATGCCGGCGAACGCGCCGCGGTGGCCGGCGTGCGCACCCATGCGGTGGTCGCGATCGCGGCCGCGGCCGCGGCCCTGCTCGGCACCGCGGTATTGGCGGCGCTGCTGCTGGTGGTCGGGGCGCTGGCCCTGGCCGCCTACCTGCACACGCGCCACGACGATCCCGGCCTGACCGGCGAGGTCGCGCTGTGCGCGACCGCCCTGCTCGCCGCCTATGCCCAGAGCGAGCCGGCCCTGGCCGCGGGCTTGGGCGTGCTGGTCGCCGGCCTGCTGTTCGCCAAGCGGCCACTGCAGGCCTTCGCCCGCCAGGTCGTGTCCGAGCGCGAACTGCAGGATGCGCTGCTGCTGGCCGCGGCGGCGTTGATCGTGCTGCCGCTGCTGCCCGACACCGCGGTCGATCCCTGGGACGTGCTGGTGCCGTCGGCGCTGTGGAAGCTGGTGGTGCTGGTAATGGCCGTGGGCATGCTCGGCCACATCGCCCTGCGCAGCGTCGGCGCGCGCTGGGGCCTGCCGGTGGCGGGTTTTTTCTCCGGCTTCGCCTCTTCGACCGCGGCGGTGGCAGGGTTCGGCGAACGCAGCCGCGAAGAGGCCGCGCTGACCGGCGTGTCCGCGGCCGCCGCCCTGCTCGCCAATCTGGCCTCGCTGGCCTTGTTCGCCGGCGTGATCGGCACCGCGGCGCCGAGCCTGCTGCGCGCCAGCGCCTGGCCGCTGGCGGCGGCCGCGGCGGTGCTGGCTATCGCGGCCGCATTGGGCTTGCGCAAGCCCGGCGCCAGCCATGCCCTGCCGAAAGCGCCGCCGGCGCGCGCCTTCCGCCTGAGCCATGCCTTGCTGTTGGCGGCGGTGATCGCGGCGGTGCTGTTGTTGTCGGCATGGATGCGCCACCTGTTCGGCGACGCCGGGGCGCTGATCACCGCGATGCTGGTCGCGCTGGCCGAACTGCACGCGGCCGCGGCCAGCGTCGCCCAGCTCAGTCAGGCCGGCGACCTGAGCCTGGAGCACGCGCGTTGGGGCGTGGTCGGCCTGCTCGCGGCCAGCGCCGTGACCAAGACCGCGCTCGCCTTCGCCAGCGGCAATCGCCGCTACGCCCTGCACGTCGGCGCGGGCCTGCTCGGCATGGCCGCAGCCTGCGCCGCGGCGACCCTGGCCGGCGCCTAGGCGCGCGGCGCGCTCAGTCCTCGAACGCGACCTCACCGTAGAGGTCGTGCTCGTCGCTGCCCAGGATCTGCACGTCGACGAACTCGCCCGGCTGCAGCCCGGCTTCGAAACCGTTCTGGATCTGGACCAGGCCGTCGATATCCGGCGCATCGCCCATGCTGCGCGCGATCGCCAGTTCGCCGTCGAGCGCATCGACGATGCAGCGCTGCACGCTGCCGACCTTGGCTTCGAGCTTGGCCGCGGAAATCTCGGCCTGACGCTCCATGAAGCGCGCCAGACGTTCCTGCTTCACTTCCTCGGGCAGCGGATCGGGCAGCGCATTGGCCTGGGCGCCATCGACCGGCGAATAGGCGAAAGCGCCGACGCGATCGAGCTGGGCCTCGTCGAGGAAGTCCAGCAACTCCTCGAACTCGGCCTCGGTCTCGCCCGGGAAACCGACGATGAAGGTGCTGCGGATGGTGATGTCCGGCGCGATCCCGCGCCAGCGCTGGATCCGCTCCAGGGTCTTGTCGACCGCGCCCGGACGCTTCATCAACTTGAGCACGCGCGGGCTGGCGTGCTGGAACGGAATATCCAGGTACGGCAGCAGGATCGGCATGCCGTTGGCGCCGGTCTGCGCCATCAGCGGAATGATCTCGTCCACGTGCGGATACGGGTAGACGTAGTGCAGGCGCGTCCACAGGCCGAGCTCGCCCAGGCCTTCGCACAGCGCCTTCATCCGGGTCTGGTAGGACTTGCCGCGCCATTCGCGCTCGGCGTACTTCATATCCACGCCATAGGCCGAGGTGTCCTGCGAGATCACCAGCAGCTCGCGCACCCCGCCCATCGCCAGCTTCTCGGCTTCGCGCAGCACTTGGTCCACCGGGCGCGAGACCAGGTCGCCGCGCATCGAGGGAATGATGCAGAAGCTGCAGCGGTGATTGCAGCCTTCGGAAATCTTCAGATAGGCGTAGTGCTTGGGCGTGAGCTTGACGCCGATGCCGTCGTCGAGCTCCAGCGCGCGTCGCGGCACCAGATCGATGAAGGGATCGTGCTTGGGCGGCAATGCGCTGTGCACCGCGGTCATCACGCTGGCGTAGTCCTGCGGGCCGCTGATCGAGAGCACGCCGGGGTGGGTGTCGCGGATCAGCTCCGAGCGCTTGCCCAGGCAGCCGGTGACGATGACCTTGCCGTTCTCGGCGATCGCCTCGCCGATCGCGTCCAGCGACTCGGTCACCGCCGAATCGATGAAGCCGCAGGTGTTGACCACGACCACGTCGGCGGCGTCGTAGCTCTGGACGATGTCGTAGCCCTCCACCCGCAGCTGGGTCAGGATGCGCTCGGAATCGACCAGGGCCTTGGGGCAGCCGAGGCTGACGAAACCGACTTTGGGATTGACTGAAGACATGCGCGAGTGGACCTGGCGGGACGCTCGGTCGCGCATGCGCGCGAGGCCGGACGTACGGGCTGAGTAGTGGGTGCGGAGGCCCGCGAGGACGGGCGCAACGGAAGCGGAACCGGCGCCTGATGCCGCCGGGGTCGCGAATTATAGCCCCGGCGCTAAACTGGACTCGATTCCCGCAGCTGAACGGAGGCCGCCATGGGCCAGTGGACCGATCTGGACACCCCGCACGGGCCAATCGCGGCCTGGCGCGCCGAACCCAGCGGCCCCTCGCGCGGGGCCGTGGTGGTGCTGCAGGAGATATTCGGGGTCAACGAGCACATCCGCAGCGTCGCCGAGCGTTTCGCCCAGGCCGGCTACGTCGCGCTGGCGCCGGACCTGTTCGCCCCGATCCGGCCGCACATCGAGCTGGGCTACGGCAGCGAGGACCAGGCGCGCGGGGTCGAGTTGCGCAACGAGCTCGGCTTCGACCGCGCCATCGACATCGCCGGCGCGGCCGCGCAGCGCTTGCAGAGCGAAGGCCTGCGCACCGGCGCGGTCGGCTACTGCTGGGGCGGCAGCCTCGCCTTCCTGTGCAACACCCGCCTCGGCCTGCCGGCGGTGAGCTACTACGGCGCGCGCACCCTGCCTTTCCTCGGCGAGCCGCTGCGCGCGCCGATCCAGTTCCACTTCGGCGAGCGCGACGCCAGCATCCCGCCGGAGGCCATCGACCGGCACCGCGCGGCGATGCCGACCGCGCCGATCTATCTCTACAACGCCGGCCATGGCTTCAATTGCGAACCGCGCCCGGATTACCACGCCGACAGCGCCGCCCTGGCCTGGAGGCGTACCCTGGACTTCTTTGCGGATGCGCTGAAATGAACCCCTGGCACCTGCACCCGCAATTGGCGGACGACACCCACCCGGTCGCGCAGTTCAAACTGTGCGAATTGCGCCTGATGGACGACGCCAACCACCCCTGGCTGATCCTGGTGCCGCGGGTCGAGGACGCGGTCGAACTGATCGACCTCGACGAAGCCCAGCAGGTCGAGCTGACCCGCGAGGTCGCCACCACCAGCCGCGCGCTACAGCAGGCGTTCTCGCCGCACAAGCTCAACGTCGCCGCGCTCGGCAACCTGGTGCCGCAGCTGCACGTGCACGTGATCGCGCGCTTCCGCGAGGACATCGCCTGGCCGCGCCCGGTCTGGGGCATGGCCACCGCGCAGCCGTACTCGCCCGAGGCACTGGTGCGCCGCATCCAGCGTCTGCAGGAGGCGCTGCGGACGTGAACCGGCGCGCGCCGGACGTGCTGGCGCTGGCCGACGACGCCTGGCTGCTGCGCTACGGCGACGGCGACGGCGAAATCGACGACGCCCTCAACGCCCGCGTCCACGCCGACGCCGCGCGCCTGCGCGCGGCCGCGCCGGCCTGGCTGCGCGACCTGGTGCCGGCCTATGCCAGCCTGGCGGTGTTCTTCGACACCGCGGCGATCGACGCCGTGCCTGCGCGCGACTGGCTGCTGGCCTGCCTGGACGCCGACGAAGCCGCGGACGCACGCGTAGCAACTGCGCGCGAAATCGAAATCCCGGTGGTTTACGGCGGCGAGCACGGCCCCGACCTGGATTCGGCCGCGGCCGAGCTGGGCCTCACGCCGCAAACCCTGGCCGAACGCCACGCCGCCGGCCGTTACACCGTGGCGATGATCGGTTTCGCCCCGGGTTTCCCCTATCTGTCGGGCCTGGACCCGGCCCTGGCGCTGCCGCGCCTGGCGACCCCGCGCACCCAGGTGGCCGCCGGCAGCGTCGCCATCGGCGGCGCCCAGACCGGCATCTACCCGCGCGCCAGCCCCGGCGGTTGGCGCATCCTCGGACGCACGCCGTTGACGCTGTTCGACCCCCAGCGCGATCCGCCGACCGCACTGCTGCCGGGCGATCGCGTGCGTTTCGTCGCCATCGACGCCGCGCAGTTCGCACGCCTCTCACAGCTGGCGCCCGCATGAGCCGGCAAGTGCAGGTGTTGGCGCCCGGGCTGCTGACCACGGTGCAGGACCTGGGCCGCGACGGCTGGCGTCACCTCGGCGTGGCCCGCGCCGGCGCGCTCGATCCGGACGCGGCGCGCCTGGGCAATCGCCTGGTCGGCAACGATGCCGGCGCGGCGGTGCTGGAACTGACCTTGCACGGACCGACGCTGTGCTTCGACGCGCCGGTGCGGATCGCGCTGATCGGCCGCAGCGTCGCCGCGCGTTTCGATGGCGTCGCGCTGCCGATGGGCCGGCCGATCGAGCTGCCCGCCGGTACCCTGAGCTTGGGCGCGGTGCGCTACGGCGCACGCGCCTGGCTCGCGATCGGCGGCGGGATCGCGGTGCCGCAGGTGCTCGGCAGCCGCAGCACGGACCTGCGCGGCGGCTTCGGCGGCCACGAGGGCCGCGCATTGCGTGCGGGCGATACGTTCGCGCTGGGCGCCGCGGCGTCGCCTGCGATCGATGCGCCGCGCATTCCAGCCTGGTGGGCCGATCCCGGCTTCGACGAGAACCGCGATGCACCGGTGCGTTACCTGCCCAGCGCCGATCCCGCGGCCAGCGCATTGGCGAGGCAGTCCTGGCAGGTCAGCGCCGCCAGCAACCGCCAGGGACTGCGCCTGCGCGGCGTGGCGCTGAAAGGCGAACGCAGGGGCGGCCTGTCCGAACCGGTCGCACCGGGCACCCTGCAACTACCACCCGACGGCCAGCCGATCGTATTGCTAGCCGATGCCCAGACCGTCGGCGGCTACCCGCGCCTGGGCCATGTCATCGCCGCCGACCTGCCGCGCCTGGCGCAGTTGCCGCCGCACGCGAGCCTGCGCTTCCAGGCGTGCTCGGTCGAAGAAGCGCAAGCCTGCGCGATCGAGACGCGGGTGCGGCTGCAGCGTCTGTACCTTGCGCTGGAGCGCCCATTGGCGCGCTTCCTCGCCGCCTCCGCCGGAGTGGCGTAAGCCGCGCGTTAGCCGACGCCGTCGCTGAGCCTGCCACTGTGGGAGCGGCGTAAGCCGCGATTGCGTCATTCGGACGACTGCGCCAGTTGAACGCATCGCGGTAATCGAACATCGACGCAAGCGCTGTGACGCGATCGCGGCTTACGCCGCTCCCACAGGACCCCTGCGGCCACGGCCGGCTCCGCAGCACAGGACCGTCGCGCGACGAGGTTCTCATCGCGCACGACTTCGGGCACTGGCCGCTGCTTGCGCGACGTGCTTAGCATGCCCGCTCGACCCCCGTTCCGGAGAGTTCGCATGCGTCCCGTCCGTCTGCTGTCTCTGTCCGCCTGCATCGTGCTCGCGCTGGTCGCGTGCAAAGCGCAGACGCCCGCCGTACCCGATACCGCCGCCAACGCGCCCGCCGCCAGCGTCGCGGTCAACGCCGACTGGCAGCCCGCCATCGACGACTTCATCGCCGGCTATTTCACTCGCTACCCGACCGCCGCCGCCGGCGCCGGCAAGCACGAGTACGACGGCAAGCTGCCCGACTGGTCGCCCGACGCCCTGGCCGCCACCGGCGCCTGGCTCAAACAGGAACGCGCCAAACTGGCCGCGTTCGGCGACGACAAGCTCGATCCCAATCAGCGCTTCCAGCGCGAGTACGCGCTGTCGGTGATCGACGGTCAGCTGTTCTATCTGGAAGACTCCGGCTTCCCGCACAAGAACCCGGCCTTCTACGCCGGCGACCTGTCGCCGAGCATGTACCTCACCCGCCCCTACGCGCCGCTGCCGCAGCGCATGGCCGCGTTCGCGACCTACCAGGAAGCCCTGCCCAAGGCCGCCGAGCAGATCCGCGCCAACCTCAAGGGCCCGCTGCCGGCCAGCTACATCCAGTACGGCAACATCGTCTTCGGCGGCCTGGCCGAGTTCTTCAAGAACGACGCGCCCAAGGCCTTCGCCGAAGTCCCCGACGCCGCGCTGCAGGCGCGCTTCAAGGCCTCCAACGCCAAGGCCATCGAGGCCATGCAGGGCCTGTCGGACTGGCTGAGCGCGCAGAAGCCGCAGGCCACGCAGGACTACGCGATCGGCGCCGAACGCTTCGCCAAGATGCTCAAGGCCACCGAACGCGTCGACATCCCGCTGGACCAGCTCAAGGCCATCGGCGAAGCCGACCTGGCGCGCAACCTGGCCGCGCTCAAGGCCGCCTGCGACCAGTACGCCGCCGGCCAGACCATCAACGCCTGCATCGACAAGGTCAACGCCGACAAGCCGCAGGGCGGCGCGGTCGAGGGCGCGCGCGCCCAGCTGGTCGACCTGCGCAAGTTCCTGGTCGAGAAGGACCTGGTCACCATCCCGGGCACCGAGGAAGCGCGGGTCGAAGAAGCCCCGCCGTTCAACCGCACCAACTTCGCCTACATCGAGATCCCGGGCCCGTACGAGAAGAACCTGCCTTCGGTCTACTACATCGCCCCGCCCGATCCGAAGTGGCCCAAGGCCGAGCAGGACGCCTATGTGCCCGGCAAGGCCGACCTGCTGTTCACTTCTGCGCACGAAGTCTGGCCGGGCCACTTCCTGCAGTTCCTGCACGCCAACCGCTCGCAGTGGAAGTTCGCCCAGTTGTTCGTCGGTTACGCCTATGCCGAGGGCTGGGCGCACTACACCGAGGAAATGATGTACGACGCCGGCGTCGGCGGCGCCACGCCGGAGATCCACATCGGCCAGCTCAGCAACGCCCTGCTGCGCGACGTGCGCTTCATCTCCGCGATCGGCCTGCACACCGGCGGCATGACCGTGGCCCAGTCCGAGCAGATGTTCAAGGAGAAGGCGTTCCAGGACCCGGGCAATGCACGTCAGCAGGCCGCGCGCGGTACCTACGATCCGGGTTACCTCAACTACACCCTGGGCAAGTTGATGATCATGCAGCTGCGCGAGGACTGGACCGCCAGCCGCGGCGGCCGCAGCGCCTGGAAGGCTTTCCACGACCAATTCCTGAGCTACGGCGGCCCGCCGATACCGCTGGTGCGCGCGCAGATGATGGGCGGCCCGGCCGAAGCCAAGCTGTGGCAGGCGCCGGCCGTCGCCGCCACGCCGGCCGCGGCACCGGCACAAGCACCGGCCGACGCCGAAAAGCCGCAATCCGCGCCGGGCGGCTGAACCCACGTGCCCGGCCGCTGCGGCGGCCGGGCACGCTCGGTGAGGAGGCCGCCTCGACGGCCCGCTTGATGGCACACTGTCGGCTCACTCGGGGGAGCGAAACCATGAGATCCAATATCGTCGGCGCGGTAGTGCTGATCGTGATCGGCAGCGTGTTCCTGCTCGACAATCTGGGCCTGGCCGACATCAGCCTGGGCCACCTGATCCGCACCTGGTGGCCGGCGATCCTGATCGTGGTCGGCATCAGCCTGCTGTTCAGGCGCAACCACCAGCGCCCCGAAACCTGAGGCCCGCTGCAGCGCCGCATTGAGGCAAAATCGCGGTGTGAACCCGGCCAGCCATCCGCCCCGTATCGACTTCAACTGCGACCTCGGCGAGGGTTGCGGCGACGACGCCGCGATCCTGCCCTACGTCAGCTCGGCCAACGTCGCCTGCGGCGGCCACGCCGGCGACGAAGCCACCATGCGCGCGACCCTGCGCCTGTGCCGCGAGCACGGCGTCGCCGTCGGCGCCCATCCCGGCTACGAAGACCGCGAACATTTCGGCCGCCGCGTGCTGCCGCTGGACCGCGACGAGATCGGCATGCTGGTCCTCAGCCAGCTCGCGCGCCTGGCCGCGATCGCCGCCGACGAGGGCCTGCGCCTGAGCCACGTCAAACCGCACGGCGCGCTCTACAACCTCGCCGCCGACGACCGCATCGTCGCCGAAGCCATCGTCGGCTCGGTCGCGGCCTTCGATCCCAGCCTCGCGGTGTACGGCCTGTCCGGTTCCGAACTCACCGCCGCCGCCGAAGCCGCCGGCCTGCAGGCCGTGCACGAGGTGTTCGCCGAACGCGGCTACGGCGCCGACGGCCGCCTGCTGCCGCGCGGCACGCCCGGCGCCGTGCTGGAAACGCTGGAGCAGGCGATCGCGCAGGTGCACGGCCTGGCCACGCGCGGCGAAGTCGTCGCCGCCGACGGCAGCGTCCTGCAGCTGCGCGCCGACAGCCTGTGCCTGCACGGCGACCGCGCCGACGCGCCCGCGTTCGCGCGCGCGGTGCGCGCCGCGCTCGAGGCCGACGGCATCCGCATCCTCGCGGTCGATCGCGCGTGATCGCGGCGCAGAGCCCGATCCTCAGCCGTTTCCCACCGCCGTCGTTCCTCGGCGCTTGCGCGCCACCCGCACTCGACACGGACGTCCCCGCCCCGAGCCGGCCGCCCATCCACGGCACCGTCCCAAGCAGGATTCCCGCATGAACTACTGGCCCTTGCTGGGCGTCGCCGCCGTCGTGCTCGGCTTCGCCCTGCGCCTCAATCCCGCCCTGGTCGTGGTGGCCGCCGGTTTCGTCACCGGCCTGGCCGCCAAACTCTCGCCGCTGGACGTGCTCGAAGTGCTGGGCAAAGCCTTCACCGACAAACGCTTCCTGCTGCTGTTCCTGCTGACCCTGCCGGTGATCGGGCTGCTCGAACGCCACGGCCTCAAGGAACACGCCCAGGCCTGGATCGCGAAACTGCGCGGCGCGACCATGGGTCGGCTGCTGATCGCCTACCTGCTGATGCGCCAGTTCTTCTCCGCGCTCGGCCTCACCAGCCTGGGCGGCCATCCGCAGACCGTGCGTCCGCTGCTGGCGCCGATGGCCGAAGGCGCGGCCCAGGCGCGCCACGGCGATCTGCCCGAGGACGAACGCCAGCGCATCCGCGCGATGTCCGCCGGCACCGACAACGTCGGCCTGTTCTTCGGCGAGGACATCTTCATCGCCTTCGGTGCGGTGCTGCTGATCCAGAGCTTCTACGTCGAGCACGGCATCCGTCTGGACCCGATCCAGATCGCGTTGTGGGGCATTCCCACCGCGATCTGCGCGTTCCTCATCCACGCCTGGCGCGTGCTGCGTTTCGAACGCCGCCTGGCGCGGCGCATGGCCGAGGCGGACCGCGAGGCGCCGTCGCCATGATCACCCTGACTTACGTTTACTGGCTGCTCGGCGCCTATCTCGCCGCCCTGGCCTGGCGCGGCTGGCGCGACCTCGGCAATCCGCGCCGCCACACCACCGCGCTGTTCTGGGGCCTGCTGTCGTTCCTGCTGTTCGCCGCCGAACACCTGCCGCCGAAACTGGTCGGCGCGATCGTCGTGCTGCTGGCCTTGCTCGCCGGTTTCGGCGGATTGCGCATGGGCCGCTACCAGCAGAGCAGCGCCGAAGAAAAACGCAGCGAAGCCCAGCGCCTGGGCAACCGCCTGTTCTGGCCGGCGCTGCTGATCCCGATCGTGACCCTGATCGGCGCGATGGGGCTCAAGCGCCTGTCCTGGAACGGCACGCCCTTGATCGAGAGCGCCAACGTCACCCTGGTCTCGTTGGCGATCGCCTGCGTGGTCGCGCTGGCCGCCGCGTGCCGGCTGACCCGGCAGACGCCGTGGAGCAGCGTCGAGCAATCGCGCCGCCTGGTCGACTCGATCGGCTGGGCCGCACTGCTGCCGCTGCTGCTGGCCTCGCTGGGCAGCGTGTTCGAAGCCGGCGGCGTCGGCCAGGCCACGGCCGCGGTGGTGCGCTCGGTGATCCCGGTCGACAACGCCTTCGTCGTGGTCGTCGCCTACGCGCTGGGCATGGCTTTGTTCACCATCATCATGGGCAACGCCTTCGCCGCGTTCCCGGTCATGACCGGCGGCATCGCCCTACCCTTGCTGGTGCATCAGCACGGCGCCGATGCCGCCTCGCTGGCCGCGATCGGCATGCTCTCGGGCTATTGCGGCACCCTGATGACGCCGATGGCGGCCAACTTCAACCTGGTGCCGGCGGCGCTGCTGGAACTCAAGGACCCCTACGGCGTGATCCGCGCGCAATGGCCGACCGGCGCGCTGCTGCTGGCCTGCAACGTGCTGCTGATGTACTGGATCGCGTTCCGATGAGCACGCGCAAGCCCGTCGTACTGCTGACCGGATTCGCTCCGTTCGGCGGCGAAACCAGCAACCCCAGCTGGGAAGCGGTGCAGCGTCTGGCCGGCAAGTCGGTGCTCGGCCACCGCATCGTCGCGCGTTGCCTGCCGACCGCGTTCGGCAGCTCGTTGCAGGCCTTGCGCCAGGCGATCCGCGACACCGAACCGGCGCTGGTGCTCTGCGTCGGCCAGGCCGGCGGCCGCGCGCAGCTGTCGCTGGAGCGGATCGCGATCAACATCGACGACGCCCGCATCCCCGACAACGACGGCGCCCGCCCGATCGACGAACCGGTGGTCGCCGGCGGCCCGGCAGCCTACTTCAGCGATTTGCCGATCAAGGCGATGCTCGCGGCCTTGCGCGAGGCCGGCATCCCGGCCGAGGTCTCGCAGACCGCCGGGACCTATGTCTGCAACCACGTCTTCTATGGCCTGATGCACGCGCTGCGCCGCAGCCCCGGCGTACGTGGCGGTTTCGTCCACATCCCGTATTCGCCGGCCCAGGCCGCACTGCACGCGGGCGCGCCTAGCCTGCCGGTGGAGACGGTGGCCGAAGGCTTGCGGATAGCGTTGCGGGTTGCGCTGTCGACGCGCGACGACCGACGTCTGGCGGCGGGCGCGGAGCACTGAGCCACGCTCGATCGATCGCGGCTCTTCTTCCCCTTCGCAAAAGGAGGAGGCCGGGTGTGATGCAAGGCAAACAACAGTGCGTTCGCTCACCGGAGCCGCCCTGCGTTCCGCTTCCATTCGCCCAAGCAACGCGATCATGTCGCCCTTGCCCGCTCATCGGAGAACCCCATGCGCCAGACCCTGTCCGCCGCCTTGCTCTGCACCCTGGCCGTTTTCGCCGCGCCCGCCGCGCACGCCGGCCTGTTCGACAAGAATCCCGACCAGGTCGCGCAGGAAGCCGTGACCAAGAACCTGCGCGCCGTGACCCTGTGGGTCGAAGCCAGCTGGGGCTTCCGCAACCAGGGCGCCGCCAACAACCTCAGCCGCGCCCACCAGTCCTTCACCACGCGCGGCTACAACGTGGTCAGCGTGGAGCCGTATATCGAGAACGGCGACCTGCAGGGCTTCTTCGTGACCTACCAGAAGCCCTGAGTCGCGTACCGCGCTTGGGGGCGGGAGCGGCGTGCGCCGCTCCTTTCGCGGAGCGCGCAACGCATAGGCTCATTCGGGACAGGCGCGTCGCGACCACACTCGCGATTCGCGGAGCCGGACTCATGCCGCTCCGGCGGCCAGCGGCCAGGCCGCGTTGGATCGGGCCTCGACCGATAGCCGCTCAGGTCCGCGGCAGCGTCACGCCGGTCTGGCCCTGGTACTTGCCGCCGCGATCCTTGTACGAAGTCTCGCAGACTTCGTCGGACTGGAAGAACAGCATCTGCGCCACGCCTTCGTTGGCGTAGATGCGCGCCGGCAGCGGCGTGGTGTTGCTGAACTCCAGGGTCACGTGGCCTTCCCATTCCGGTTCCAGCGGGGTCACGTTGACGATGATGCCGCAGCGCGCATAGGTGCTCTTGCCCAGGCAGACCACCAGGGTGTCGCGCGGAATGCGGAAGTACTCGACCGTGCGCGC
Organism: Lysobacter sp. Root667; assembly: GCF_001427715.1. Taxonomy (NCBI): domain Bacteria; kingdom Pseudomonadati; phylum Pseudomonadota; class Gammaproteobacteria; order Lysobacterales; family Lysobacteraceae; genus Lysobacter; species Lysobacter sp. Root667. The sequence goes on from NZ_LMHF01000012.1 coordinate 151,360, forward strand.
CAGGGCGAAGGAGTTCGGCGGGATGATGCAGACGTCGTTCTCGATGTCGACGAAGCTGCCCGGGTCGAAATGCTTGGGGTCGACGATGGTCGAGTTGATGTTGGTGAAGACCTTGAACTCGCGCGAGCAGCGCACGTCGTAGCCGTAGCTCGAGGTGCCGTAACTGACGATGCGCTGGCCGTCGGCGGCGTGCTTGACCTGGCCGGGCTCGAACGGCTCGATCATGCCGTGCTGCTCGGACATGCGACGGATCCAACGGTCGGACTTGATGCTCATGCGGGGGGCTCGGGGTCTCAGGGGGGGCGTACTGGGGCGAAAGCGCCGTGACCGGCGATTGTAAGCGAGCCGGCCCGGGGCCGGCCCGCTACGCCTGGGTCAGCCCAGCAGCGAGGCCGAAATCGAGGGCGCCACCCGCGGCCGCAGCGCCAACCGCACCGCCAGATTGCGCGCCGCGGCGCGGTAGGCCCGGGCCGCAGCCGAGTCCGGCGCCGCCACGACCACCGGCACCCCGGCGTCGCCCTGCTCGCGGATCGCGATCTCCAACGGCAGGCTGCCCAGCAGCGGCACCCCGTACTGGGCCGCCATGCGCGCCCCGCCGCCCTCGCCGAACACGTGCTCGGCGTGGCCGCAGTTCGAGCACACATGCACCGCCATGTTCTCGATCAGGCCCAGCACCGGCACCTGCACCTTCTCGAACATCTTCAAGGCCTTGCGCGCGTCCAGCGTAGCCACATCCTGCGGCGTGGTCACGATCACCGCGCCGGCGACCGGAATCTTCTGCGCCAAAGTCAGCTGGATATCGCCGGTGCCCGGCGGCAGGTCGACGATCAGATAATCGAGCTCGCCCCAGCGCGTTTCGTTGAGCAACTGGGTCAGCGCCGAGGTCGCCATCGGACCGCGCCAGATCATCGGCGTGTCCTGCTCGACCAACAGCCCGATCGACATCGCCGCGATCCCGTGCGCCTGCATCGGCTCGATGGTCTTGCCGTCCGGACTGTCCGGCTTGCCGCTCAGCCCGAGCATGGTCGGCACGCTGGGGCCGTAGATGTCGGCGTCGAGCACGCCCACCCGCGCCCCGTCGGCCGCCAGCGCCAGGGCCAGATTCACCGCCGTGGTCGACTTGCCCACCCCGCCCTTGCCCGACCCGATCGCGATCAGATTGCGCACGTTCTCCAGCGGCGCCAGGTTCGGCTGCACGGCGTGGGAGGTGATGCGCTGGCTGATCTCCAGGGTCGCGAGCGTCTTGCCCTCCGCCGCGAGCAGCCCGGCGATGCCCTCGCGCAGCACCGCCTCGACGCCCTGGACCGGGAACCCGCAGGTCAGCGACACCGCCACCCGCCCCTCCGCGTCCACCGCCCGCACTTTGGCGCCGGCTTCGGCGAGGGTGAAGGCGGTGTCGGGTAGCGGCAGGGCCGCGATTTGGGTTTGCAGCTGGTCGCTCAACGGGTCACCTGGGTCTTGGTCATTACGGAAGGCCTTCAACGCCGATACGGCGCGGACCCGACATGATAAGCCCCGCCCCGTCGCAAGGCGCCAAACCGGTGCCTTTCAGTAGCAAAGAACCAGGTGCGGAGAACTTCGGCGAGTGCGTAATCGCCGCGGCATCGGGTAAATCGCACGGAATCGGTGGCGTGGTACCGGCAGACATACTCCATGCGGAATCGATGCATTCGGTATTGAATCGAATCGCGGATCGCGGGACCGGAATATCGAAATGCTCTATGGGCGCGGTATTAAACCGCCTGAAACCACGCTTTTAAGCACATCCAGCGCATGCAGCGGCTAGTGCTGCGCACCGACCGCAACGTAAACAGGCGAGCCCTCCCTACCTTTTTGCGCCGAACCGGTTGACCAGCACTTTGCATAACTTGCCCGTTCGATAAGCACATGCAAACTGCGTTAAGGCCATGTTACGTTCCAGTGCGTCGAGGGGATTGACGACGAAGAAACGGCCAGGGACAGGCCCCATCCAAAAAGTTAGGGGACAACTCATGGAAGTAACCGAGAAGCGGCTGCATCGCAGCCGACTGACTGCTGCACTTTTGGCGGCTTTGATCGCGCCCGCCGCCGGCGGTGCGTTCGCCCAGGACGCCGCACCTGCCCAGCCGCAACCCGCTAGCGATACGCCGACCGACGTCGATGGCGTCACGGTAGTCGGCTCGCGCATCAAGCGCGCCCAGATTGAAGGTCCGGCGCCGGTCACCGTCATCAGCCGCGACGACATCGACAAGCAGGGCTTCCAGACGGTCTCCGACATGCTGTCGTCGCTGACCCAGAACACCACCAACTCGTTCACCGGCGACCTCGCCGTCAACGGGTTCACGCCGAACGCCCAGGTCGTCAACCTGCGCAACCTCGGCCCGGGCTACACCCTGGTCCTGGTCAACGGCCGTCGTATCGCCGACTACCCGCAGCCCTACAACAGCGACCGTTCCTCGGTGAACGTCGGCGCCATCCCGTCCTCGATCATCGAGCGCGTGGAAGTGCTGGCCGGCGGCGCTTCGGCCATTTACGGTTCGGACGCAGTCGCGGGCGTGGTCAACATCGTCACCCGCACCAACTTCGACGGCAACCTGCTGCGCGGCACCGTCGGCACCACCGGCGCCGGCGGCGGCGACAGCGTCAACCTGGAGTACTCGGGCGGCCGCGTCGGCGACAACTGGAGCGTGACCTACGCCCTGCAATACAACTACAACGAGCCGATCTTCGCCTCGCAGCGCGACTTCATGGACGATTTGCGCGACGGTCCGCGCGGCAATCGCGTCGGCCCGAGCCTGTCGCTGGTCGCAATCGATCTGCTCAACCGCAACCGCGCCGCGTACTACCCCGGCCAGGAAGTTTGCGATCGCTTCGGCTTTACGCCCTACCTGTCCGCCACCCGCGGCCAGATCTGCGGGTCGTACGATTCCGTGGCTTCACAATCGCTCTCGAACAAGCGCGAAGCCACCTCCGGCTATGCCTACGGCACCTACGACTTCAGCAACGGCATGCAGGCTTGGAGCAGCTTGATGCTGAACAACTCCGACTCGACGTCCAGCAGCGGCACGGAGTTCTGGGGCACCGGCGGCGATCCGTTCCTGCCCGCCAGCTTCTACTTCGATGAAGGCCTGGGCACCTATGTCCAGCTGCAGCGCGTGCTGACGCCGAAGGAAGTCGGCGGCAATACGGCCGTGACCACCAAGTACCACGAGAAGAGCTACGACTTCGCCACCGGCCTGCGCGGCGACTTCGGCGATCGCTTCGACTGGGACCTGTCGACCTCTTATGGCCGGTACGACTACAAGTCGGATTCGCCGCGCCTGCTCGCCCAGAGCGTGCACGACTACTTCCTCGGCCCACAGACGATCGACGACTACGGCTACGCGCACCACACCCTGAACCTGGACCGCTGGCACACGCCGCTGACCCCGGAACAGTATCGTGCGATGTCGACCCGCGTTATCAACAAGGGCCACACCTCCTCGGCACAGGCCAACTTCGTCGTCAGCGGCGACCTGTTCGACATGCCGGCCGGCGCGGTCGGTTTCGCGGGTACCGTCGAATTCGGTCGCCAGACTATCGACCTCAAGAGCGATCCGCGCACCGATCCCGGCCGTACCCCGGACGCGACCACGCCTTACAACTTGGTGAGCTCGGGCAACATCAAGGGCGAGCGCGACCGCTACGCGATCGGCGCCGAGTTCCGCGTGCCTCTGCTGGACACCTTGAGCGCCCAGCTCGCTGGCCGTTACGACAAGTACGACGACATCACGCAGGTGGACGGCGCCTTCACCTATGGGCTGGGTCTGGAATTCCGTCCGATCGAGCGCTTGCTGCTGCGTGCGAACTACTCCACGAGTTTCCGCGCGCCGGATATGCCGCTGGTGTTCGCCCAGGGCGTGGCTTCGTTCGCCGGTATCGTCGACTACTACGGCTGCCGTTCGGACGGCGACACCGTCACCGAATGCCGTAGCAACAACCACCCGAGCCAGTATCAAACCCTGAACCAGACTGTCGGCAACCCCGATTTGCAGGAAGAAAAGGGTAAGTCACTCACCGCTGGCTTCGTGCTCGACCTGATCGAAGGCATGTCGATGTCCGTCGACTATTACAAGATCACGCTGGACGATCAGGCCACGCGACTGAGCCTGGACTACATCCTGCAGAACGAGGCCAACTGCCGCATCGGCACGCTGCCCGATGGCTCACCGATCCCGCAGGGGCAGAATTCCGCGTTCTGTCAGGACATCCTGTCGCGTGTGACCCGCCAGGTTGCCCCGGGCAATCCCAACGGTCGCATCGTCAATGTCCGCGCGGGCTACATCAATGCGTCGCGCTCCGAGAACACCGGCATCGACGCGACCTGGCGCTACCGCTTCGACACGGACCGCTGGGGCAATTTCGATTTTAACCTGGCCTACAGCCTGAGCCTGGGCGAGAAGTACAAGCAGTTCGAGGAAGACGATCTGATCGACTACCGCGACCGCCTGGACAACGACAACCAGCGCAGCCGCGTCCGCGGCAGCGTGACCTGGGAAAAGGGCGACTGGACGACGACCGTGTTCGGTCAGCGCCTGGGCTCGGCGCCGAACGAGGCCGAAGCAGCTGGCCGGGACGCCGTCACCGGTGTCTATTACGGCGCGCGCCTGCAGCCGTACATGCTCTACAACCTCTCGATCGAGAAGAAGTTCGGCGAGAACATGGAGGCGGCGTTCGTCGTCAACAACGTGCTCGACAACACCCACCGCAAGGATCCGAGCAACACCGCGTATCCGTTCTTCAACCCGTTCATCGGTGCCGACCCGTACGGCCGCGCGTTCTTCCTGCGTCTGTCGTACAAGTTCTGATCCACTGCACTTCGCTGCACAAGAAAGGCCCGGCGCAAGCCGGGCCTTTTTCTTTGGGGCGGCGTAATCCGCAGACCCGACTCATGCGAGAAGAGTCAAAAGCGTGCCTCACGACATTCCTATGCGCATCCCGGCCCACCCCGATTTGAAGCCACAACGCAGGCCGAGCCGTCAATACGCTGGGCGGCACAAAAAGCACACTACGACGTGCAGCAAATGCCAACTTCAAGTACAAATAACAAAACAAATCTAATAAAAACAAATAGTTATATAGACAAGTGAACCAACCAAAAATTTGTGATCGTGTGATGACATCAGCGTTAACGGCATGTTAAGTTCGCCGGTAAGGGGACAGCTTTACGCCAAGGTCGGCACACAAGAAAACATCTAGTTCATTTGGGGGACAACCTAATGGCAGTTCGCAACGCAAACGGCCTGCAGCGCAGCAGGCTGACGGCGGCGCTTATCAGCGCCCTGGTCCTTTCGGTCGCCGGCACGGCGAGCGCGCAGGACAGCACCACGCAAGCTCAGGAACCGGCTAAGGAAAAAGCCACCGATATCGACGGCGTGACCGTCGTCGGTTCGCGTATTAAGCGCACTGAAATCGAAGGCCCGGCTCCCGTCACGGTGATCACCCGCGCCGATATCGATCGCGAGGGCTTCCAGACCGTCGGCGATATGCTGCAAACCCTTACGCAGAACACCACGGCTTCGTTCACCGGCGACCTGGCCACCGGCGGATTCACCCCGAACGCCCAGGTCGCGAACCTGCGCAACCTCGGCCCGGGCTACACGCTGACGCTGATCAATGGCCGTCGTCCGGCGCAGTATCCGCAGCCGTACAACCGCGACAACAACGTGGTCAATGTCCGCGCCATTCCGTCCGCGATCATCGAGCGCGTGGAAGTGCTGACCGGCGGCGCATCGGCGATCTACGGTTCCGACGCGGTCGCCGGCGTAGTCAACATCGTTCTGCGCGAAAATTACGAAGGCAATCAGGTCCGCATGACCGCTGGTACCACCAGCAACGGCGGCGGCGACAGCATCAACGTCGAATACACCGGCGGCGCGACCGGCGATCGTTGGAGCGCGGTGTGGGCCCTCCAGTACGGCAATATGGAGCCGGTCTTCGCTAGCCAGCGCGATTTCCTGTCCGACACGCGCAAGGGCCCCTTGGGTCCGAACCTCACCAATCCGGCGCTGTCGCTGATCGCCATCCGCGGCAACACCACGGTCAACGGCGCGGCCAACCGCAACGCCTATTACCCGGGCCAGGCCGCCTGCGATCGCTTCGGCTACACCACCCGCACGACAGCCACTCGCGGCACCTACTGCGGTTCGTTCACCCAGCCGGCTTCGCGTTCGATCTCCAACGCCAACGAGTTCTATTCGGCTTACGGCTATGGCACCTTCAACATCTCCGACACCCTGACGGCGTTCGCCAGCGCCACGTACTACGATTCGCAGGCCAAGGCCAGCTCGGGTACGGAGTTCTGGGGCACCTCCGGCGATCGTTTCAACCAGACCAGCACCGGCGGCACCAACGCGTTCTACTACGATCCGCAGTTCGGCTCGTTGATCCAGCTGCAGCGCGTGTTCAATCCGTTCGAGCTCGGCGGCCCGGAAGCGGCGACGACGAAGTTCGACGAAAGCACCTACGATGTCAGCGCCGGCTTGATGGGCACCTTCGCCGACCGCTTCGACTGGGAAGTGTCCGGCCAGTACGCCAAGTACGAGTACACGGCCGATCGCCCGCGACTGCTGGCCAAGGCAGTGCATGACTACTTCCTGGGCCCGCGCCTGGGCTTCAGCAACTCCACGGGCACTGGCGCCGGCATCTATCCGATTTACCGCCTGGATCTGAACCGCTGGACGACGCCGTTCACGCCCGAGCAGTACCGGGCCGTGGCCACGCGCGTGATCAACGAAGGCGACACCAGCTCCGCGTCCTTCAACTTCAACATGAGCGGCGATCTGTTCGACCTTCCCGCCGGCCCGCTCGGCTTTGCCGCCACATTGGAAGCGTCCCGTCAGACGGTCGATCTGCGCAGCGATCCGCGCACCGATCCGCTGCGCCCGGCCGACAGCCAGACGATCTACAACCTGGTCAGTTCGGGCCGTACCGAAGGCGAGCGCGACCGCTACGCGATCGGCGCCGAGCTCCGCGTGCCGATCTTCAGCATGCTGACCGCTCAGCTGGCCGGACGCTACGACAAGTACGACGACATCACTCAGGTGGACGGCGCGTTTACCTATAACCTGGGCCTGGAGTTCCGTCCGTTCGAGAACCTGTTGCTGCGCGGCTCCTATGCCACCAGCTTCCGCGCACCGGACATGCAGCTCGTCTACGCACAGGGCGCGGCGTCCTTCGCTGGCGCACTGGACGAATACTCCTGCCGTTCCGGTACCGGTCCTGCCGCTGGCCTGGGCCCGCGTACGCGCTCGCAGTGCAACGTGACCGCCGACCCGACCATCTATCAGGTCCAGACCACCATCGCCGGCAATCCCAATCTCGAGGAAGAGAAGGGCAAGTCGTTCGGCTACGGTTTCGTGTGGGACATCATGGAAGGCATGAACATCTCGGTCGACTACTACCGTATCGAACTCGAAGATGCTGCTTCGCAGTTGGGTTCGGACTACATCCTGCAGTCCGAAGCGGCTTGCCGCCTGGGCACCTATAGCGATGGTCGTCCGGCCCCGAATGCGGCGTTCTGCGCCAATATCATGGGCCTGGTCACGCGCACCGTCGCTCCCGGCACCGGCCTCGACGGCCGCCTGGAACGCATCAACGACGCCTACATCAATACCGCCCTGCAAGACACCAGCGGCATCGATGCGACCTATCGCTACAAGTTCGACACCGACCGTTGGGGCGACTTCGACCTCTCGCTGGGCTACTCGCTGGTGCTGACCAACAAGTACAAGCAGTTCGACGACGAAGAGCTGATCGACTACCGCGATCTGCCGCCGCAGGTCTTCTACCCCGAGCGCAGCCGCGTGCGCGGTTCGATCACCTGGTCCAAAGGCGATTGGTCCACCACGGTGTTCGGCACCCGCTACGGTTCGGCTTTCAGCAATGCCGAAGCTTCCGGCGTGAACGCCGCCGGTGGCGAATACGGCCGTCGTCTGCAGCCTTACATGCTGTACAACCTGCAGGTCCAGAAGAAGTTCAGCGAGAGCGTCATGGCCCAGTTGAGCGTGATCAACGTGCTGGATAACCAGTACCGTCAAGACAACAGCGAAACCGGTTATCCGTTCTTCAACTACCCGATCGGCGCCGATCCGCTGGGCCGTCGCGTTTACCTGAGCCTGACCTACAAGTTCTGATCGATTCTATTGTTGTCCCCGAGAAGCCCGGCGCAAGCCGGGCTTCTTTTTTGCCCCTCCCGACCGCCCCGCCCCGGGTTCCATACGCCGACGGATGCGGTATAAAGATGGTCAGCCGCGGGAACGCCGCGCGGTTCGAACCATGCCTATCCCTGGGAGGGGAACATGCGTACCAAACTGTTAGCACTGCTCCTGCTCGCGCTGCCCATGGCGGCGTTCGCGCAGACCACGCCGGTCGGCAACTGGGTCACGATCGACGACAAGACCAAGAAGCCCAAGTCGGTGGTCGAAATCTACGAAGCGAAGGACGGCCGCCTCGCCGGCCGCGTCACCAAGGTCCTGCAGTCCGACCGCGGCCCGCACCCGGTCTGCGACAAGTGCTCGGGCGACCGCAAGGACAAGCCGGTCGAAGGCATGGTCATCCTGTGGGGCGTGCGCAAGCACGGCGATACCTGGGAAGACGGCAAGATCCTCGACCCGGCCACCGGCAAGATCTACTCGGTGAAGGTCACGCCTGTCGACGGCGGCAAGAAGCTGGACGTGCGCGGCTTCATGGGCTTCTCGCTGCTGGGCCGGACCCAGACCTGGGTTCGCCAGTAACCGCCAGCGCTGCAGTTGCGATAACGACGACCCGGCCTCGGCCGGGTCGTTTCGTTTGGGGCGGCCGGAAGGGGCGAAAAAACGCGGCAACCGCGCGATATGCGGCCGCGGCGGGGACCGATCGCGGCTCACGCCGCTCCCACAGGAAGCGGGAGGGGTCGGGGCGGCCCTGCATCGGTCGCATGCCATAATTCCCGGCCTCCCACCGCAATGCGCCGCCCATGTCCCGCGAGTTCGTCGTCACCTGCGCCCTGCCCTATGCCAACGGGCATCTGCATCTTGGCCACCTGGTCGGCTACACCCAGGCCGATATCTGGTGCCGCGCGCAGCGCATGTCGGGCCACCGCGCCTGGTACGTCTGTGCCGACGACACCCACGGCACGCCGATCATGCTGGCGGCCGAAAAGGCCGGAGTCAGCCCGGAGGCCTTCATCGCCGGCATCCAGGCCAGCCACGAGCGCGACTTCGCCGATTTCGGCGTCGCCTTCGACCATTACGACTCGACCAACTCGGCCGGCAACCGCGCCCTGACCGAGGCGTTCTACGCCAAGCTCGACAACAACGGCCATATCTCGCGGCGTTCGGTCGCGCAGTTGTACGACCCGGTCAAGGGCATGTTCCTGCCCGACCGCTACGTCAAGGGCATCTGCCCGAACTGCGGCACGCCCGACCAGTACGGCGACAACTGCGAGAACTGCGGCGCGACCTACGCCCCGACCGAGCTCAAGGAGCCGCGTTCGGTGGTCAGCGGCGCGACGCCGGAGCTGCGCGAGTCCGAGCACTTCTTCTTCGAGGTCGGCGGCTTCGAGGCCTTCCTGCGCGAGTGGCTGAGCGGCGACGTCGCGATCCCGGGCGTCAAGGCCAAGCTGCTGGAATGGCTGGATGCCGAGGGCGGCCTGCGCGCCTGGGACATCTCGCGCGATGCGCCCTACTTCGGCTTCGAGATTCCCGGCCATCCCGGCAAGTACCTGTACGTGTGGCTGGACGCGCCGATCGGCTACCTGAGCAGCTTCCAGGCCCTGTGCGAACGCGAGGGCCTGGACTTCTTCTCCTACCTCACCCACGACAGCCAGGCCGAGCTGCACCATTTCATCGGCAAGGACATCGTCACCTTCCACGGCCTGTTCTGGCCGGCGGTGCTGCACGGCGTCGGTTTCCGCGCGCCGACCCGGCTGCACGTCAACGGCTATCTGATGGTCAACGGCGAGAAGATGTCGAAGTCGCGCGGCACCTTCATCCAGGCCCGCACCTACCTCGACGTCGGCCTGGAGCCGGAAGCGCTGCGCTATTACTTCGCGACCAAGACCGGCGGCGGCGTCGACGACGTCGACCTCAACCTGGCCGACTTCGTCGCCCGCGTGAACGCCGACCTGGTCGGCAAGTTCGTCAACCTGGCCAGCCGTTGCGCCGGTTTCATCGAGAAGCGTTTCGACGGCCGGCTCGCCGCCGCGTTGCCGGAACCGGCGACCTATGCGCGTTTCGTCGAACAGTTGCAGCCGATCGCGCAGGCCTACGCGCGCAACGAAGCCGCGACCGCGCTGCGCCTGACCATGGCCCTGGCCGACGAGGCCAACAAGTACATCGACGAACGCAAGCCGTGGGTGCTGGCCAAGCAGGATGGCGCCGACGCCGAACTGCAGTCGGTGTGCACGCAGGGCCTGAACCTCTTCCGCGTGCTCGCCGCTGCGCTCAAGCCGGTATTGCCGCGCGTGTCGGCCCAGGCCGAAGCCTTTCTGGCCGCGCCGGTCGCGATCTGGAGCGATCTGGACGCACCGCTGCTCGCCCAGCGCATCCACAGCTACACGCCCTTGTTCACCCGTATCGACCCCAAACACATCGAGACCATGATCGAAGCCTCCCGCGAGTCCTTGAAGCCCGAATCGCCGAAGCCCGCCGACAGCGACAGCGTCGTCGCCGCTCCCGTCGCCAAGACCGCCACCGCGACTGCGACTGCGCCGGCCACCGCCGGCAACGCCGCCGCGACCATCGGCATCGACGACTTCGCCAAGCTCGACCTGCGCGTGGGCAAGGTGCTGGCCTGCGAGTTCGTCGAGGGTTCCGACAAGCTGCTGCGTTTCGAACTCGACGCCGGCGACCTGGGCAAGCGCCAGATCTTCTCCGGCATCCGCGGCTCCTACGCCGAGCCGGACAAGCTGGTCGGCCGCAACGTGGTGTTCATCGCCAACCTGGCGCCGCGCAAGATGCGCTTCGGCCTCAGCGAGGGCATGATCCTGTCGGCCGGTTTCGACGGCGACGGTCTGCACCTGCTCGACGCCGACAGCGGCGCGCAGCCGGGCATGCCGGTCAAGTAAGCCGGCCCAGCCACGGCCCGCTCCGGCCGCAGCCATGTCCCTGCCGCCCACCGCTCCGAACGAAGCCGCCGACCTGGTCGAGCGGCTCGATCGCCTGCTGCCGCAAACCCAGTGCGGCCAATGCGGCTACGCCGGTTGCCGTCCCTACGCCGAGGCGATGGCCCGGGGCCAAGCCGGCGTCGACCATTGCCCGCCCGGCGGCGACGCCGGCGCGCGCGCATTGGCGCATTTGCTGGGCGTGCCCGCGCGCCCTTACGACCGCACCCGCGGCAGCCACAAACCGGCGCCGGTGGCGGTGATCGTCGAAGCCGATTGCATCGGCTGCACCAAGTGCATCCAGGCCTGTCCGGTCGACGCCATCATCGGCGCGGCCAAGCACATGCACACCGTGATCGAACCGCTGTGCACCGGCTGCGAGCTGTGCGTGCCGGCCTGCCCGGTGGACTGCATCGTGCTGGAACCGGCGCGACCGGCCGCCTAAGTCGCACCCACGCTTCGTAGGGTGCGGGGAGCGCAAGCGAAGCGCATCGTCCGCCCGTTTCGCTCGGATCTATCGAATCTCTCTCACTGCGCGGCACGGTGCGGTTCGCTTGCGCTCACCGCACCCTACGCCGGGCTCAACGCTTGCTGGGCTGACCCTTGGCCGGCGCAGGGGCGCCGGTTGCCGGCGCGACCGGCGCCAGATCGGCGGTGCCGACCTTGCAGGCCGAGCACACGCGCTCGATCTTGTAACCCTTGGCGCGCAGCTTCTCGACCACGCCGTCCTGGCCGAGCAGGTGCAAGGCGCCGACCACGATCAGGGTGTCGTCCTTCTTCGACTCGTCCAGCATCTTCTGGATCTGCGGCACCCAGGCGTTGTTGCGCTCGACGTTGACCAGGCGATACGTCTCCGGCGCCTTCTGCTTCATCTCGACGCGGGTGAGTTCGTCGAGCTTGCCGAGGTCGGCCGCGCGCCAGGCGTTGTGCATGTCCGCGAGCATGCCCGGCATTTCGGTGGGCTTGTCGACGAAGTCGCGCAGGCCCTCGATCTGTTCCGGCATCGGCGACGAGTCCAGCACCGCGATCTGCTCGTCCATCGATTCCAGGCCGCCGGTGGGCTTCTTGGCCGCGGCCGCGCGCTCCATCAAGTGCTGGTCCAGGCCCAGCTTCGGGCTGAAACCCATCGCCTGCGATACGCCCAGCATCAGCGACAGGTTCACGAACCAGGGCTCGTAGCCGTCCAACGTGGCGACCGGGACGCCCTGCTTGCCCAGCAGGCGGGCGAGCTTTTCGCGCAGGTCGGCAGGCAGCACCTGGCTGAGCTTGCGGCCGTCGGAGTAACCGACCGCGGCCATGAATTTGGCCGCTGCGCCGGGGTCGTTGATCTGCTCCGGCGGCACTTCGAACACCAGCTTGTCGGCGGCCGCGAACGCGGCGTCGACGTCCGGCGACACCGGATAGTCGTCGCTCTTGAGCAGGTGGAACGAACCCAGCAGATACACCGCGTTGTCGGCGTCGGACACCTTCCACAGCAAGGGCACCGGCGGTGCCTTGGCCGTCGCAGGCGCCTCGGTCTTGTCCGGCGCTGCGTCCTGCGCGGAGGCGATCGCCGGGCTCAGCGCGGCGAGGATCAGGGCGCAGGGCAGCAGGCGCTTGAGTGGGTTCGATCGGAGCATGAGGTGTCGTCCTTGGAATGGGTCAATGCGCGCCGGCGTATGCCTTCTCGCCGGCGGTGACGGCCAGGTCGAGGCGGTTTTCCTGCGGCGGCAGCGGGCAAGTCGCGAACGCGGTGAACGCGCACGGCGGGTTATAGGCCTTGTTGAAATCGAGCATCACGCGGCCGCCGATGCCCGGCTTGGGCGCATCGAGGAAACGTCCGGCGCCGTAGCTGCCGTGGCCGTTGGTGCGGTCGGCGAAGACCAGGAACAGTTCGTCGCCGCCTTCGTCGAGGGCTTCGATGCGGTAGTTCTTGCCGTCGCGTTCGAATTCCACATAACCGGGATTGGGCACCTGCTCGGTGGTGCCGACGATGTTGGCGATGGCCAGGGTCTTGCCCGGCGGATGCGCGACGAACTTGCTGTCGACCACCCAGCCGGCGTCGGCCTGCCAGTACGGAATGTCCTTGAAGCCGCTCCGGGTGGGCGCGTCCGCGTGCTTGACCCGCAAGGCGTAACGGTCGCCGCGCTTGATCACGGTCAGGATGCCCTTGCCCTCGTCGAAACCGAGCTTGCTCGGCCCGGCGGGATCGGTATCGATGCGCAGCGCGGTCGCGCCCTTGAGCGGCTGCTCGTCGAGCGTGAACGCGGTGCCGCGCTCGGGCACGAAGCGCACCGTGCCGTCCTTCTTCAGATCGATCATGCCGAAGTGGCCGGGGCCCATGGCCACGCGAATGCCGTTGTCGGCCTCGCTGCCGAAATAATGCGGACCCGGATCCAACCAGTGCAGGCCGATCAGGCTGGTCCAACCGTCGGGCTTGGTCAGATTGGCCTTACGCTCGTCGCGCCAGACCTGTTGCTCGCCGACGAAGGCCGCACTGGTGGGCTTGCTCGGCGGCGCGTCGGCTTGCGCGCTCGCGGGGGTGTCGGCGCCGGCGGCGTCGAGGTCGCTTTCGGAACGCTCGCCGCCGCCGCAAGCGGTCAGGCCGAGGCAGAGCACGATCGGGGACAGCAGCATCAGGAGCGGCAGCAGTCGCGGCATAGTCGGCAGTCGCATTCTTAACGTCCTCGCAGGAACCAGCGGTCGATTTCGGACAGGCTGAAACGGGCCCAGGTCGGCCGGCCGTGATTGCATTGGCCGGAACGCTCGGTCGCTTCCATTTCGCGCAGCAGCGCGTTCATTTCGGGCAGGGTCAGGCGGCGGTTGGCGCGCACCGCGCCGTGGCAGGCCATGGTCGACAGCAGCTCGTCGCGCGCGGCGGCGACCCGGCGCGATTCGCCGTGTTCGCGCAAGTCGGCGAGCACGTCGCGCAGCAGCGCCTCGACGTCGCCGTGCGCGAGCAGGGCCGGCACCGCGCGCAGCGTCAGCGACTGCGGGCCGCTGCGGGTCACGTCGAAGCCCAATGCGGCCAGGGTGTCGGTTTCGCGCTCGGCGACCTCGGCCTCGCGTTCGGACACGGCCAGCGTCGCCGGCACCAGCAACGGCTGGGTGCGCAGGCCTTCGCCGTCGTGCGCGGCCTTGAGCTTCTCGTAGCCGATGCGTTCGTGGGCGGCGTGCATGTCGACCACGATCAGGCCTTCGGCGCTTTCGGCCAGCACGTAGATGCCGTGCAGCTGGGCGACCGCATAGCCCAGCGGCGGCAGGCTGGCGTCGTCGCTGTGCGGCAGCGCCGGCCGCGGTGCGCTGTCGAACCCCGGCGTCGGCGCGTAGCTGGGATAGGACGGCGCGGCGACGGTGCCGTTGGGCGCGCCGTACAGCGCGGCGTAGCCGGCGCGGGTTTCCTCGACCTGGAAGCCCAGCGGCCGGGTCGGCGCGCTCCAGTTGTACGAGGGCTGCGCATCGGTCGCCTGCGCCATCGCGCCGGCATCGGCGTGAGCCGGCAGCGGCGCGGCGCCGGCACGGGTCTCGGCCAGGGCATCGTGCAGGGTGCGGTAGACGAAGTCGTGGATCAGGCGCGAATCGCGGAAGCGGACCTCGTGCTTGGCCGGGTGCACGTTGACGTCGACCCGGCGCGGATCGAGTTCCAGGAACAATACATAGGCCGGCTGACGGCCGTGGAACAGCACGTCGGCGTAGGCCTGCTTGACCGCATGCGCGACGCTGCGGTCGCGCACCGCGCGGCCGTTGACGTAGAGGTATTGCTGGTCGGCGCTGGCGCGGTTGTACGCGGGCTGCGCGATCCAGCCGTGCAGGCGCAGGCCGGCGCCGCTGTGGTCGACGCGCAGCGCATTGCGCGCGAACTCCTCGCCCAGGGTTTCGTTGATGCGCGCGTCCGAAAGCAGGTCGCCCTCGCCTTTCCAGCGCCGCGAAGGCTTGCCGTTGTGGGAGACGCGCAGTTCCACGTCCGGCCGCGCCAGGGCGAGCTGGCGCAGCCATTCCTCGATGTGGCCGAGTTCGGTGCGTTCGGCCTTGAGGAACTTGCGCCGCGCCGGCACGTTGAAGAACAGGTCGCGCACTTCGACCGTGGTGCCCTGCGGGTGCGGCTTGGGCGCGACCGCGCCGACCCGGCCGCCGTCGACTTCCAGGCTGGCGCCGTGTTCGGTGTCGATCCGGCGCGAGACCAGGGCGAAACGGCTGACCGAGGCGATCGACGGCAGGGCTTCGCCGCGGAATCCCAGGGTGGCGACGCCTTCGAGGTCGTCTAGGGAGGCGATCTTGCTGGTCGCGTGGCGCGAGATCGCCAATGGCAGTTCGTCGGCGGCGATGCCGGCGCCGTCGTCGCGAATCCGGATCAGGCGTACGCCGCCCTCTTCCAGGTCGATGTCGATGCGCATGGCGCCGGCATCGAGCGCGTTCTCGACCAGCTCCTTGACCACCGAGGCCGGGCGCTCCACGACCTCGCCGGCCGCGATCTGGTTGATGAGGGTGTCGGGAAGTTGACGGATGGCCACGAATGCGGACGCCGCAGCGGCGCCAGGAAAGGATCGAAGCCGATGATAGCGGTTAGGCCGCGGCTTCCGCGATCCGTTTTACGCTTTCGCGACGCAGGACCGCACTCGCGATCGCCAGGCCGACACCGGTCGCGGCCGGTATCGCCCGCATGGGCCGATCAGGGGCTGCCGCCGCCCGCGCCCATCGCCACCGGCTCGGCCTCGGCGCGCGCGGCGTACATCGTGCCCGGCGGCGGTTGGCGGGTGAAGTAGGTGTTGACGCCGTCGAGCACGGCGCGGGCGAGCGCGCGCTGGTGCGCGGGATCGGTCAGGCGGCGCTCTTCGTCCGGATTGGAGATGAAGGCGGTCTCGACCAGCATCGCCGGCATGTCCGAAGTCCGCAGCACGGCGAAATTGGCGCGCTCGATTTGCGGCTTGTGGTTGCTGCCGACGCGCTTGAGGCCGTCCAGCACATGCGCGGCCGCGTCTTCCGAGGCCTTCATGTGGCCGCTCTGGGTCAGGTCCAGCAGCACCGAGGTCAGGGTGTTGTCGGCTTCCTGCAGGCGCACGCCGCCGACCAGGTCGGCCGAGTTTTCCTTGTCCGCGAGCCAGCGCGCGCGCTGCGAGGACGCGCCCTTCAGCGACAGCACGTAGACCGAGGAACCCTTGGCGGCGCGATTTTCGGCGGCGTCGGCGTGAATCGAGACGAACATGTCGGCCTTGGCCTGGCGCGCGAGCTGGGCGCGACGCGGCAGCGGGATGAACACGTCGCTGTCGCGGGTCAGGTAGGCCTTGAGGCCGGGCGTGGCGTTGATCTGGCGCGCCAGTTCGCGCGCGATCGCCAGGGTCACGTCCTTTTCGCGCTTGCCGGCCTGGCCGATCGCGCCGGGATCCTGGCCGCCATGGCCGGGATCGATGGCGATGATGAGCGGGCGCATGCCGCGGCCGCGCATCACGTCCCTCATGGTCTTGACCGCGCCGGGCGTGATGGCCTCGATGTCCGGCGGCGGCGGATTGCTCGCGGCGGCGCCGGGCATCGGCGTCGGCACGCCGGTGGCGACGCGGGTAGGCACGCCCGTGGCAATACGGGTGGGCACGCCAGTGGCGACGGTGGTCGGCACCTGCGGCGACGGCGCGGCAACGACGGGCGCAGCCGCCGGCGGCGCGGCGGCCGGCACCGAGGTAGCGGCCGCGTTGCGTGCAGCGAGTTCGGAAATCAGGCGCGTGGTCGCGGCCGCGGACGCGGCGGCCTGGTCGACGCCGCTGGTTTCGGACACGGTGGCGATGGCGGTCGGCGGCGTGGCCGTCGGTGGCGCAGGCGCGCGCTGTGCGGGAATCGAAGGCGCAGTAGCTGGCGGTGCGGAAGTCGTCGGCGCGGTCGGCGCGGCGGCAACGGCTTGCGGCTCGGCGCCGTCGCCCGGCCATTCCAGCACCAGGCGCGCGCCGTTGGCGCCCGGCTCGATGCGCGGCTTGAGCGCCGCGACCGGCTGGGCGAGATCGAACACGATGCGCACGGTGCCCGGCGCAGGCTGGCCGGTGCGTACCGATTTGACGATGCCGGTGCCGGCCGGCAGGCGCAGGCCCTTGGCCAGCGACGAGGCCGGGAGGTCGACCGCGAGGCGGTCCGGGCCCTTGAGCGAGATCAGCTTGAATTCGGTGCCGCGGTCCAGGGCGATCTCGGCGCGGGTGCCGGTGGCCCCGGTGCCGAGTTCCAAGCCCTTGATTTCACTGGCCTGCGCGAGATTCCAGGCCAGCGCCGCAAGCAGCGCCATGCCGAGCAGGAATTTCTGGACGGTGGCCCCTTTTACGCGCATGGGCGGTAGTCAAGCACCAGGGCGCGATAAAAGCAAGCACTTTTCCCTTACGAATCCGGCACCTGCCGCCACTTCCTGTGGAAACGTTCAGGAGTCGGCCGCAAGCTCCGGGGTGGCGACCGCGGCCCGGACCCAGCCCCGCCCCGCCGCCGAGCCCGGCACCAGCCGGGCCGAACGCCCTGCCCCGGCCACCGCCAGCTCCACCCGCAAGTCGGCCGGCGGCAGCGCGCCGCGGCCGCGGTCGGGCCATTCGATCAGCCACAGCACCGCTTCGTCGCCGTCCAGGCCGAGGAATTCCAGTTCGCCGGCATCGCCGATGCGGTACAGGTCCAAATGCCAGGCTTCGCTGCCCGCCGCGAGCGGATAACGCTCGACCAGGGTGTAGGTCGGACTGCGGATCGCGCCTTGCACGCCCAGCGCGCGCAACAAGGCGCGCGCGAGCGTGGATTTTCCGGCGCCGAGATCGCCGCTGAGATGTACGACGGCGCGCGCCGGCCGCGTGCGCGCGAGCGCGGCGCCCAAGGCATCGGTGGCATCGGCATCGGACAAGGTCAGCGCGAACGCATCGTGTTCGTACGCGGTGGCGGTCGTATTCGACGACATCGGCGGCACTACTCCGGATTGGCCAGACGCCGCAGCCACGGCATCAGATCGGTGGGCAACAAACCGCGCTCGCCGCCGTCGCGCGCAGCGGCATCGCCGGCAGCGGAATGCAGCAGGGCGCCGCAGACTGCGGCATCGAACGCATTCAATCGCTGCGCACGCAAGGCGGCGATGGTACCGCTGAGCACGTCGCCCATGCCGCCCACGGCCATGCCGGGATTGCCTGCGGCGATCACGCAAGGCTCGAGATCGGGCGCGACCACGATGGTGCCCGCCCCCTTCAACACGATCGCGCAGCCGTAGCGAACGCGCAACGCGCAGGCCGCGGCGAAACGATCGGCCTGCACCTGTGCGGTGTCCATACCGAGCAGCCGCGCCGCTTCGCCAGGATGCGGCGTGAGCACACTGTCTTCGCGCAGGCGTCGCGGCTGTTGCGCCAACAGATTCAGCGCGTCGGCGTCGAGCAACAAAGGCATACCGCTATCGAGCGCGCAGGCATACAGCTCCCGGCCCCAATCCGCCTGCCCCAGGCCGGGGCCCAAAGCGACGAAGTCCGCGCGTTGCAAAGCCTCGCGCAACTGGGCCGCATCGCGCACTTCGCGCGGCATCGCTTCGGGCAAACGGGACAGCAGCGCGGTCACATGCTCGGCACGCGTGGCGACTTCGACCAGACCGGCGCCGCTGCGCAGCGCCGCTTGCGCGCACAACACGATCGCGCCGCCGCTGCCGTGATCGCCGCCGACGCAGAGCACGCGACCGTTGCGGCCCTTGTGACTATCGCGCGAGCGCGGCGACAGCCAGCGGCGCAGATCCTGGGCGCGCACGGCTCGCGCGACGGGCGCGCGATCGAATGCGCCGGGTCCGACCTGCAAATCCGCCAGGGCGCGTTCGCCGATATGGTCCAGCGCCGCGCCGGTGGTCAAACCGATCTTGCGCGCGATGAATTCGATGGTGCAGTCCGCGACCACGGCCGGGGCATACGCAGCGCCGCGATCGGCATCGATGCCGCTGGGCACGTCCAAGGCCAGCACCGGCGCCGGCTGCGTATTGATCGCTTCGATCAACACCGCAGCTTCGCTATCCGGCGCGCGCGACAGACCGATACCGAATAAAGCATCGACCACGACATCGGCCTGCAGCGCGCCGCCGTCGTAGATCTCGCTGCGTCCGCCGGCATTTGCGTAGTCGCCGGCGGCGCGGCGTGCGAGTTCGCTGCGCGGCGCATGCGCGCCCAGATGCAGCACGCACACGTCGCGCCCGCCCGCATGAGCATGAGCGGCCAGTACGTAGCCATCGCCGCCGTTGTTGCCGGGCCCGCAGACCACCACGATCCGCTGCGCCGCCGGCCAACGCCGCAGCAACTCGCGCCAGGCCGCCGCGCCGGCGCGGCGCATCGGCTCGAACGCGTCGCCGAGCTCGGCGGCCGCGCGCGTCTCGGCCACGCGCAGGGCGGCAGCGTCGTAAAGAGCGGAATCGTCGGCAAAAACGGGCATTGGCATCGCACGATTCTATACTTGCCATATCGTGAGTCCGCACCCCGCCAGCCCGGAACCGACATCCGCCGCCGCACCCGACTACGCGGCGCTGGCCCTGCGTATCCGCGATCTGGCGCGCGAGCTGGGTTTCCAGCGCTGCGGCATCGCCGGGATCGAGCTTGGGCCGGACGAGGACTATCTGCGCGATTGGCTGGCGCAGGGCCTGTACGGCTCGATGGACTGGATGGCGCGCCACGGCGAGCTGCGTTCGCGGCCGCAGGAGCTGATCCCGGGAACCCTGCGGGTGATCTCGGTCGGCCTGGACTACGGCCGCAACGACGACGACGACGCCTGGGCCACCCTCGCCGACCGCGAACGCGCCTACGTCGCCCGCTACGCGCTGGGCCGCGACTATCACAAGCTGATGCGCCAGCGCCTGCAGCGTCTGGCCGACCGCATCGGCGAGACCGTGGGCCCGTTCGGGCATCGCGTATTCGTCGATTCGGCGCCGGTGCTGGAACGCGCCCTGGCGCGCAACGCCGGCCTGGGCTGGATCGGCAAGCACACCTGCCTGATCGACAAAGACGGCGGCTCCTGGTTTTTCCTGGGCGAGATCTACGTCGACCTGCCGCTGCCGGTCGACGCGCCGGCCAGCGCGCATTGCGGCACCTGCGTGCGCTGCATCGAGGTGTGCCCGACCCAGGCCATCGTCGCCCCGCATCGGCTCGATGCGCGCCGCTGCATCGCCTACCTGACCATCGAGCACGAAGGCGCGATCCCCGAGGAACTGCGGCCGGCGATCGGCAACCGCATTTTCGGCTGCGACGACTGCCAGCTGGTCTGCCCCTGGAACAAGTTCGCCAAGCGCACCGACGAGCCCGACTTCCGCGCCCGCAACGATCTCGACCGCGCCAGTCTGGCGCAGCTGTTCGCCTGGAGCGAAGCCGAGTTCCTGCAGCGCACCGAAGGCTCGGCGATCCGCCGCAGCGGCCACGAGCGCTGGCTGCGCAACATCGCCGTCGCGCTGGGCAATGCGCCGGGCACGCCGGAAGTGATCGATGCATTGCGCTCGCGCCGCGACGCCGACAGCGCGGTGGTGCGCGAGCATGTGGAGTGGGCGCTGGCGCGGCATGGCGTCGATTGAGATTGCCGCAGGCGCTTTGGGGTAGGAGCGGCGTAAGCCGCGACCGAAGATTCGCGAGGCGCCGCAAGCGTCCCTATTACCAGGCGCTCCCGACGTCAGTCGCCATTCGACTGCGCTCGCAGCGCCGCGAAGTCACTTGACCCCCGCCTTCGCGGGGATGACCAGCTATCGAGCGTCGCTACGCAGGTCGATCGCGGGACGCTGCGGTGCGCCTTTGGCTTACCGCACCCCGCGGGTAGGGATGCCCGCCTTCCGAAATGACGAGCTGTGGAGCGTAGGGTGCGGTGATAACCGCACCGTTGCGATGCCGCGACCGGGGGATGGATCGCGGGACGCTGCGATGCGCCGTTGGCTTACCGCACCCTACGCCAACCTGCGCGCCATGCTTTGGCGACCGGACGATCATCTGTGGGCCGCGCTATGGCGGCCGCCTCAACCGCGCAGCTGCAGAATCAACTCGCGCGTAACCGGATCCTCGGCCTCGGCCTCACCGGACAGCGCCGGCAGCAGACGGCTGGCGACCTGCTTGCCGAGCTCGACGCCGAACTGGTCGAAGGCGTTGATGTCCCAGAACACCGACTGCAGGTAGACGCTGTGCTCGTACAGCGCCAGCAGCGCGCCCAGCGAACGCGGGCTAAGCGCGTCGAGCAGGATGGTGGTGCTCGGCCGGCCGCCGGCATAGGCGCGGTGCGGGTCGTCGCTGGCCTGGCCGTTGGCGAAGGCCTCGGTCTGCGCCAGCAGGTTGGCCTGCAGCGCACGATGATTTTCGGGATACGGCGCATCGGCGCGGATCACGCCGATGAAATCGCCCGGCACGATCGAGCTGCCCTGGTGCAGGGCCTGGAAGAAGCTGTGCTGGGTGTCGGTGCCGACGCCGCCCCACCACACCGGCACGGTGTCGCCGACGATGGCGCTGCCGTCCAGCCGCGTCGACTTGCCCAGGCTCTCCATCACCAGCTGCTGCAGGTAGTTCGAAAGCAGCTTGAGGCGGTCGTCGTAGGCCAGCACGGCCTGGGTCGCGTAACCCAGACCGTTGCGGTTCCAGACCGAGGTCAGCGCGTGCCAGGCCGCCAGGTTGCGCGGCGGCGGCGTGTCGAGCACGTGCGCGTCCATTTCGGCGGCGCCGTCGAGGAAGGCCTCGAACGCGTCCATGCCGATCGCCAGCGCGATCGGCAGGCCGACCGCCGACCACAGCGAATAACGCCCGCCGACCCAGTCCCACATCGGCAGGATGCGTTCGGGCGGAATCGCGAACGCGGCCGCGGGACGCTCGACGTTGGCGCTGATCGCGTACAGGCGATTGCCGGCGTGCGCGCCCAGCCAGTCGCGGACCACGCCGCCGTTGAGCAGGGTTTCCTGGGTGCCGAAGGTCTTGGAGATCAGCAGCGCGGCGGTGCGCGCCGGATCGAGGCCGGCCAGGGTGCGCTGGGCGGCGTGGCCGTCGACGTTGGACAGGAAGTGGACCCGGAAACGGCCCGGGACGGCGCCGCTGAGCGCGTCGGCGGCCAGGCGCGGCCCCAGATCGGAGCCGCCGATGCCGACGCTGACGATGTCGGTGACGTCGCTGGCGGACAGTTCGTCGACGATCGCGCGCATGCGCTTGCGCGCCTGCAGCGCCTGGGCGTGGGCGTCGCGCGCGACCTGCGCCTGGGAGAAATCGCCGCGCAGCGCGGTGTGCAGCGCCGGCCTGCCTTCGGTGATATTGACGGTCTGGCCGTCGAACAGCGCGCGCAGGCGCGGGCCGAAGCCGGCGCCTTCGGCCGCCGCGAACAGCGCGGCCAGGGCCTCGCGGTCGTAGTGCTGGCGCGCGAAGCTGGCGTAGACCGGGCCGACCCGCAGCGCGAAATCCTGCGCGCGGGCCGGGTCGGCGGCGATCAGCTGCGGCAGCCCGGTGCGGGCGACGCGCCCCGCCTGGGCGCTCAGTGGGCTCAGTCGGGATTCGTCGCTCATGCGTTCTCTCAGGCCGCCTGGGCCGGCATGGAAGTGTTGGTGTGGGTCAGCTGGTTGTGGCGGTCGACATAGACCAGGGTCGGCTTGTACTTCGCCGCCTCGGCCTCGTCGCAGACGCCATAGGCGCAGATGATGACCAGATCGCCCGGCTGGGCCCGGTGCGCGGCCGCGCCGTTGACCGAGATCACGCCGCTGCCCTCTTCGCCGCGGATGGCGTAGGTGACGAAGCGCTGGCCGTTGTTGACGTTGTAGATGTGGACCTGTTCGTACTCGCGGATGCCGGAAATATCGAGCAGGCGGCCGTCGATCGCGCAGGACCCTTCGTAGTGGAGCTCGGCGTGGGTGACCGTGGCGCGGTGGATCTTGGCCTTGAGCAGGTTGAGTTGCATGTTCTTAACTCCGTCCGCGGACGTGCGGGCGCGAAAAACCGAAGTCTAGCAGCGCATGGCGCGCTGCAACATCGGCGGGACCGACCGGCCCTGGAACGGTGTATCCGCGTTCAGGCGGCGAATTCGAGGTTGTCGATCAGGCGGGTGCGGCCGAGCCGGGCCGCGATCAGGGCGACCCGTGGCGCGTCGGCCGCGCCGGTCTCCGGCAGGCCCAGGTCCTGGCGCCGGATCGCTGCATAGTCGACGACGAAGCCGGCGGTTTCCAGGCGCAGCGCGGCTTCGGCCTCGACCGCCTCGCGCGGGGTGCCGGCCTGCAGCGCCTGCCGCATCCATTGCAGGCAGCGGTGGATCTCGGCCGCGCGCGGGCGCTCCTCGGCGGCCAGGTATTGGTTGCGCGAGCTCATCGCCAGGCCGTCGGCCTCGCGCAGGGTGTCGCCGGCGACGATCTCGATCGGAAACGCCAGGTCGCGCACCAGATAGCGGATCACCGCCAGCTGCTGGTAGTCCTTGCGCCCGAACACCGCCACGTCCGGTCGCACCTGGTTGAACAGGCGCGCGACCACGGTGGCGACGCCGTCGAAATGGCCGGGGCGGTGCGCGCCCTCCAGGCCATCGGTGACGTGCGGCACCTGCACCTGGACGGTGGCCTGCGGGCCGTAGGGGTACATGGTTTCGACCGACGGCAGCCACATCAGGTCGGCGCCGGCCGCGGCCAGGCCGGCGGCGTCGGCCTCCGGCGTGCGCGGGTAACGGCCGTAGTCCTCGTTGGGGCCGAACTGGGTCGGATTGACGAACACGCTGACCACGACCCGGTCGGCGCGTTCGCGCGCCAGTTTCACCAGCGAATGGTGGCCGGCGTGCAGATTGCCCATGGTCGGCACGAAGGCCACGCGCAGGCCCTCGCGACGCCAGGCGTCGATGGTGGAACGCAGTACGGCCAGATCGTCGACGGTCAGCATGTCTTGCTCGTGGATAAGGTGGAGGCGGCGACATCCGGTGGCGCCGCCACCGCAGGCTGCGGATTACACGCCGATACGGCGGCGATCACAACGGCCGCGCGCGCAACGCTGGGTTCGACCGGCTGGCTTCAACCGGCTGGCTTCAACCGGCGTAGGAATGCGCCTCGTCCGGGAAGCGGCGCTCGCGTACGGCGTCGGCGTAGGCCCGGAACGCGCCCTCGATCGAACCGCCTTCGGAGAGGAAATCCTTGACGAACTTGGGCCTGCGGTGGCCGGAATTCACGCCCAGCAGATCGTGCAGCACCAGCACCTGGCCGTCGCATTGCAGGCCCGCGCCGATGCCGATGGTCGGGATCGCGAGATCGGCGGTGATCGCGGCGGCGACCGGGTTGGGCACGCATTCCAGCACCAGCAGCGTGGCGCCGGCGTCCTGGACCGCGCGCGCATCCTCGCGCAGGCGCGCCGCGGCGGCTTCGTCGCGGCCCTGGACCTTGTAGCCGCCCAGGCGCAACACCGACTGCGGGGTCAGGCCCAGATGCGCGCAGACCGGAATCTCGCGCTCGACCAGGAAACGGATCACCTCGAGCTTGTGGCCCGCGCCTTCGAGCTTGACCATCGCCGCGCCGGCCTGCAGCAGCGCGGTCGAAGCCTCCAGCGCGCGCTCGGGCGTGGCGTCGGACTGGAACGGCAGGTCGGCGATCAGCAAGGCCTTGGACAGGCCGCGCGCGACGCAGGCGGTGTGGTAGGCGATGTCGGCCACGCGCACCGGCAAGGTGCTGTTGTGGCCCTGCACCACCATGCCCAGGGAATCGCCGATCAGCACCAGGTCGATGCCGACCGCGTCCATGCTGCGCGCGAAGCCGGCGTCGTAGCAGGTCAGCATGACCAGCGGGCGGCCGTCGCGCTTGGCCTCGGCGAGCATGGGCACGGTCCAGGCGGTCTTGCGCGGGGTGTCGGTGGGGGCCGAGGTGTACATGGTCGGTGGGTCTCGCCCGGCCGATCGCCGGACGCTCGCGGGGGTAGCCCTATAACTTAACGCCTAAGCCAGCGTTTGTATGTCGCCCGGTTCGAGTCCGGCCAAGGCCTCGCGCGCCGGCCCGATGCCGGGAATGTACGCGTCGGGCGCGATTTCGAGCAGCGGCAGCAGCGCGAACGCGCGCTCATGCAGGTGCGGATGCGGCACGCGCAGACCGGGTTCGTCGAGACAGCGCTGCCCGTACAGCAGCAGATCCAGGTCCAGCGTGCGCGGGCCCCAACGGTCGCTGCCGTCGTCGCGGCGGTCGCGACCGGCCTCGCGCTCGATCGCCAGCATCGCCGCCAGCAGGGCCTGCGGCGACAGTCCGGTCTCCAGCATCGCCGCGGCGTTGACGAAATCCGGCTGCGCGGTCACGCCCCAGGCCGGCGTGCGGTACAGCGAGGACGCGCGCAGCAGGCGCGTGTCCGGCAACTCGGCCAGGGCCGCGAACGCGCCGCGCAGGATCGCGGCGCTATCGCCCAGGTTGCTGCCCAGGCCGACGAACGCGACCTCGGCCGGGTTCATTCGCCGTCGTGGCCGACCGCACCGGCCTCGGCTCCGCCGCCGTTACGGCGACGGCGGCGGCGCTTGCGCGGCGCGGCGCCAGGCTCTGCGTCGGACGGCGGCTGCGCGTCCAGCTGCGCGGCCAGTTCGTCGCCGGGTTTGCCCTGGGCTTCGCTCCAGAACGCGACATCGGCCGCGTGCTCGTCGGACGCGGCCAGGCGCAGGTTGAGGAAGTCGTAGGCGGCGCGGAAACGCGGATGCGACAGCAGCCGGAACACGCGCTTGCGCTGGCGCTGCGAGAAACGCGTCTGCAGCAGCCAGATCTCCTGCATCGGCAGGGAGAAACGCCGCGGCAGCGCGATCGTTTCCAACTGGTGCACGGTGACCCGGTCGGCGGCGCGGCGCTGGGCTTCGACCGCATGCATGCCCTGCGCCTGCAGCGCCATCAGCGCGCGGCAATAGGCTGGCCACAGCAGCATCGCGAACAGGAACGCCGGCGACACCGGCTCGTCGTTGGCGACGCGGGTATCGGTGCCCTGCAGGCCTTCCAGCAGCATGCGCCGCAGCGCGCCGCTGCGATTGGACTTGAGCGCGGCCGCGGTCTCCGGCAGCAGCGCCGGCAACAGGCCGTAACGCTCCAGGCCGAGGAAGCTCTGCACCGCGTGCCCGGACAGGAACAGCTTCAGGCATTCCTCGAACAAACGCGCCGGCGCGGCTTCGCTGAGCAGCGAAGCCAGGGCCGGGATCGGCGCCGCGGTCGCGGCCTCGATCTCGAAGCCGAGTTTGGCCGCCAGGCGCACCGCGCGCAGCATCCGCACCGGGTCTTCGCGGTAACGCGTTTCCGGATCGCCGATCAGGCGCATCAGGCGGTTCTGCACATCCTCGAAGCCGCCGACGTAGTCGCGCACCGAGAAATCCTCGACCGCGTAGTACAGCGCGTTGGCGGTGAAGTCGCGGCGGACCGCGTCGTCCTCGATGCTGCCGTAGACGTTGTCGCGGACCAGGCGGCCGCCGTTGTCGGTCTCGCGATCGCCGCTGCCGTCGTCGATGTTGGCGCGGAAGGTCGCGACCTCGATGATCTCGCGGCCGTAGACCACGTGCGCCAGACGGAAGCGGCGGCCGATCAGGCGGCAGTTGCGGAACAGGCCCTTGACCTGCTCCGGGGTGGCGTCGGTGGCGACGTCGAAGTCCTTGGGGTGGCCGCCGACCAGGATGTCGCGCACGGCGCCGCCGACCAGGTAGCCGCCGAAGCCGGCGTCGCGAAGTCGGTACAGCACCCGCAGCGCGTTGGGGCTGATCTCCTTGCGCGAGACGTTGTGCTGTTCGCGCGGGATCACCCGCAGCATGGGATGGACGTGGTCATGACCGTTGGGATTTTCGGGCTGCATCGAGCGGTCGTCGCCGCGGTTGGGATCGTTGCTGCGGGGCAGCCGATCGCTGTGGGGAGGTGAACGGCGGCCGGTCGGAACCGGTTGCCGAGCGCTATTCAGCCCCATATACTAGCAGGCCGCATACGATTGAGAGTCGGATGCGGGTTTACCTCAGCTCCCTTCGTCTAGAGGCCTAGGACGTGGCCCTCTCAAGGCTAAAACACGAGTTCGAATCTCGTAGGGAGCGCCAAATCTTGAAAGCCCGCGCAGCGATGCGCGGGCTTTTTCTTTAGTACGGGCGGCTTTACGGGCGCTGCAGGCGCGGCGATGAGAGTCGCTCGCAACAACGCCGGGCGGCCGCGAAACGCTAGGTTTGCGCCCTCGCCTGTCGCTAAACTAGCCACGCCGACCATCCACGGAAGACCGTTCCATGCCCTTCGTCGTCACCGAGAACTGCATCAAGTGCAAGTACACCGACTGCGTCGAGGTGTGCCCGGTCGACTGTTTTCACGAAGGCCCGAATTTCCTGGTGATCGATCCGGACGAGTGCATCGACTGCACCTTGTGCGAGCCGGAATGCCCGATCAATGCGATCTATCCCGAGGACGACGTGCCGGCCGGACAGGAGGCGTTCGTGGCGCTCAACGCCGAACTCGCCAAGGCCTGGCCGGTGATCACCACGCGCAAGGACGGCCTGGCCGACGCCAAGGACTGGGAAGGCAAGCCGGACAAGCTCGACCTGCTCGAACGCTGAGCCCAGGCGCGCTGCGCCCCGGCAGTCACCGACGCCGAAACCGCATACGAAAACGGGCGCCCAGGGCGCCCGTTTTCTTTGCGGCATGGCAGCGGATTACTTGCTGCCGATCGCTTCCTTCAGCGCCGCGATCAGCTTGACCGGCTGCTCGCCGGTGGCCGGCAGGCCGCGCGGGTCGACCGCGGACACGTAGGCGCCGGCTTCGACCGCGCTCACCCGGACCAGAAAGTTGGCGCCTTCGTAGTTGACGTCGTAGGCGCCCAGCAGCTGGGCGCGGCTGGCGATGGTCAGGCCGTCGACCTTGGCCAGGGCGGTACCGACCTTGGCGTAGGCGTCGTCGCGGCTGCCGGCGGTGGTGAAGCCGATCGGCGAGGCGGCGGTCGGGGCCGCGACCGGCGCACGTTCGGACGCGCTCACCGAACCGTTCGGCACCGCCATGGCACCGTCGGTGCGCGGACGGTCGAGGTCCGGCGGCACTTCCAGCGGACGCTGCTCGGGCGTTTCGGAGTACAGCGGATTGGTGCCCTTGCGGAACCAGCTGCAGCCGGCGGTGGCGACCAGGCCGATCAGCAGCGCGCCGACAGCGACGCGGGACAGGGAAACGTTGGAACGCATGGGCAAATCTCCTGCGGGGTTCAGGCCGCGAGCGTAGCGCGGCAGTCGTGTTCGAGTTCGCTTGCCAGCGCATGGACGCTGGCGGCGGCATCGTGGTGGGCAGCCGACAGGGTCGTCAGCGGCAGGCGCAGGCCGTGGCCGATGCCCTGGCGGGCGAGTATGGCCTTGACCGGGATCGGGTTGGACTCGATGCCCATGAAAGCGTAGACCGGCGCCAGGCGCGCGTCCCAGGCCAGGGCCTCGTCGCGGCGGCCGGCGCGGGCCAGGTCGGCGAGACGGCGGAACGCCGCCGGCAGCACGTTGGAGGCGACCGAGACGATGCCGTCGGCACCGGCCAGCATGGCCCGGCAGGCGGTCGGATCGTCGCCGCTGAGCACGGCGAAGCCGGAATCCTGGAACGCGAGCAGCGCACTCATGCGCTCGGGCTCGCTCACCGCTTCCTTGATGCCGACGATGCGCGGATGACCGGCGAGCTGGGCCACGGTCTCGGGCAGCAGGTCGCAGCCGGTGCGGCCAGGCACGTTGTACAGCACCACCGGCAAGGCGCCGTCGTCGGCGATCGCGCGGTAGTGGGCGACCAGACCGGCCTGGGTCGGGCGCACGTAGGGCGGCGCGACCACCAGCGCGGCGTCGGCGCCGAGCGCAGCGACGCGGCGGGTCAGCTCGATGGTTTTGGCGGTGTTGGACAGGCCGGTGCCGGCGAGCACCGGAATCCGGCCGCCGACCTGCTCCACGGCGGTGCGCAGCAGGGTGTCGTATTCGGGATCGTGCAGGGCCGCCGCCTCGCCGGTGGAGCCGGCGACCACGATGGCCTGGGTGCCGCCGTCGAGCTGCGCGGCCAGCAGGGCGCGCCAGGCGTCGAGGTCGAGTTCGCCGGCCGCGTCGAACGGCGTGGCCAGCGCGGTGATGCTGCCGGAAAGTCGCAAGGGAGGCCTTCGCGCAAAGCGCTGTGTGAGCGGCGGCACGATACGCCGCCAATAACGCATGTTACCGCCTAGCGATGTTACTTGCGGGCCGAAAGCGCGGGCAAGTATGCTGGCTTCAAGCCGCAGCCCGTGCGCGGGCCGCCGTTCAGTATCCGAGCCACCCGCTCCCCTTGCAGGCGCCGCCTTGACCGATTCCGCTGCCCGGCCGTCGCCGAACGAAAACCACCTCCTGATCAACGCCTATACGACGCATCCGGAGTCGCCGCTGCTGTCGGTGACGCGGCGGATCGCCGATTCCGGCTGCAACCTGGTCGACGCGCGCCTGTCCACGGTGGGCCGCGACGTGTCCGTGACCGCGCTCGCGGTCGGCTCCTGGGACGCGGTCGCCAAGCTCGAAGCCATGCTCACGCGCCTGGAGCGCGAGGAAGGCCTGAAGCTGGTCTGGTACCGCACCGGCCCGAAACAGGTGCAATCCAACCTGTTGCCCTACATCGTCGAAGTGGTCGCCGCCGACAAGCCGGGGATCCTGTTCCAGCTCGCCGACTTCTTCGACCGCCAGGGCATCACCATCGAGAGCCTGCACTGCTCGCGCTATCGCGCCATGCAGACCGGCGCCGACATGTTCTCCGCGCAGGTGACCATCGGCGTACCGTCGAGCATGCACATCGCCGCATTGCGCGACGATTTCCTGGAGTTCTGCGATCACTTGAATCTCGATGCCATCATGGACCCGATGAAGTTCTGAGGATCAGACAGCACGCATGCTCGACACCGGCGACCGCCTCGACAAGACCGTTTCCTCCCTGCCCCTGGCGCTGTCCAGCGGCGAGACCGCGAAACTGAAGGACTACGCCGGCCAATGGCTGGTGCTGTACTTCTACCCCAAGGACAGCACCCCGGGCTGCACCACCGAGGGCCTGGACTTCAACGCCCTGCTGGCCAAGTTCAAGAAGCTCGGCGCCAGCGTGCTCGGCGTGTCGCGCGATTCGGTCAAGTCGCACCAGAACTTCTGCGCCAAGCAGGGCTTCAAGTTCGACCTGATCAGCGACAAGGACGAAGCCCTATGCCAGGCCTTCGGCGTGATCAAGGAAAAGAGCCTGTACGGCCGCAAGTACATCGGCATCGAACGCAGCACCTTCCTGATCGACCCCAAGGGCGTCATCGCCCAGTCATGGCGCCCGGTGAAAGTGCCCGGCCATGCACAGGCCGTGCTCGACGCGCTGAAGGCTGCACAAACCCAGTGACCGTCGCCCCGTCACCCGTTCTCCGCCGTCCCGCCCCGCGGGCCACGGCGGCGCCGCCCTGCCCGCACGGCGGCGTCCCCGAGTTCCACCCGTCGTATCCGCACAGCGCCGTACCCACCTGCCACGAGGCATCGGAATGACCCGAAGCAAGCGCATCTACGTCCTCGACACCAACGTGCTGATGCACGACCCCACCGCGCTGTTCAAGTTCCAAGAGCACGACGTCTACCTGCCGATGCAGGTCATCGAAGAGCTCGACAACGGCAAGAAAGGCACCTCCGAAGCCAGCCGCAACGCGCGCCAGGTCAGCCGTTTCCTCAACGAACTGATCGAAGCCGAGGGCACCGACAAGATCGCCGTCGGCCTCACCCTGAAGCGCCCGCAGGGCCTGCAACTGCGCGGCGAGCAGAGCATCGGCAAGCTGCGTTTCCAGACCGAGGCCTTCGACAGCGGCAAGCGCTTCGGCGCTGTGATCCCGGACAACCACATCCTCGGCGCGATCCTCGCCCTCAAGGAGAGCGAGCCCGGCGCGCCGGTGGTGTTCGTGTCCAAGGACATCAACCTGCGGATCAAGGCGGCGATCGCCGGGATCGCGTCGGAAGACTACGAGAACGACCGCGCGCTCGACGATTTCAGCCTGCTCTACACCGGCGCGACCGCATTGCCGGAAGATTTCTGGCAGCGCCACGGCAAGGACCTCAAGTCCTGGACCGAGAAGGGCCGCACCTACTACGAGATCGCCCGCACCAAGGACGACGACTGGTATCCGAACCAGTTCCTGTTCCTGCCCGGCGACGAAGAATCCGAACTCAAGGTCAGCAAGGTCGGCGACGACCGCGTGACCCTGCAGATCGTCGACGACTACCGCCACAACCAGCATGCGGTGTGGGGCATCATCGCGCGCAACCGCGAACAGAACTTCGCGCTCAACGCGCTGATGGACCCGGAGATCGACTTCGTCACCCTGCTCGGCACCGCCGGCACCGGCAAGACGCTGTTGGCGTTGGCGGCGGGCCTGGCCCAGACCATGGACCAGCAGCGTTACCGCGAGATCATCATGACCCGCGCCACGGTCAGCGTCGGCGAGGACATCGGCTTCCTGCCCGGCACCGAGGAGGAAAAGATGACCCCGTGGATGGGCGCGCTCACCGACAACCTGGAAGTGCTGACCCACAATCAGGACGGCGGCGCCTGGGGCCGCGCGGCGACCAACGACCTGCTGGCCTCGCGGATCAAGATCCGTTCGATGAACTTCATGCGCGGCCGTACCTTCCTCAGCCGCTGGCTGATCCTGGACGAGGCGCAGAACCTGACGCCCAAGCAGATGAAGACCCTGATCACGCGTGCCGGCCCCGGCACCAAGATCGTCTGCCTGGGCAATGTCGAACAGATCGACACGCCCTACCTGACCGAGACCACGTCCGGCCTCACCTATGCCGTCGACCGCTTCAAGGGCTGGGCGCACAGCGCGCACGTGACCCTGCGCCGCGGCGAGCGTTCGCGCCTGGCCGACTATGCTTCGGAAGTGCTGTAAGCCCTGAAACAAGCCCAAAAAAGGAAGCCGGCCTCGCGGCCGGCTTCCGGGTACCCGCATCCTTGCGCTCGCTCGTTCCGTCAGCGTCCGGGCACGCGGCAGCAGGTCGCGTTGACCTGATAGCCGAGCACACTGAGCAATGAACCCACCAGGTCGCACTGCCAGCCCACCGGCTGGCCGCTGACCACCATCGGCTCGGAGTTGCTGACCCCGATGCCGAGCACGCCGCCGCAGCCGCCGCCGGTGGCCGCGTAACCGGTCGGGCATTGCACGTCCTTGGTCTGGATGCCGCTGAGCAAAGCCAGGCTTCCGCTCTCCTGGGCGATGGTGCAGTCGAGCGCGGTCGCTTCGGGTTCGATGAAGTAGCCGGTCACGTCGATCACGACCTCGGACTGAGCGTAGCTGTAGACGTTGAACTCGCTCGGGCAGGCCGGACGGCACAGACGGATATGCGACTCGTCCGAGAGGATCAAACCCGCGCTGTAGTTCAACGACGACGCCAGCGGCTTGGCCTCGTTGAACGGATACGCAGTGAAGTAGCCGTCGTTGGCCGGGTACACCGAGGTGATCTTGACCGTGAGGGCCGAGACGTTCTGCGGCAGGTTGCAGTTGGAGGTCTCGCCACCTTGCGAGGTGAAGTCGGTGGTGGTGTAGGACTTGAAGCTGCGCGTGCCGTTGGCCGCGATCGGCCCGCCGACCACGCGGGTGTCGACGATGCGGCAGGGGTTCAAGGGCGTGTAGACCAGGTCCTCGCCCGGCGCACCCAGGCTCGTCGGCTGCACGTCGGGCGCGCCCTTGGCCGTGACCATGCCCGATCCGCCGCCTGCGCCCAACAGCGCCGCGTTCATTTGTTCGAAGCTGGTCGCGCTGGCAGCGAGTTCGAGGTTGCTGATGTCGGCGGACTGCAGCGTGCCTTCCATACGCTCGCCCCAGCCGGCTCCCATCGCCCCGTAACTGCGTTCCACATAAGGCGACCATCGGTCGACGATATCCTGCGCCAGCTCTCCGCGCATCGCTTCAGGCGCCAGCCCGGTCGTGTTGGTGCCGAACAGCCCGACACCCACGGCCGCTGCCGGCAGTGCCACAGCCAGCAGTGCGATCAGTATTTTGCCTTTCCTACGCATATAACCCCCGTATCCGTAATTTTGAGAGGGCGCCAGGTTGCGTTTGACCAGCGGACATATTCACCAGAAACACCGAGTGCGGGCGCATGCATCGGCGGCGAGAATGCTCATCTACCGTCCGATAATGCTGCAACGTCCGATCCCGCTAACATGAATAGCCGGCGAGCCGGCGGTTTCCGGCATGAGCAACCTGCACAGGGCCGTGCCTGTGACGCGTTACCCAATCCGCACCAATCGCGTCGCGTACCGCTATCGCGTTACCGAAACACTGAGGCATGATCCCTGGGTACTAGGGGAGATCACTCATGGCGGCACTACCGGAGCGCATACGGCGCGCCCGTACTTTGTCCCGTATTTCCCAGCTGGCGCTGGCCAACATGGTGGGGGTGCAGCGCAGCGCGGTGGCGCAGTGGGAGCGCAAGGACGGCAGCCATCCCTCGATGCACCATTTGATCGCGATCGCCCTGGCCACCGGCGTCTGCCTCGAATGGCTGGGCACCGGGCGCGGCCCGGTCAAGCCGGGCGAGGACGCCTGGACCCCGGCGATGCGCACCGACGACTACGCCCAGGACGATATCGAGTCCGAATGCCTGGATTCGCTCCGAAAAATCCCCTTCCAGATCAGGAAACAGCTGGTCGGAATCATTTCCCTGGTATCGCGCAATTATTAGCCGCCCGGCATGGGCAAAAACCCCCATGGCCGGTGCGAATAAGAAATCGCGGTCCGCAGAATAATATCGGCGCGGCGAAACCGGGTCGCCGGGCGCCGCAAGGCCGATTCTGCGCGAAGCGCCCGCCGCGACCCGCCCCGGGCGATGCGATATCGTCTCCCGACCCGTACCGACGCCCGGCCGCCCCGCCCTCGCAATGACGCCTCCCCCGATTTCCGCCCTCACCATCGCCGGTTCCGACTCCGGCGGCGGCGCCGGCATCCAGGCCGACCTCAAGACCTTCGCCGCGCACCGCGTGCACGGGCTCAGCGCGATCGCCGCCCTGACCGCCCAGCACACCCGCGGGGTGACCGCGGTGCACGTGCCCGACCTGGGCTTCCTGCGCGCCCAGATCGACGCCTGCTTCGACGATTTCGCTATCGGCGCGGTCAAGCTGGGCATGCTCGCCAACGCCGCGGTGATCGAAACCGTGGCCGATGCGCTGGAGCGTTACCGGCCGCCGCAGGTGGTGCTGGACCCGGTGATGGTCGCCACCTCCGGCGCGCGCCTGCTCGAACCCGAAGCGCTGGCCGCGCTGCGCGCGCGCCTGCTGCCGCTGGCCGGGGTGATCACCCCCAATCTGCCCGAAGCCGAGCTGCTGCTGGGCCGGCCGATCCCCGACCAGACCGCGATGCGCGAGGCCATCGCCGGATTGCGCGCGATGGGCGCGAACGCGGTGCTGCTCAAGGGCGGCCACCTGCGCGACGACGGCGACGTGGTCGATTACCTGGGCGACGATCAGGGCGTGCACGCGATCGCGCATCCGCGCCTGCGCCTGGAAGCGCACGGCACCGGCTGCACCCTGGCCTCGGCGGTCGCCGCCAACCTCGCGCGCGGACGCGACCTGCGCGAGAGCTGCGTCGCCGCCGCCGACTACGTGCACGCCGCGCTGCGCGGCGGCTACCGCCCCGGACGCGGCGATGTCGTCGTCCTCGACCACTACGGTGCCGCGCCGCATGACTGACCCGACTCCTCCTCAGGAAACCCCGACGCTGGAAACCCAACCGCCGCAAGTCCAGACCCTGGAACTGCCGCTGCAAGCCGAAGACGGCCACCGCTGGGCCTTGCTCGCGCGTCTGCCGCGCGCGCCGCAGGCGAGCCTGCTGTGGCTGCCCGCGCTCGGCGTCGCCGCCAGGCACTATCTGCCGTTCGCCGAAGCCATGGCCGCGCGCGGCATCGCGGTGTTCGTGCACGAGTGGCGCGGCAACGGCGGCAGCAGCCTGCGCGCGAATCGAGCCAACAATTGGGGGTATCGCGAACTGCTGCTGCACGATCTGCCGCACAGCGAGGCCGCGGTGACCGCGCAGCTACTGAACCTGCCGCGCATCCTCGGCGGCCACAGCCTGGGTGGGCAGCTGGCGGCTTGTCGGCTCGGCCTGCTCGCCCGCGACGGCGCGGCCGAACGGCCGACGCGCCTGTGGCTGGTCGCCAGCGGCGCACCGTACTGGCGCGCGTTTCCGCCGCGTTCGCGCTGGTGGCTGCCGTTCGCCTACCGCTTCCTGCCCTGGCTCGCGGATCGTCGCGGCGCCCTGCCCGGCCGCCGCGTCGGTTTCGGCGGCGACGAGGCGCGCGGACTGATCCGCGACTGGGCGCGCAGCGCGCTCAGCGGCCGCTACGCCGCGGCCGGCGTCGATATCGATCTGGAGGCCGCGATGGCGCAGGTCGAAGTCGAGGCGCGTGCGCTGACGCTGGACAGCGACTGGCTGGCGCCGGAATCCTCGCTGCATTTCCTGCTGACCAAGCTGCCGCGCGCGCAGAGCCGCATCGACACGCTCGACGGCCGCATGCTCGGCACGCGCGCCGATCACTTCGCCTGGATGAAGCAGCCCGGCGCGGTCGCCGCAGTGCTGATGCGCTGAACCGCGCCGGCGCCGCAACGCGCCGTCATGCGGCCGTTGCGCGGGTTTTACGCTGAATTTACGCCCGCCGGCGCGGGTGGAATAGAGGTTTTACGGCAGCGGTTTCGAGAATGGCGACGTGGCCGATCCGGCTTCGTTCGCAACTCGGAACCCGAAATGTCGATGCAACCGCTGCGCCTGCGTGAGGCGTCCATTCCCTTGGTTTTCGCCGTCTGCACCGGCGCCGGCCTGCTGGCGTTGGGCGCACGCGCCGATGCCGCCACGCTCACCGGCAACGCCGCGCTGACCAGCGACTACGTCTGGCGCGGCAGTACCCAGACCCAGGGCGATCCCGCCGCGCAGGCGGGCTTCAAGTTTGCCGGCGATTCCGGCTTCTACGGCTCGGTGTGGGGCTCCAACGTCGAGTTCGCGCCGGCGACCCACGCCAGCAGCGAGCTCGACTTCACCGTCGGCTGGGCCGGCAAGCTGTCGCAGGACTGGGCGCTGGACGTCAACGTCCTGCACTACCGCTACCCCTCGACCACGGTCGATCTCAACTGGACCGAACTCAACGGCACCCTGACCTACGCCGACAACTACTGGCTGTCGCTGGGTTACTCGAACGAGGCGCTGGGCAGCCGCGACAGCGGCGTCTATACGCAGCTCGGCGCCAAGTTCCCGATCAACGACCGTTTCCGCTTCGAAGCCGCCGCCGGCTACTACTACCTCGACGAGGTCTACGACGAGAGCTACGCGCATGCGCAGCTCAGCGCGGTGTGGGCGGCCAAGGCGCCGCTGGAACTGCGCCTGACCGCGCACGCGACCGATTCCGGCGCCAAGCGGATCTTCGGCGACGACTATGCCGGCAACCGCATCGAAGCGGCGCTGCAGGCGTCCTTCTAAGGAGACACGAGCATGCCCGGTTGGCTAGCCATGGTTTGCGCGGTATCGGTACTGGTGGTCGCCGCCTACCTCCTCTACGTCGTGCTGCGCCCTGAAGACTTCTAGGCGTAGCGGCGACGCGCGAGGCCGGGACGGCCTCGCCGCGACCCTCATGGTGCGAGGCCGGTCACGCCGCCTCGCGCCCCATCGGCGCCGTCCCTGGAGGGGCGGCGCTGATCACTTTCTGTTTGGTTGACGACGATGATCGACATCTTTCTGGTATTCGCGCTCGCGATCGGCCTGGGCTGGCCCCTGGGCTTGTATTTGGCGCGCGTGATGCGCGGCGCGCCCTCCAAGCTCGACCGCGTGTTCGGGCCGTTCGAGCGCGCGATCTATCGCGCGCTGGGCACCGACCCGGCGCGCGGCATGAGCTGGCGCGGCTACGCCCGCGCCTTCGTGCTGAGCAATCTGGTTCTTGCGGTGCTGGTGTGGCTGCAGTTCATGACCCAGGCCTGGCTGCCCCTGAATCCTGACGGCATCCCCAACCTGCGTTGGGACACGGCCCTGCACACCATGGTGTCGTTTCTGACCAACACCAACCAGCAGCACTACTCCGGCCAGGCGCAGCTGAGCTATCTCTCGCAGATGGTCGGCATCGTCGGCCTGCAGGTGGCGACGCCGATGATGGGGCTGGCGATGGTGGTGGCCACGCTGCGCGGATTGTTCGGCGGCCGCCAGGCGATGGACGCCGGCCGCGAGGCCTGCGAGGCGGCTTGCGAAGCGCCCGCAGACCAGGTGCCCGCATCCGGCCCGGTGTACGGCGCGCGCAGCGCCGCCAAGGCCAAGCTTCCGGCCGAGGGCGAAGCCCGCGACCTGGGCAACTACTGGGTCGACGTGACCCGCGCCACCCTGCGCTTCATGCTGCCGCTGTGCCTGCTGTGGGCGCTGCTGCTGACCGCACAGGGCGTGCCCTCGACCTTGAGCGCCGGCCCCAGCGTGCAGCCGGTCGACGCCAGCGTGGAGATGAAGGGGCAGAAGATTCCGCTGGGTCCGGTCGCGCCCATGGTCGCAGCCAAGCAGTTGGGCACCAACGGCGGCGGCTGGT
The DNA here is from genome assembly GCF_001427715.1 of Lysobacter sp. Root667. Classification (NCBI taxonomy): domain Bacteria; kingdom Pseudomonadati; phylum Pseudomonadota; class Gammaproteobacteria; order Lysobacterales; family Lysobacteraceae; genus Lysobacter; species Lysobacter sp. Root667. Next base: position 188,885 of record NZ_LMHF01000012.1, read on the forward strand.
ACGGCCCCAATAGCTCGGTGCCGCTGGAAAACCCGACCCCGTTCTCCAACCTGCTGGAAATCCTCGCGATCATCTTAATCCCGATCGCGGTGACCTTCATGGTCGGACCGTTCACCGGACGCCGCCGCCTCACCGCGATGGTGTTCGGCAGCATGCTGCTGATGTCGGTGATCTCGACCGGCGCCGCGGTGGTGTCGGAGGCGTACTCGCCGACCAGCACCGACGCAGCGTTGATGGAAGGCAAGGAAGTCCGCTTCGGCGCCACCACTTCGGCGCTGTGGGCCGCGGTCACCACCCAGACCAGCAACGGCTCGGTCAACGCCATGCACGACTCGCTGGCGCCGCTGACCGGCGGCGTGGCCCTGGTCAACATGCTGGTCAACGCGATCTGGGGCGGCATCGGCTGCGGCTTGCAGCAGTTCCTGGTGTATCTGCTGCTGGCGGTGTTCCTGGCCGGCCTGATGACCGGACGCACGCCGGAATTGTTCGGACGCAAGATCGAAGCGCCCGAGGTGCGCCTGCTGGCCTTGCTGATCCTGCTGCAGCCGCTGGTGGTGCTGGGCTTCACCGCGATCACCGTGGCGCTGCCGTCGATCACCGGCAATTCCAATCCGGGCTTCCACGGCATCGCTCAGGTGTTCTACGAGTACACCTCGGCCTTCGCCAACAACGGTTCCGGTTTCGAGGGCCTGGGCGACGCCACCTATTGGTGGAACCTGAGCTGCTCGGCGGTGCTGGCGCTGGGCCGCTATCCGGCCCTGATCGTGCCGCTGGCCGTCGCCGGCCTGCTCGCGCGCAAGCGCGTCGCGCCGGAAGGCAGCGGAACCCTGCACGTGGAAACGCCGACCTTCGCCCTGACCCTGATCGCGGTGATCGTGATCCTGACCGTACTGCAATTCATGCCTGCGCTGGTGCTGGGCCCGGTGGCCGATCACCTGTCGCTGGCCGCCGTGTCGACCGCCGCTACGCCGTCGCCGGCTCTCTGAGGTAATGACCGTGAGCGAACAACAACATCTGGGTACCCAACGCCGCCATGCCGCGGCCGGGCTGGACGGCGCGGCTTTCCGCATCGCCCTGCTCGAATCCTTCCGCAAGCTGTCGCCGCGCCAGGCCCTGCGCAGTCCGGTGATGGCGGTCGTGCTGCTGGGCACGATCCTGTCGGCGCTGATCACCGCGGCCGTGCCGGGCAACGTCGGCTTCGGTATCGCTGTCACTCTGGTCCTGTTCGTGACCGTACTGTTCGCGAACTTCGCCGAGGCCGTGGCCGAAGCGCGCGGCCGCGGCCAGGCCGCGTCGCTGCGTGCCGCGCGCCGCGATCTGGTCGCGCGCCGCATCGACGACAACGGCGTGGAAACGCGCGTGGCGGCCACCCAACTCAAGCGCGGCGATCGCGTGATCGTCTCGGAGAACGAGTTGATTCCGGCCGACGGCGAAATCGTCGAAGGCGTGGCCACGATCAACGAATCGGCGGTCACCGGCGAATCCGCACCGGTGCTGCGCGAGGCCGGCACCGACCGCTCCGGCGTGATCGGCGGAACCAAGGTGCTGTCGGACGAAATCGTAGTGCGGGTCAGCGCCGAGCCGGGCGGCAGTTTCCTCGACCGCATGATCGCCCTGGTCGAAGGCGCCAACCGCCAGAAGACGCCGAACGAAATCGCCCTGACCATGCTGCTGGCGGCGATGACGCTGACCTTCCTGATCGTGGTCGCGACCCTGCCCCTGCTGGCCGGCTTCGTCGGCGCCAAGCTCGATCCGCTGCTGCTGATCGCGCTGCTGGTGTGCCTGATCCCGACCACCATCGGCGGCCTGCTGCCGGCGATCGGCATCGCCGGCATGAACCGCGCGCTGTCGGCCAACGTACTGGCGAAATCCGGCAAGGCGGTCGAGATCGCCGGCGATGTCGACGTACTGCTGCTCGACAAGACCGGCACCATTACCCACGGCGACCGCCAGGCGACCGAATTCCACCCGCTGGCCGGCGTCGACCGCTCGCAGTTGCGCGATGCGGCCCTGCTCGCCTCGCTCGCCGATCCCACGCCCGAAGGCAAGTCGATCGTGCGCCTGGCGCGCGAGCAGCACAGCGCCGTGGCCGAACCCGACCATGCCCGCTACCTGCAGTTCACCGCACAGACACGCATGTCCGGCGTCGATCTCGACGACGGCCGCGCGATCCGCAAGGGCGCCGGCGACACGATCGGCCAGTACGTGCGCGCTCTCGGCGGCGACGTGGCGCCGGAGCTGACCGCGCGCATCGAGCAGGTCGCGCGCGGCGGCGCCACCCCGCTGGTGGTCGCCGAGGGCCGCCACGTGCTCGGCGTGGTCGAGCTGTCGGACGTGGTCAAGCACGGGGTCAAGGAACGTTTCGCGCGGCTGCGGGCGATGGGCGTGCGCACGGTGATGATCACCGGCGACAACCCGCTGACCGCCGCGGCGATCGCGGCCGAGGCCGGCGTCGACGACTACATCGCCGAGGCGCGTCCGGAGGACAAGCTCGCGCGCATCCGCGCCGAGCAGGCCGGCGGCCGCCTGGTCGCGATGGTCGGCGACGGCACCAACGATGCCCCGGCGCTGGCCCAGGCCGACGTCGGCTTGGCCATGAACTCGGGCACCCAGGCGGCCAAGGAAGCCGGCAACATGGTCGATCTGGACTCGGATCCGGCCAAGCTGCTGGCGGTGGTCGAGGTCGGCAAGCAGCAGCTGATCACGCGCGGCGCGCTGACCACGTTCTCGCTCGCCAACGACGTGTCCAAGTACTTCGCGATCCTGCCGGCGCTGTTCGCCGCGGCGATTCCGCAGATGGCCGCGCTCAACGTGATGCGGCTGTCCAGCCCGGGCAATGCGGTGCTGGCGGCGCTGATCTTCAACGCGATCATCATCCCGGCCTTGATTCCGCTCGCCCTGGCGGGCGTGCGCTTCAAGCCCGCCAGCGCGGTCGTGCTGCTGCGCCGGAACATGCTGATCTACGGCCTCGGCGGCGTGCTGCTGCCGTTCGTGGGCATCAAGTTGATCGACATGGCCTTGGCTGCGATCGCCTGAAACCGCCGCGCCCCTACGTTTTCCAGGAACTGCGATGAACACCACCAGCCTTTCCCAAACCCGCACCATCGACGACCGCACCCCGCTGCGCGCGCCCCTGCTGTTCGCCCTGGTCGTCCTGCTCGGCTTCGGCCTGCTGTACTGCCTGGCCGGCACCGCGCTGGGCCGGCTCGCCTTCCCCTGGCAGGCCACCGGCAGCCTCGCGCTGCAGGACGGCAAGGCGCGCGGCTCGACCCTGGTCGCTCAGCCCTTCGCCGACGCGCGCTACTTCCAGCCGCGTCCGTCGGCGGCCAACTACGATCCGATGGCCGCCGCCGGCAGCAACCTGGCGCGCACCAATCCGGACCTGCGCAAGCGCATGGCCGAGACCGCGATCGCGGTGGCCGAGCGCGACGGCATCGCGGTGAGCGACGTTCCGGCCGAGCTCATCACCCAGTCCGGCGGTGGCCTCGACCCGCACCTGTCGCCGCGCGCGGCGCAGGTCCAGGTCGCGCGCGTGGCCAAGGCGCGCGGCCTGTCCGCCGCCGATGTCGACGCGATGGTCGTCGCGCACACCCTGCCGCGTCAGTTCGGCCTGCTCGGCGAACCGCGCGTCAACGTGCTCGAACTCAACCTAGCGCTGGATGCCCGCCGCTAAGTCCGTCACAAGACCCTCTCCCGCCGACCGCGGGAGAGGGAGCGATCGCGGCGAGCAGGGCGTCGCCGCGGTTTTCACTACGCCGCCCACGAAACAGAGCGCACAATGCCGCCCATGACCGATGCCCGCAGCGCTCAGGCAGACGCCCTGATCGGCGAACTCCAACGCCAGGGCGCCGGCCGCCTGACCGTTTTTCTCGGCGCCGCGCCCGGAGTGGGCAAGACCTACGCCATGCTCAGCCGCGCGCGCGAACTGCAGCGCCGCGGCGCCGATGTCGTGATCGGCATCGTCGAAACCCACGGCCGCGCCGAAACCGGCGCCCTGGTCGACGGCCTGGAGCTGCTGCCGCGCAAGCGCATCGAGTACCAGGGCCGCACGATCGAGGAGATGGATCTCGACGCCCTGCTCGCGCGCCGGCCCAAGCTGGCCCTGGTCGACGAGCTGGCGCACCGCAACGCGCCCGGCAGCCGCCATGAGCGACGCTGGCAGGACGTGGCCGAACTGCTGGACGCCGGCATCGACGTCTACAGCACGGTCAACATCCAACACCTGGAAAGCCTCAACGACGTCGTCCACCGCATCACCGGTGTGCGCGTCGGCGAGACCGTGCCCGATGCGCTGTTCGACCGCCTGCGCGACATCGTGCTGGTCGACCTACCGCCGCGCGAACTGATCGAGCGCCTGCAACAGGGCAAGGTCTACGTGCCCGATCAGGCCGCGCATGCGCTGCAGGCGTTCTTCTCGCCCAGCAACCTGACCGCGCTGCGCGAACTGGCGATGCAGACCGCCGCCGACCGCGTCGACAGCGATCTGCGCGAGGCCCAGACCGCGCGCGGCCTACCCGGTGTGCCGCTGCGCCGTGGCGTGCTGGTGGCGATCGACGGGCGCGGCCAGTCCGAATACCTGGTGCGGATCGCGCGCCGCCTGGCCGAACGCCGCGACGCGCCCTGGACCGTGGTCACGGTGCAGACCGCCGCCGCGCCGGCGGATGCGCAGCAGGTCGAACTCGACCGCGCCTTCGCGCTCGCGCGCCGGCTCGGCGGCGACACCGCGGTGCTGCATGGCGCCAGCATCGTCGACGCGCTGCTCGATCACGCCGCGCGCGCCGGCATCAGCGCGATCGTGCTCGGCCGCACCCGCGAGCGCCCGGTCGCGCGCATGTTCAACCGCACCCTGACCCAGCAGCTGATCCAGCGCGGCGCGCACTACGAACTGACCATCGTCAGCACTCCGGAGGCGCGCGCCAAGGCGCGCCGCGCGCTGCGTCCGCTCGGCGGCCTGCTGACCCGCTCCGACGCCGGCCTGGCGGTGATCGCGGCGGCGTTGGCGACCGCGCTGGCCTGGATCGCCGAACGCTGGATCGGCCTGGACGATCTGTCGCTGATCTTCATCGTCGCTGTGGTCGTGGTCGCCGCGCGCACGCGCATGACCGCGGCGGTGATCGCGGCGGTGCTGTGCTTCTTCGCCTACAACTTCTTCTTCATCGAACCGCGCTACACCTTGCTGATCGGCGCCAGCCAGGGCGTGACCACGGTGGTGCTGTTCCTGGTCGCGGCCCTGGTCGCCGGCCGCCTGGCGTCGAAGCTGCGCATGCAGGTGCTGGCGCTGCGCGCGGCCAATGCGCACGCGATCGCGCTGCAGACCCTGGGGCGCCAACTCGCCGCCGCCGCCGACCTGGGCCAAGTGACCCAGGCCGCGCGCGACGCCTTGCGGCGCTCGCTGGGCGCCGACGCCATCGTGCGCTTCGGCGACACCGGCCTGCACGGCGCCGACCTGCCCGAACTGACCGACAAGGACCGCGCCGCCGCCGATTGGAGCCTGCGCCACCGCCGGCCGGCCGGGCGCTACACCGACACCCTCGCCGGCTCGGACTGGTGGTTCCTGCCGTTGGCCGGCGGCGACGGCGGCGTGATCGGCCTGCGCTTCCCGCAACGCGGCGGCCGGCTCGGCCCGGAGCAACAGCGACTGGCCGAAGCCATGGCCGAGGACATCGCCCAGGCGGCGGTGCGCACGCGCCTGGTCGCCGACCTGGAAAACGCCCGCGTCAGCGGCGAGACCGAACGCCTGCGCTCGGCGCTGCTGTCGTCGGTCTCGCACGACCTGCGCTCGCCGTTGGCGGCGATCATCGGCGCGGCCAGCAGCCTGGACAACTACGCCGAGGCGATGAGTCGCGAGGACCGCCACAGCCTGCTGGAAACGGTGCGCATCGAAGGCGAGCGCCTGGACCGCTACATCCAGAACCTGCTCGACATGACCCGGCTCGGCCACGGTGGGCTCACCCTCAACCGCGACTGGATCGGCGTCGACGAACTGATCGGCTCGGCGGTGACGCGCCTGCAGCGCTACGAACCGGGCGCGCGCTTCGAGATCCGGCTGGAACCGGAGCTGGGTCCGATCTGGGTCCACCCGGCCCTGGTCGAGCAGGCCTTGTTCAACGTGCTGGAGAACGCCGCCAAGTTCTCGCCCGCGGGCGAAGCCGTCACCGTCGAAGCGCGCCACGTCGACGGCCAGTTGCGCATCGACGTGCGCGACCGCGGCCCCGGCATTCCCGAGGACGAGCGCAAGCGCATCTTCGACATGTTCTACAGCGTCGAGCGAGGCGACCGCGGCCGCCAAGGCACCGGCCTGGGCCTGGCGATCTGCCAGGGCATGATCGGCGCCCACGGCGGCAGCGTCGAGGCGCTGCCGGGCGCCCCGGATGAGCATGATCGCCGCGGCACCACGATCCGCATTACCCTGCCACTCATCGAACCCGCCGCGCCCGCAACCGCATGACCGAGGACACCGCCGCCGGCGCCGCCACCCAGACCGCACGCGTGCTGGTGGTCGACGACGAGCCGCAGATCCGCAAGTTCCTCGATATCAGCCTGCGCGCGCAGGGCTACGCCGTGGAAACCGCCGACACCGGCGCCGGCGGCCTGGAGGCGCTGGCGACGCATGGCGCCGATCTGGTGATCCTCGACCTCGGCCTGCCCGACCGCGACGGCCACGAAGTGCTGCGCGAGCTGCGCCAGTGGTCGTCGGTGCCGGTGATCCTGCTGACCGTGCGCGCCGGCGAAGCCGAGAAAGTCGACGCGCTCGACGCCGGCGCCAACGACTACGTGACCAAGCCTTTCGGCGTACAGGAGCTGATGGCGCGCGTGCGCGCGCTGCTGCGCTCGCACGCGACCCAGGGCGAGGCCCTGCCGGTGTTCGACGACGGCCGCCTGCGCATCGACCTGGCCCGGCGCGAGGTGCGCCTGGACGGCGAAAGCGTCGCCCTGGCGCGCAAGGAATACGCGCTGCTGGCGCTGCTGGTTCAGCATGCCGGCCGCGTGGTCACCCAGCCGCAGCTACTGCGCGAACTCTGGGGCCCGACCCACCAGCACGATACCCACTACCTGCGCATCCTGGTCGGCAAACTGCGCCACAAGCTCGGCGACGACGCGGCCGCGCCGCGCTACATCGTCACCGAACCGGGCGTGGGGCTGCGCTTTATCGAGCGCTGATTCGGCGAGACGGCACTCGAACGGCGCAGCTCGGACGTGGCTTCAGCGTAGGTGCCGATTTGAGGCAGGAGCGACATCGGCCGTGGCCGACGCAATGGATGCGGTGCCGCGATCGCGGCTTACGCCGCTCCCACAGAAGGCAGCAGGAGCGTCTCGACACAGCCCTAGCAGAGAAGTACGGGCTCACCGTATCGCGCCCCCCGGGTCGCCCCGCACGAAACACGTCGCCGCTTCCTGTGGGAGTCGCCTGGCGCGAAACACGTCGTCGCTTCCTGTGGGAGTCGCATGGCGCGAAACGCGTCGCTATTTCCTGTTGGAGTCGCCCCGCACGAAACACGTCGCTGCTTCCTGTAGGAGCGGCGTAAGCCGCGATCGCGCAAGCCCGATCGGCTGCGACGCCGCCGGTCGCGCGGCTTCGGCCCAGCGCGTCGCCGGCGGGCTGCCTGTTTCGGTAAGCCAGCGGATCGCGGCTTACGCCGCTCCCACAATGGAACGACGTCGGCACATGTGCGGGGCCGCATCGCCGGCCTGGATCGCGTGGGCGTTGCGAAGACCAAGAAAAGCAAAAAGGCCGACAAGTTTCCTTGTCGGCCTTTCGCTTTATATGGTGCGCCCGGAGAGATTCGAACTCCCGACCCCCAAGTTCGTAGCCTGGTGCTCTATCCAGCTGAGCTACGGGCGCGCAGTCGAAGAATTATGACGGAACCGCATGAAATCGTCAAACCTTTCGATGCCGTTTCTGCGTCGGATTTCGTTCGCATGACCACTCGCGTACGAAACCTTCCGCAGACAAAAACCGCCCCAAGGCGGCCTTCGTTACAACTGGCGGAGACTGAGGGATTCGAACCCTCGATGGAGCTTTTGACCCCATACTCCCTTAGCAGGGGAGCCCCTTCGGCCTCTCGGGCAAGTCTCCGCGGAAACACGTACAGCGTTCGCGGGCGGGAAGCATAACGGCTCGTCCCGCGCGCGGCAAACCTTTTTATCAGCCTGCCGCGTTTTTGCCGGAGTCGTCGGCCGGTTCTTCGCCGCGCTGGATGCGCTGGTAGATCTCTTCGCGATGCACAGCGACATCTTTCGGTGCGGTAATACCGATACGCACCTGGTTGCCCTTGACGCCGAGCACGGTGACGGTCACCGAGTCGCCGATCATCAGGGTCTCACCGACGCGACGCGTCAGGATCAGCATTGGAAAACCTCCTCGTGCCGGCAATTCGTTTGCCGGCGTTGGCGACGATCCGCAAAAAAAGGTCACGGAAAGCGCTTACAGTTTTGTACACAAACGTGAACCATATTAGCCAGCGGCCAAAATCGGCCGCAAGCGATAGAAGTCACTGTTCGCCGTTCAGATTAACCTACTCTCGACCCAGCCTGCGACACCGGCCAGGGCCTGCGACAAAGCCGGGCCGTCGTCTCCGCCGCCCTGCGCCATGTCGGCGCGGCCGCCGCCCTTGCCGTTGATCTGACCGGCAACGTGGGCGAGCAGTTCCCCCGCCTTGACCTTGCCGGTCGCGCTTCCATTCACTCCGGCGACCAAAGCCGCCTTCCCCTCACTGGCACCCGCCAGCAGGATCACCGCGTCGCCCAGCTGCTGCTTGAGACGGTCTACCGCCTCGCGCAGGGCCTTGGCATCGAAGCCTTCCAGGCGGGTCGCGATGACCTTGACCCCCTGGATTTCGGCCGCCGAGGCGGCCAGGTCGGAGGTCGCCCCGGAGGCCGCCTTCGCCTTGATGGCTTCGAGTTCGCGCTCGAGTTTCTTCTGCCGATCCAACAGCGACCGCAGTTTGTCGGACAAGTCCGACGGGTTGCCGCCGAGCAGGCGCGCGGCCTCTTCCAGGCGCTGCTCCTCCTCGGAGACGTGGTCCAGAGCGCCCTGCCCGGTCACGGCCTCGATCCGGCGCACGCCGGCCGAGACGCCGCCCTCGGCGAGGATCTTGAACAGACCGATATCGCCGGTGCGCGAGACGTGGGTGCCGCCGCACAGCTCGGTCGAGGTCTCGCCCATGCGCAGCACGCGCACGCGGTCGCCGTACTTCTCGCCGAACAGCGCCAGGGCGCCGAAATCCAGGGCTTCCTGCATACCCATCTGATGGACTTCGGCCTCGTGGTTGCCGCGCACTTCGGCGTTGACCCGGCGCTCGATCTGCGCGAGCTCGGTGTCGGTCAGCGGCTGGAAGTGGGCGAAATCGAAACGCAGGCGGTCGGGCGCGACCAGCGAGCCCTTCTGCACCACGTGGTCGCCCAGCACCTGGCGCAGCGCGGCGTGCAGCAGGTGGGTGGCGGAATGGTTGAGCACCGTGGCGGCGCGACGCGGGGCGTCGACGGCGCCCAGAACCCGCTCGCCGCGGCGCAGGACGCCGGCGCTGAGGGTGCCGATATGGCCGTGGAACTGGCCGGCGAACTTCTGGGTGTCGCGGACCACGAAACGAGTGCCGGCCTCGTCCAGTTCGCCGGCATCGCCGACCTGGCCGCCGCTTTCGGCGTAGAACGGGGTGCGGTCGAGAATGACCACCGCCTCGTCGCCGGCTTCGATGCTCTCGACCGGGCGGCCGTCCTTGAGCAGGGCCACGACTTCCAGGCCGCCCTCGGTCAGGCGCTCGTAACCCAGGAACTGGGTCGGCGCGAGCTGCGCGGCCAGTTCGGCCGGCATGGTCGTGGCGTTGCCGAACTTGCCGGCTTCGCGCGCGCGGCGCTTTTGTTCTTCCATGGCGGCATCGAAGCCGGCCATGTCCACCGACAGGCCGCGCTCGCGCGCGATGTCGGCGGTCAGGTCGACCGGGAAGCCGTAGGTGTCGTACAGGCGGAAGGCGTCGGCGCCCGGGATCGCGTCCTGGGAGCGCGCGGCGACTTCGTCGAAAATGCGCATGCCCGAGTCCAGCGTTTCGGCGAAACGCTCCTCTTCGGCCTGCAGGGCGCGCTCGACCAGGTCGCGCTTGGCGGCCAGCTCGGGATAGGCCTCGCCCATGACCTCGACCAGCGCGGCGACCATGCGGTGGAAGAACGGCTGCTTCTGGCCCAGCATCCAGCCGTGGCGCAGGGCGCGGCGGATGATCCGGCGCAGCACGTAGCCGCGGCCTTCGTTGGAGGGCAGCACGCCGTCGACGATCAGGAACGAGCAGGCGCGGATGTGGTCGGCGATCACCCGCAGCGACTTGTTGTCGAGGTCCGGGGTCGAGGTGAACTCGGCCGCGGCCTGGATCAGGCGCCGGAACAGGTCGATCTCGTAGTTGCTGTGAGCGTGCTGCAGCACTGCGGCCAGGCGCTCCAGGCCCATGCCGGTATCGACGCAGGGCGCCGGCAGCGGCATCAGGCTGCCGTCGGGCTGGCGGTCGAACTGCATGAACACCAGGTTCCAGATCTCGATGTAGCGGTCGCCGTCCTCGTCGGGCGAGCCCGGCGGGCCGCCGGCGATGTGCTCGCCGTGGTCGTAGAAAATCTCGGTGCAGGGACCGCAGGGGCCGGTGTCGGCCATCTGCCAGAAATTGTCCGAGGCGTACGGCGCGCCCTTGTTGTCGCCGATGCGGACGATGCGCTCGACCGGCACGCCGATCTTCTTGTGCCACAGGTCGAAGGCCTCGTCATCGGTGTGATAGACCGTGACCAGCAGGCGCTCGGCCGGCAGCTTCCAGACCCGGGTCAGCAGCTCCCAGGCCCAGGCGATGGCGTCTTCCTTGAAGTAATCGCCGAACGACCAGTTGCCGAGCATCTCGAAGAAAGTATGGTGGCGCGCGGTATAGCCGACCTGGTCGAGGTCGTTGTGCTTGCCGCCGGCGCGCAGGCAGCGCTGAACGTCGGCCGCGCGCACGAAGCCGAGCTTCTCGCTGCCGAGAAACACGTTCTTGAACTGGACCATGCCCGAGTTGGTGAACAGCAGGGTCGGATCGTTGGCCGGCACCAAAGGCGCCGACGGCACGATGGTGTGCCCCTTGCTGCGGAAGAACTCGAGGAAATCGCTGCGGATTTCGTTGGTGGTTTTCATGCCTGACGCGCGAACTCGATAGGACCGGGCCGGACTGAGCGGTCCAGGGCCTCTGCCCTCACGATGGGGGCGTCGACTGGAACAGGCAACCCAAAACCCGAAAGCCGCGTAGCCTAACAGGCTCCGGGCCCGGTTGCGCGGGGTCCGCAGCCTATTTGGGCTTGCGTTCAGTCGTCCGGATCGAAACGAGTCGCTTTTCGCACCCGCTCGCCGTCGAAACCGCGGCGTATCAGGAAGTCGGCGGCCTTGCGGCGCAGGGCCAAATCCTCGCTTCCGGCCTCGCCGGACAGCCCTGCGAACCTACGCCGGACCAGGTCGCGGGCGTTCTCCAGCCAGTCGCCTTGGTAGCTGTCCAGCGCCCGGGCGATGGCCTCGGAGTCCAGGCCGTGGGTGGCGAGTTCGGCACGCAGCCGGATCGGGCCGTAGCCGCTGCCGGCGCGGCTGCGGACCAGGCTTTCGGCGAAACGGGCATCGTCCTGCCAGCCCAGACCGGACAAGGTCTCGACGGCGGTCTCGACCTCGGCGGCATCCATGCCGCGCGAGGTGAGTTTTCGCTGCAACTCCTTCCTGGAGTGCTCGCGCCGGGTCAGCAGACCCAGTGCGCGTTGGGTGGCGCTTTGTTCGCGCATGCCGCGGCGGCGGCGTCCGCCACGGCCGTTTTCGGGGCTGGCGTCTTGGGGGCTGGCTTCTTCGGGACTGCCGTCGTTGGGACGGTCGCCCTCAGGAAGGTCGCCCTCAGGGCGGCCGCCATCGGTCCGGCCGGCTTCGATGGAGCCGGAATCCAGCTCCAAACCCTGCGGCTTTGCCTCACGCATGCCCGGCTGCCCTCGCTAGCGCCTTGCGTCGACGGCAACCGCCGACGCGTGGCCTCAGTCGTCCAGGCCTTCCGTGTCGACTTCGTCGCGCTTGACGTCGGTCGGCACGAACTTCTCGCGCAGCGCGGCCTCCAGACGGGTCGCGACCTCGGGGTTCTCCTTGAGGTACTGGCGAGCGTTCTCCTTGCCCTGGCCGATACGCTCGTCGCCGCAGCTGTACCAGGCGCCCGACTTCTCGACCAGCTTGGCCTCCACGCCCATGTCGATCAGTTCGCCTTCGCGCGAGATGCCTTCGCCGTAGAGGATTTCGGTGACGATCTGCTTGAACGGCGGGGCCAGCTTGTTCTTGACGACCTTGATCTTGGTCTGGTTGCCGATGATCTCGTCGCCCTTCTTGATCGCGCCGATGCGGCGGATGTCCAAGCGCACCGAGGCGTAGAACTTGAGCGCGTTGCCGCCGGTGGTCACTTCCGGGCTCTGGCCGGGCATCATCACGCCGATCTTCATGCGCAGCTGGTTGATGAACACCACCAGGGTGCCGGAGCGCTTGATGTTGCCGGTCAGCTTGCGCAGCGCCTGGCTCATCAGGCGGGCCTGCAGGCCCGGCAGCTGGTCGCCCATCTCGCCTTCGATTTCGGCCTTGGGGGTCAGGGCGGCGACCGAGTCGATCACCACGATGTCGACCGCGGCCGAACGCACCAGCATGTCGGCGATTTCCAGCGCCTGCTCGCCGGTGTCGGGCTGCGACAGCAGCAGATCGTCGACCTTGACGCCGAGCTTGGCGGCATAGATCGGATCCAGGGCGTGCTCGGCGTCGATGAAGGCGGCGGTGCCGCCGTTCTTCTGGCATTCGGCGATGGCCTGCAGGGTCAGGGTGGTCTTGCCCGAGGATTCCGGGCCGTAGATCTCGACCACGCGGCCCTTGGGCAGGCCGCCGATACCCAGGGCGATGTCGAGCATCAGCGAACCGGTGCCGATGACTTCCGTGGCTTCGACCGCGCGGTCGCCCATGCGCATCACCGAGCCTTTGCCGAACTGCTTTTCGATCTGGCCCAGGGCCGCCGAAAGGGCGCGCTTCTTGTTCTCGTCCATCGTGATGTCCTTAAGTAAGTCGTGTCGTGTTGGTAGGCAATCTAGAGGACGCGGATCGCACGGACTGAGACCGGCGCGCCTTCGATGAAAATTTATTCCGGCGGGCCGGGCCGGCGCAGTCGGGAGAACGCCGGCCGGGCTGTCGGATTTTCCCCCGCGCGGCGGTCGGAAGCGGCGGCGCGGCGGCGGCGGTCGTTCATTGCGCGGCGCTCAGCGGTTCGGCCGGACCAGGCCGCAGTACAGGCCTTCGATCGCGAAGTCCTGATCGGGCTGGACCTCGATCGGGGCGAAATCGGGGTTGCGCGGCAGCAGGCGGATGCGGTCCTTGCCGATCTTCAGCAGCTTGACGGTGATCTCGTCGTCGATGCGCGCGACCACGATCTGGCCCGAGCGCGCGTCGCCGGTACGGTGTACGCCGATCAGGTCGCCGTCGAAGATGCCTTCGTCGCGCATCGAGTCGCCCTTGACCTTGAGCATGTAGTCCGGCGACGGGAAGAACATGTTGCGGTCGAGCAGCACGTAATCGTCGGCCTCGATCTGGGCGCCGGAGCCGATCGGCAGGCCGGCCGCGACCCGGCCCAGCACCGGCAGGCGCAGGGCGTCGTCGTTGGCGGCAGCGGGCAAGGCCAGCCGGCCCTGCTGCGACGGCGGCGGCTGCAGCACGCGGATGCCGCGCGCGCGCCCCGGAGTGCGTTCGATCGCCCCGGCGGCCTCGAGCGCCTCCAGGTGGTACTGGGCCGCGCGCACGCCCTTGAAGCCGAAGGCCTTGGCGATCTCGGCCTGCGACGGCGGCAGTCCCTCGGCTTCGATCCGTTCCGCGATCAACTCGAGGATGGCTTGCTGGGTATCGGTCAGGTCCATGGTTAGTAGTATTACCACTAACAAACGGCCGCAGCAACACCGTCTCCCCGGATTTTATTTGACTTAGTCAACTAACCATCCGAGGCTGGTGCCCTGCCCGCTGGAGCGCCCGCCATGACCGCCGATATCGCGACCGCCGAAGTCGATGCCGTCCGCGCCTTCAACCGCTTCTATACCCGCCGCATCGGCGTGCTGCAGGAAGACCTGCTCGACAGCAAGTTCCCACTGACCCAGGCGCGGGTGCTGTTCGAACTGGCGCAGCGCGAGCCGGTCGCGGCGCGCGCGATCGGCGATGCGCTGGGATTGGATCCGGGCTATCTGAGCCGGATCCTGCAGGGCTTCGCCGACGCCGGGCTGATCGAGAGGACGCGCTCGGAGGAAGACGCGCGCAGCTTCGTGCTGACCCTGTCGGCGCAAGGCCGCGAGGCTTTCGGCGGGCTCGACCGCAGCTCGCACCAGGCCACCGCGGCGATGCTCGCGGCGCTGTCGCCGCTGCAACGCGAGCGCCTGTTGCGCGCGATCGGCGAGGCCGAGCTGGCGCTGTCGCCGCAAACCGTGCCGGAAGCGCAGCGGGTCGTGCTGCGTGGGCACCGGATCGGCGACATCGGCTGGGCGATCGAACGCCACGGCCGGCTCTACGCCGACGAATACGGCTGGAACGGGGATTTCGAGGCCCTGGTCGCGACCCTGTTCGCGCGCTTCGCCAGCAGCCACGATCCGTGGCGCGAGCGTTGCTGGATCGCCGAGCTCGACGGCGAGCGCATCGGCTGCGTGTTCGTGATCCGCAACGCCGACGATCCCGACGCGGCGCAGCTGCGTTGCCTCTTGGTCGATCCGCGCGCGCGCGGCCTCGGCGTGGGCCGGCGCCTGGTCGAAGCCTGCCTGGCGTTCGCGCGCGAGGCCGGCTACCGGCGCATGCTGTTGTGGACCAACGACATCCTGAGTTCGGCGCGGCACATCTACGAGCGCTGCGGCTTCGTACTGACCGAGGAGGAGCGCCACCACAGTTTCGGCCACGACCTGGTCGGACAGGTGTGGAAGCTCGAGCTGGATTGAATCCCCGCGCCGGGGCGGGCGAGCGTCCCTGCGCGACTGCGAAGCTCAGACCGCCAGCGCCAGCATGCCCTGCAAGGCCGCCGCGACGGTCTGCCGGCGCACCGCCTCGCGGTCGCCGGCGAAATGGAAGACCTCGGCCTGGGGGTAACCGCCGCGGCGTTTCCAGGCGATCCAGACCGTGCCGACCGGCTTGTCCTCGGTGCCGCCGCCGGGACCGGCGATGCCGGTGACCGCGACCGCCAAGGTGGCGCCGGTGTTGGCCAAGGCGCCGGAGACCATTTCGATGACGGTCTCGCGGCTGACGGCGCCGAACTGCTCCAGGGTCTGCGGGCGCACGCTCAGCAGCGACTGCTTGGCTTCGTAGCTGTAGGCGGCCATGCCGCATTCGAACCAGCCGGAGGAGCCGGCGATGTCGGTCAGGGTCTTGGCGATCCAGCCGCCGGTGCAGCTTTCGGCGGTGACCAGCATGTGGTGGTGGCTGCGGGCGGCCTCGCCGACCTGTTCGGCAAGGCGTTGCAGGGCGGCATCGGAGACGTCGGTCATGCGCGCACTATAACGGCCCGCCGCGCTTGCGCTTTGCGGGATCGGGCAACGCTGGGGTGACGCCGGTGGAACGGCGGGCGGACCAGGTTCGGCCCGACCGAACCGTCGGATCGAAGCCAGGTGCCGCTTCCTGTGGGAGCGGCGTAAGCCGCAACTGCGATGCAGCCGGGCCCGCGATCGCGGCTTACGCCGCTCCCACAGTGAGCGTCGTTCTGCCTTGGGGTAGGAGCGGCGTCAGCCGCGACCTGCTAGAGCCAGTGCGGCGACGCGGTCGCGACTTACGTCGCTCCTACCCCAAAGCGGATTTGCCCCGAGGGGTTCGGTTTCCAGATAGGTTTTGCCTTCGGGCGCCGAATCGTCGCCGTCCGCAGGAGCATGTGAGTCGCGATTCCGGCGTTGCCGAAGTCGTGCGATCGCGGCTTACGCCGCTCCCACAGTGAGCGTCGCTTGGCCTTGGGGTAGGAGCGGCGTCAGCCGCGACCTGCGAGCGCCAGCGCGGCAGCGCAGTCGCGACTTACGTCGCTCCTACCCCAAAGCGGGTTCGCCCCGAGGGGTTCGGCTTCCAGATAGGTTTTGTCTCCAGGCGCCGAATCGTCGCCGTCCGCTGGAGCAGGTGAGTCGCGATTCCGGCGTTGTCGAAGTCGTGCGATCGCGGCTTACGCCGCTCCCACATTGAGCGTTGCTCGGCCTTGGGGTAGGAGCGGCGTCAGCCGCGACCTGCGAGCGCCAGCGCGGCAGCGCAGTCGCGACTTACGTCGCTCCTACCCCAAAGCGTCGCTCCTACCCCGAAGCGGCGCACCATCCCGAAAACGACGACGCGCGGACCTTGCGGCCCGCGCGTCGTGTCTGATGCCCCAGCCAGCAAGATGCCGGCCGCAGCGTTCTACGGCCTCAGTACGCCACCCGGAAGGTCACGCCGTAGGTACGCGGCGCGCCCAGGAAGGCGTTGAACGAGTTGAAGGCGTTGTTCGGCAACGGCGACACGTTCTGCAGCGGCGCGTCGAAACCGACCTGCGCGTACTCCTCGTCGAACAGGTTCTGACCCCACAGCTCGACCATCCAGCGGCGGTCGCGACGGCCGATGGCGACGCGCGCATTGACCACGGTGAAGGCGCCCTGCTCCTTCTCCGGATCCAGGTCGGAGCCGGTGTTGTAGTCGGACATGTACTTGGCGCCGAGGTTGAAGCGCGCCACCAGGTCGCTGGCGAAGTTCCAGTCGTAGGTGATCGAGGCCGAGCCCGACCAGTACGGCGCGAAGCTGACCTGGCTGCCCGGCAGCTTGTATAGCGCGCCGGCCGGCGCGGTGCCGCCGGGCGCGATGAAGTCGCCGCCGGGACGCTCGTCGCCGTAGCGGGTGTCGGCGTAGGTCAGGCCGGCCTGGACCATCAGTCCCTTCTGCGGCTGCCACAGCACTTCGGTGTCGATGCCCTGGGAGATCACTTCCGGGATCGAGCGCACCACGAAGCTGGTGCCGAGGAAGCTGTTGAGCTGGAAGTCCGAATAGGTCTGATGGAACAAGGTCGCGTTGAGCAGCAGGTTGCCGTCGGCCCAGGTGGTCTTGGCGCCGAGCTCGAAGCTGTTGACGAACTCGCCCGGGAACGAGGTGTCGTCGACCGGCCGGATGCCCTGCCCCGCGCTGGACAGGCCGTTGGCCGACTGCACGCGGTCGAGGTTGAAACCGCCGGCCTTGTAGCCGCGCGCGCCGGAGACATAGGTCATGACGTGCTCGTTCCAGCGGTACGCCACTTTCAGCGTGCCCGACCATTCTTTCTCGTCGCTCTCCTGATGGGTCGCGCGGCCGTTGTGCAGCGGATTGGCCCAGGGCAGGCAGCTGAAGCCGACGATGTTGCTGATGATCGCGGCCTGCTGCGCCGGCGGCAGCGAAGCGAACGGCAATCCGCGCCCGGTCAAGGCCGCGGCGATGCGGCCCTGCGCGGCCGGGCTGACCTGGCCGTTGGGACCGAAGTACGAAGCGCAGCCGGCGCTGCCGTTGGGATTGCTGTAGCGCGAATCCAGTTCCTTGTTCTCCTGGGTGTAGCGCACGCCCATGGTGACGTCGAGCGCGTCGGTCGCATGCCAGGTGTTGTTGGTGAAGAAGGCCTTGCTCTTGGCGTTCTGGCGGTACTTGTCGTCGGCGCCGAAGCCGATGAAAGCGGTGCCGAACGGACGCCCGGTGGTCTGCGACAGGAAGGTCGCCGCGGTCGGCGACTGCGCCAGCGCCGGGTTGATCAGGGCCAGCAGCGCGGTCGACAGATAGGGCTCGTAGGCCGCACCGATACGGTAGGTCTCGTTGCGGTTGAGGTCCTCGTCGGAGAAGAACAGGCCGAACATCCAATCGACCTTGGCGGTCGAACCGGTCAGGCGGAACTCCTGGCTGAAGGTCTTGAACTCGGTCAGCGACTCGTCTTCGTCGGCGTTGCGATACAGCAGGTCGGCGCTGGTGAAGTCGAAATCCAGGCCGTTGATCGAGCGCCACTCGCGCTTGGCGGTGATCGAGGTCAGGGTGGCGTTGTTGAACCAGGGCGTGATCCAGTTGACCTCGGCCGAGACGCCCTTGTCCTTCATGTCCTGCTCGGTGCTGCGGTTGCTGTAGGCCACGCGCGCGAACGGGTCGGCGACCGGAGCCACGCCGGAATCCGGCGACAGCGCATCGATGATCGCACCGGTGGCGCCGCGCTTTGTGGTTACGGCGGCGCAGCAGTTCTCTTCGCGGCTGGTGAAGTCGCCGATCAGGTTGATATCGAGGTTTTCGGTCGGCTCCAGCAGCAACTGCGCGCGCAGGGTGTGGAAGTTCTGGTCGGTGTCTTCCTTGTCCTGGCGCGGGCCTACGCCGGTGCGCACGTCGAGGAAGCCGTCGCGCTTGCGCTGGGCGCCGTAGATGCGGAACGCAGCGTTGTCGCCGATCGGCGTATTGAACGCACCGGCCAGGCCGAGCGCGCCGTAGTTGCCGACGGTGAACTCGCCCTCGACCGACGTGTTGTAGTCGGGGCGGCGGCTGATGACGTTGATCACACCGGCCGAGGTGTTCTTGCCGAACACCGTGCCCTGCGGCCCCTTGAGCACTTCGATGCGCTCGATCTCACCCAGGTCGCCGAAGCCGACGCCGTTGCGTGGCCGGTACACGCCGTCGATCACCACGCCCACCGACGATTCCAGACCGGCGTTGTCGCCGACCGTGCCGATGCCGCGGATGCGCGCGGTGGTCTGGGCTTCGCTCTGGGTACTGGTGACGGTCAGGCCGGGCACCAGCACCTGCAGATCCTTGACATCGCGTACGCCGGTGTCCTGCAGCAATTGCTGGGGCAAGGCGGTGATCGCGATCGGCACGTCCTGCAGGGCTTCCTCGCGCTTCTGCGCGGTCACGGTCAGACCGGCGAGCGTGGTCGCTTCCTCCTCGTCCTTAGCGGTTGCATCCGGCGACGCCTGCTGCGCGTGCAACGGTGCGGCGGTGATCGCCGCCAACGCTGCCGCCACCGCAAAAGCGAGACGCCCATGCTTCCTTGTTCCCTGGCTAGCCGACTTGCGAGCACTCATCGCGACCTCCCCTGACATTGTTATACCGCCGGCATCTGCCGGCGGAGACCTGGCCCTGCGAATTGACGACCTGCAGACCGCGACGCGAACCGCGCCGGCGCGCCCCCTAGACGCGCCCCCGTGCAAACCACCAGCGTCAACGTGTGCCGACCGGGACGACGGTCAGGATAATTGACGCTGCGCACAAAAAAGATAGCCGAAGCTAGCACGCCCGTCGCGTGCGTCATGCGGCGCAGCAGCAATCGCACGACCGTTCGTCTCGTCGTGACCCGGACGGGCGGCGATTGAGCGCCCTGGTTGCACGCCTCGGCCGTGGAAAGGATCCGGCGTCAAGTGGGTGCCGCTGTTATAGAAGAGGTCGCACTGCCCCTGTGTTCGAGAGCGGGGAGCCCCTGACCTTCGGCATCGGTATCAGCCGATCGCCGGCGGCCAACCTCACCGCCGCGACGGGCAGGCCCGTGGCGGTGCGCAGGCCGGCGCCTCGCTAGCCTGAACGTGCACCGGGAATCGGACAGCGCGAGCGCGCCGTCGCATCGTCACTCCGAACGCCCGGAGCCTTCGCTTCTTTGGGCGTCCAGTGGCAACGACTTGAGCTTTCCCAGCGGCCGTTGATAGCCATCGGGATTGATCGACTGCCACCGCCACGCGTCGCGGCACATGGCGTGCAGGTCCAGCCGCGTCCGCCATCCGAGCAGACGATGCGCGAGCGACGGATCCGCATAGACCTGCGCGACATCGCCCCGCCGGCGCTCCACGATCTCGTAGGGGATGCTGCAGCCGGATGCCTGTTCGAAGGCATGCACCAGCTCCAGCACGCTGATCCCGCGACCGGTGCCCAGGTTGACGGTCAGATTGCCGTCGCCGCGCATGATGTAATCCAGCGCGACCACATGCGCCTGCGCCAGGTCCATGACGTGTATGTAGTCGCGGATTCCGGTGCCGTCGGGGGTCGGGTAGTCGTCGCCGAAGATGCTCAGCTTGCTGCGTCGTCCCGCGGCGACCTGACAGATGTAAGGCATCAGATTGTTGGGAATGCCCGACGGATCTTCGCCGATCAGACCGGAAGGGTGCGCACCCACGGGGTTGAAGTAGCGCAGATTGGCGGCGCGGAAGGAGGTATCCGCGTGGCACAGATCGTTGATCAGCTGCTCCATCACCAGCTTGGTGCGGCCGTAGGGGTTAGTCACGTCCAGCCGGGCCTGCTCGTCGATCGGAACGCTCTGCGGATCGCCGTAGACGGTAGCCGACGAGCTGAACACCAACCGCGCCACACCCGCTTCCTGCATCGCCATCAGCAGGTTGATCGTGCCGGAGATATTGTTTTCGAAGTACGCCAATGGCCGGACGAACGATTCGCCGACGGCCTTGAGCGCGGCGAAGTGAATCACGGCATCGAACCGGTGACGCTTGAACAATCGGGTCACGGCCGATTTGCTGCGGAAGTCCAGGCGCTCGCACTCCACCGGTGCGCCCATGATGCGCTGCAGGCGCAACAGGACACGCGGCGAACTGTTGGAGAAATTGTCGGCGATGACGACGCGATGCCCCCGCTCCGCCAGCGCAACGCAGGCATGGCTGCCGATGTAGCCGGCGCCACCGCATACCAGGACGCACCTCGTTTTCTGGCCGGCCATCTGGGTTCGCCACTGCTGCCCCTATTTCCGGAACAACGTGGGATGGAGGTCCGAGCGTCCAGTCTTGCGGCCGTCTGCCCGCGCCCCCCCCCCCCTCTCGCCCTCCGCCGGTCGCACCGTGTCCGCGATGGCGCTCGACTGGCGTTAACCACTAGACCGGAGGCCGCACCACGGGCTCGGAAGTCGACCACCAGGGGAGGTCTGCTTGTCAAGCTATGCCCCGTTAGCCTCGCTGGACGAGGCCCGTATCGCGGTTCTGGGCTTGGGCTATGTAGGCCTGCCGCTCGCCGTGGCCTTCGGAAAGCGCTTTCCGACCGTCGGATTCGACATCGACGCCGCGCGCGTGGCCGAGCTCAAAGCCCACCGCGACCACACCCGCGAGATGACGGCGGGAGAGCTGCGCGAGGCCGCGCTGCTGTCGTTCAGCAGCGATCCGTCGTCGCTGGCCGGCTGCAACGTGTTCATCGTGACCGTGCCCACGCCCATCGACGAGTACAAGCGCCCCGACCTGCGCCCGCTGGAGTCGGCCAGCCGGACGGTGGGCCGGGCGATCGGCCGCGGCGGCATCGTGATCTACGAGTCGACGGTCTATCCCGGCGCGACGGAGGAGATCTGCGTCCCGATCGTGGAACGCGAATCGAAGCTGGCGTTCAACCAGGACTTCTATGCCGGCTACAGCCCGGAGCGCATCAACCCGGGCGACCCGCAGCACCGCCTGGAAACCATCATGAAGGTCACCTCAGGCTCGACGCCGGAGGCGGCCGCGCTAGTCGACGCGCTGTATGGGCGGATCATCAAGGCGGGCACCCACAAGGCCTCCAGCATCCGCGTGGCCGAGGCAGCGAAGGTCATCGAGAACATCCAGCGCGACGTCAACATCGCCCTGATCAACGAACTGGCCCTGCTCTTCCATCGCCTCGACATCGACACCCACGAGGTGCTCGAAGCCGCCGGCACCAAGTGGAATTTCCTGCCGTTCCGGCCCGGCCTGGTCGGCGGCCACTGCATCGGCGTGGATCCCTATTACCTCACCCACAAGGCGCAGCAGATCGGCTACCACCCGGACATGATCCTGGCGGGACGCCGCATCAACGACGGCATGGGCAGCCATGTGGCGCGCCGGGTGGTGAAGCTGATGCGCCAGCGCAACCAGGACATGACCCAGGCACGGGTGCTGGTTCTGGGCCTGGCGTTCAAGGAGAACTGCCCGGACCTGCGCAACACCAAGGTGGTCGACATCGTTCGCGAACTGCGCTGCTACAACGCCCGGGTCGACGTGCACGACCCCTGGGTCGACGCCGGACACGCGCACGAGGAGTACGGCGTGAACCTGGTCGCCGAGCCCGAGCCCGGCCGCTACGACGCGATCGTGCTGGCGGTGGCGCATCGGGAGTTCGTCGCCATGGGCGCGGAGCGGATCCGCAGCCTGGGCGTACCCGGGGCCGTGCTCTTCGACGTCAAGCGCGCCTTGCCGCGCGCCAGCGTCGACGGTTGCCTGTGACGGCCATGCGCATCCTGGTCACGGGCGCGGCAGGCTTCATCGGCGCAAAGCTGAGCGAGGTGCTGCTTGCACGAGGCGACGAAGTCCTGGGCTTCGACGACCTCAACGCGTACTACGACCCGACCCTGAAACAGGCGCGCCTGGCACGCCTGCTGCCGCAGGCGAATTTCCGCTTCGTGCTCGGCTCGCTCGAAGACCGCGCGGCGGTGGACGCTGCCTTCGCCTCGTTCGGACCGCAGCGGGTCGTGAACCTGGCGGCGCAGGCCGGCGTGCGCTACTCGCTGGAAAACCCCCGCGCCTATGTCGACAGCAATGTCGTCGGGTTTCTGAACATCCTGGAAGCCTGTCGCCATCGCACCGTCGAACACCTGGTGTACGCCTCGTCCAGTTCGGTATACGGCGCCAATCGCAAGCTACCGTTCTCGGTCGACGACAACGTCGACCATCCGCTGAGCATGTACGCCGCGACCAAGAAGGCCAACGAGCTGATGGCGCACACCTACAGCCACCTGTTCGGCCTGCCGACGACGGGGCTGCGCTTCTTCACCGTCTACGGCCCCTGGGGACGGCCGGACATGGCGCTGTTCCTCTTCACGCGCAAGATCCTCGCCGGCGAGCCAATCGACATCTTCAATCACGGCCACCACCGCCGCGACTTCACCTACATCGACGACATCGTCGAGGGCATCGTCCGCACGCTGGACCGGATCCCGGCCCCCGACCTGGACGAGCCGTCGGCGGCGCCCTCGCCCGCCAGCTCCAGCGCGCCCTACCGGCTCTACAACATCGGCAACCACCAGCCCGTCGAACTGTTGCGCTACATCGAGGTACTCGAGGGCTGCCTGGGTCGCAAATCTGAACGACGCCTGCTGCCCATGCAGCCGGGCGACGTGCCCGACACCTGCGCCGATGTCGAGGCGCTGCGCCGGGACGTGGGGTACTCGCCGTCGACTCCGGTGGAGGTCGGGGTCGCGCGGTTCGTCGACTGGTACCGCGATTACTACGGGGCCTGAAGGAACGAGCTCCTGCCAGCGCTGGATTTTGGCCGGGCGCAACAGTGCTCGGCGTTGTTCAAGTGGGGTCAATCGGAGAATCGCCATGCGCCTTGCAGCCTCCCTTCGGGCTTTGGGTCTGCCCCTACTGCTAGCCGGTTGCGTCAGTTCGGGGAACCTCACCTCGGGCGCCCCACCGGCCGCCGCCCCGGTCGTGGACGAGTACCAGATCGGCGTCGACGACATCGTCCAGGTTTCGGTGTGGCGGAATCCCGAACTGGGCATCACCGCCCCGGTCCGTCCGGACGGCAAGATCTCGGTTCCCCTGGTCGGCGACGTCATGGCCGGCGGCCGGACACCCGATGCCGTCGCCAAAGAACTGCAGGGTAAGCTCGCGACCTACGTGATCGAGCCGCAGGTGACGGTGATCATCACCGAACTGCGCAGCCACGAATACCTGTCGCGCGTGCGGGTCACCGGCGCGGTACGTACGCCGGTGTCGATTCCCTACCGCCAGGGCATGACCGTGCTGGATGCGGTCCTTGCGGCCGGCGGCGTCACCGAGTTCGCCGCAGCCGACCGCTCCAGCCTGCACCGCAGGAACGGCGACGGCGCGCAGGCCTACGGCGTCCAGCTCGACAACATCCTCAATGCCGGTGATCTCAGCACCAACTACAAGGTCGCCCCTGGCGACGTGATCACAGTGCCGGAGCGCGTCTTGTGAACAACCCGTATGGGCAACCGCTGTTGCCAGGTCCATCGGCCGAGCGCCTGCCGGCGCTGACCATGCTGTCGCTCGCCCGCAGGGAATTCCGGCGCTATCTGCTGCCGCTCGCCACCATTTTCGCGGTGATCGCGCTGCTCTTCCTGGCCTGGGGACTGTTCAACCCGTCCACGTACAAGTCGTCGGCGATGGTACTGGTCCAGGACAACACCCCGATCGCACCGCTCATGGAGGGACGCACCAATGCGCCCAACGAGGTCGCCCGCGCGGTCATTTCGCGCGAAGTGCTGTTCGGGCGTCGCGTCATGGAAGATGTGCTGAAGGCCGGTGGATGGCTGGAAGGGCACCCCAGCCCGCTGCGGAAGCAGGAGCTGATCAATTCCATCATCAACAGCACGGACATCGCGGTCACCGATCGCGCTCAGACGCGCTCGTCGGACCCGAAGCTCAGCCTGGTGAAGATCACCTATTCGGATTCCGACCCGAAGCGCGCCTATGCCGTGACCAAGCGGTTCTCGGAGGCGCTGATCGAGCAGGTGCTGGACTCCAGGGCGCGCGCCAGCCGTTCCGCGTATCAGTTCATCGATGCGCAGGTGGACAATTACCAGCGCGCGTTCTCCGACGCCGACCGGAAGCTGCGCGAATACCGCAGCTCGAACCCGGATGCGATGCCGGGCGTCGATACCGACGTTTCCGCCCGCATCGCCGAGCTGCGCCGGGCGGCCGACAACGCCAGCATGGATCTGGCCGACGTCGGTGCGCAGGAGCGCCAGGTGATGAGCCAGCTCTCGCGCGAAAGCCAACTCAATACCATTTCGCGTTCCACGCAGACCAATGTCCAGCTCGCAACGCTGCAGGCGGAGCAGGATCGTCTGATGTTGACTTACACGGCCCAGCATCCGGACGTCGTCCGGGTCCGCAATCAGATTCGCGAGCTGCGCAACAATCCGGGGGCGAGATCCAGCGGAATAGCGGTGCTGCCCGGCGAGACCGCGTCGATGAATCCGGTCTACCAGCAGCTGCGCACGCAGCTGGCGGAGGTCCGCCGACAGGGCGCGGCCTCGGCGTCCCGCCTCGCCACGGCGCAGGCGCTGCTTCGCGAGGAACTCCAACGCAGCCGCAAGATCATCAGCGACGAGGGCACCGTCACCGCCTTGACCCGTGTGCATGACGTCAACAAGGAAATGTTCGACGACCTGCTCAAGCGCCGCGAAAATGCGCGCGTTTCGATGAGCCTGGACGCGGACGGCCGCAGCCTGGGCTTCCAGATCCTCGAGCCCGCCTCGATCCCGCTGCAGGCCACGGGCTTGCGCCTGATGCATTTCGCCGTGGCCGGCCTGCTGCTGGCGGTCGTCATCCCGCTGGTGATGCTGTCGATGCTGGTCAAGCACGACCCGCGCGTGCGCTCGCCGCTGCAGATCGAACGCGATGCGGGCCTGCCGGTACTCGGGGTCATCCCGCTGCACCTGACGCACGACCAGACCGAACTGCACGCCAAGCGGATGAAGCTCGGAACGATCCTGTTCGCAGTCGTGCCCCTTATCTACGGTCTCGTGTTCGTCCTGAAAATGGCGGATGTCCTATGAACGATTTCAATCGCCACGCAGCAGATGCCTCGGCCAAGATGACTGATATCAAGCATGGGAACAAAAGCGTCGCGCGCCGCGACGGGGGAACGACCCTGACGCCAGAGCAACTGGTCGAACGCTCGATCATTCCCTTCGCCGACGGCGCCAACCGTCAACTGGTCAACGCCTTCCGGGAACTGCGCACTCGCCTGCTGGCGACCGCGACGGACAACTTCATCACCCTGGTCGCGCCGGTCGGGCCGGGGTGCGGGGGCAGCTTCGTGGCCCGCAATCTCGCGCTCACGATCACCCTCGACCAGGAAAGGAGCGCGCTGCTGATCGACTGCAACCTGCTTCATCCCGTTCAGCATTCCGTGATGAAGGTCAACGACTCACGCGGCAGCCTGATCAACTATCTGGAAGACCCGGATGCGGACGTGGAAGATATGATCTACAGCACCGTCATCCCGCGCCTCAAGCTGATCCCGGCAGGACGGTCGGCCTACAGCGAAATGGAGACCGAGTACTTCTCCTCGTTCCGCATGCGTCTTCTGCTCGATTCGCTGCGCAGCAGTTATTCCGACCGTTACATCGTCCTGGACAGCCCGCCGACGCTCGGCGCGCCCGATGCGCGCATCCTGTCGGACCTGGCGGACGTGGTGGTCCTGGTTGCGGGATACGGCCGCAACACCCCTTCGGAAATCGCCGCAGCCGCCGCCAATTTCGATCCCGCTAAGTTCGCCGGCGTGATTTTCAATGAGAGCGCCTGACCGCCGCTCGGCGTGCCCTCCCCTCCCCCGGACGCGCGCGCGTCGGACAAAGCTGCACGTGGCGATCCTTGCCGCGGCGGCACTGGCAGGCAGCGCCCACGCTGGAAAGCTCGACTACCGCTTCGAGTTGGAAACGCTGCACAGCGACAACATCAACCAAAGCGAAGACAACCAGGCGAAGGAAACGGTCCTGGTCCCCCGCGTCAAGTTCAACTTCAAGGAAGAAGGCGCATCGGTCGAGCTGCAGGCACGCGGCGAACTCGAGCGCCGCCACTATTTCGGCAGCCGGTTCGACGACGAGAGCCGGAGCGAGTTCGCTGGACAGCTCAACTGGTCGCTGCTGCCGCAGCGGCTGAACCTCGTAGCCGAGGACTATCTGAGCGAGGAGCCGATCAATTTCCGCGGCGGACGATACCCGGGCAACCTGCAACGGGTGAACGTCTTCCTCGGCGGCCCCAGCTTCTTCGCGCGACTGGGCGATGCGACCCGCTTCCAACTGGACCTCAGAGGGGTCCGCACGCATGCAGAAGTGGCGCCCGACTTCGACGGCAAGCGCCGTAGCGCGGCCGCCTCCCTGCAACGCGACCTGAGCCCCACCTCGAAAGCTTCGCTCAACGTGGTATCCACGAAAGCCGAGTTCGACGACGCCACGACGGCCGTCGACTACACGCGAAACGACGGCTTCGTCCGCTATGAAGGCAGGCTGCGCAAGATCCAGTATGAATTGGACCTGGGCCATTCGCGTCTGAACCGCGACGTCGGCCAAGATCCCACGACGACGATCGCCCGGGCGACGGTGCAGTGGGAACCGGATTCGCGAACCCGCGTTCGTTTCCGCGCCCGCCATCAGTTCGCCGACCAGGTCCAGGATCTGGTGGTGCGCCTGCGCGACCCCGATGAAAGCCTGGTTCCGGACCTGGTGGACTCGTCCTCCTCGCTGGTGTCGTCGGGCGTGTACAGGCAGCGCGACGTCGAACTCGACTACCGCTACAGGGGCGAGCGCTTCGGCTTCCGGGTCCGTCCGCTGTACAGGGAGTTGCGCTACATAGACCGCACCGATGCGGACCGCACCGAGCGCGGCGCGTTCTTCCAGGTCGACTATCGGCCGCGCCCCCTGGTCACCGTGTTCCTCACCGGTTCGCTGCGCAACCGCGAGTTCCTGGCCCGAAATGAGGAAGACCGCGATCGCGTGTACAGCCTGGGCATCAGCTATCAGATGACTCAGCACTGGGGCTGGCGCGCAGAAGCGATCCGGAACGAGCGAAAGTCCAATATTCCCGATCCGGAATACACGGAAAACGCCGTGTTCCTGACGCTCTGGTGGCAGCGCTGACGGAGGACCCAGAGCCATGCTCGAAGTTCTGTTCTGGGGTTCGGTCTGCCTGTTGGCTTACGTCTACGCGGGTTATCCGGTCCTGGCGATCGCCCTTGCACGCATCCGCCCGCGCGCGCCGCGCAAGCAAGCCATCACGCCGTCCGTCACCGTGATCATCACGGCGTACAACGAAGAGAAGGACATTGCGCAGAAGGTCCGGAACGTACTGGCTCTGGATTACCCACAGCAGCAGATCGACGTCATCGTCGCTTCGGACGCCTCCAGCGACGGAACCGACCGCGTCGTGCGCGGCCTCGACGCCCGCAATGTACGTCTGCTCCGCATCGAAGGGCGCCAGGGCAAGACGGCCTGCCAGAACGCGGCCGCGGCCGCCGCATCCGGGGACATCCTGCTCTTCACCGACGCCACGACCCGGATCGAAGCGCATGCCCTGCGGGCGATAACCCGCAATTTCCACGACCCGTCGGTGGGCTGCGTCGCCGGCCGCCTCAGCTATGTCGCGCAGCAGGACGATGCGACCGGCCAGGGCGGGACGTCCTATTGGAACTACGAAATCATGCTGCGGATGGCGGAAAGCGATCTCGGTTCGCTCATCGGCGTTTCCGGCTGTCTGTATGCGGTCCGCCGCAGCGCCTACCGCGAGATCGCTCCGGAACTGATCAGCGACTTCGTCGTCGCGATGGTGGTCCGCGAACAGGGTCTGCGCACCGTACTCGAACCCGATGCGATGTGTTACGAACAGACCCTGGACCATCCCGATCGGGAACTGGCCATGCGCGTGCGCGTCGGCATGCGCAGCCTGTCGGCGCTGGCGAGCCAGAAGCGCTTTCTCAACCCGTTCAGATTCGGCGCGTTCGCCTGGCAGCTCTGGTCGCACAAGCTGCTCCGCTATTTGTCGCCGGTGTTCTGGATGCTGGCACTGCTGGCCAACCTGGCGCTCGCGCTGCAGGGACGCTACGTCTGGCTGCTGGCGCTGCAACTCGCGTTGCTGTTTTCGGGCCTGCTTGGATTCACCTCGCTGCGCCTGTCGGGGAAGTCGCGTTTTCTCACGAAGCCATACTACTTCCTGCTGACCAACCTGGCCTCCGCCGTCAGCCTGTTCCGGTTCCTGCGCGGCGAACGCATCGTGACCTGGACTCCCCAGCGCTGAGCTAGAGCGCCCTTCCTGCCGGCCGCCGACCGCCGCCCGGCCACTGGCCGTCGGTGGCGCCACGCAACGTTGTTTTTTACTGAACAGCGGTCGGGCAAACGACAATGCAGTCGCGGGCAATCCATGAGTTCACCAGCTCCGAAGGCGCTCCGGCCGCGATGCCGCAGGACACGGCCTGCGCCGAGTTCGCGGCGACTTCGCCCCAGCCATTGCGCCGGGTCGTGTACGTGGTCTCGCAGTTTCCCAGCTGGTCGGAGACATTCATCGTTCGCGAGATCCGTACCCTGATCGAGGTAGGGGTCGACGTACGAATTCTTTCCCTGAAGCGCTCTGAAGAAACCATGGTCCAGGCGGACGCCGCAGCGCTGCTGGATCGCGTTCGCCAGCCGCTGGGTCTGCTGCCGACCTTGTGGAATACCCTGCGCGCCCTGTTCGCACATCCCGTCCGCATCGGCAGCGGCGTCGCCATAGTCGTCGCGGACACTTGGCGCACTCCGGCCGTCATGGCGAAATCGCTGGCGACCCTGGTCCGAAGTCTGAGCCAGATTCCCTGGCTCCAGGCATTCGATCCGCAATTCATACACGCGCATTGGTCGACGTATCCGACCACGGCAGCCTGGGTACTGGCGCGCGCCATGCAACGTCCATTCGGCTTCACCTGCCACGCCCACGATGTGTTCAGGAACCATCAGCTGCTGCCGCGCAAGATCGCCGATGCCGCGCTGGCGGTCACGATTTCGCGCCACAACGTCGGTTGGCTCGATCGCAACATATCCGCGCTGGCGCCGCACAAACTGAAGGTCGTGCATTGCGGCGTCGACCTGCGGCAGATTCCCCTGCGCACGGAAGATCCCTCCGGAAACAGGATACTCGGGGTCGGCCGCCTGTCTCCCGAAAAGGGATTCCACACGCTGATCGAAGCCTTGGCGATTCTGCGCGACAACGGCACGCCCTTCCAATGCACCCTGGTCGGCGAGGGCCCGGCGCGCCAGGAACTGCTGGGCCTGATCGATCGCCACGAACTGCGGCAACACGTGGAGTTGGCTGGAGCACAACCGCAGGAATACGTGCGCACGGCGCTGGAACAGGCCACGGTATTCGCCCTTCCTTGCCAGATCGCCGCCAATGGCAGCCGCGACGGCATCCCGGTGGCCCTGATGGAAGCGATGGCCGCGGGCTGCCCTGTCGTCAGCTGCCCTGTTTCCGGTGTGCCGGAACTGATCGGCAACGACGTGCATGGACTTCTGGCGGCCGAGCGCGACGCCGCATCGCTCGCGCAGGCACTCCAGCGCTTGCTGGACGACGCTGCGCTGCGCAGGCGGCTGTCGGTCGCGGCACGGCAGCGTATAGAAATAGAGTTCGATGCCCGCAAGGAAGCCGTCAAGCTGCATGGCCTGATGACGGGGGCCATCAACCATGCGGCGTGAGCGGCTCCTGGTGGTGATCGACGGCATGGAAGTAGGCGGTAGCCAACGCCAGGTCCAGCATTTGCTCATGGGCCTGGATCGCCAGCGATGGGAGCCCGAGCTGGCGTTCTTCCGTTGCGACTCCTTCCTGGCCGACGCGATCCGGCGCGATGGCGTTCCGGTGCACTACCTGCCGAAGCGCCGCCGGATCGACCTTGCGTTCCTGCGCGCCTACGCGCGCCTGTTGCGGGATCGAGACTACGCCATCGTTCACGCCTTCTCGTTGACCGCCGAATGGTCGACGGTCCTCGCGCGCCTGCTGTCGCGCCGGCGGCCGGCGCTCGTCGCGTCCGAGCGCAGCTTTGCGCTCGACAGACCGGCCTGGTTCTGGTGGCTCAAGCGCCTCATCGTTGGCCAAAGCGCCGCCGTCATAGCGAACTCGAGCGCGGGCGCCCGCGCTACCGCCCGCCGTACCGGCGCGCGCGAGGCGATGTTCGTAACCATCGCCAACGGCGTCGGCATTCCGGCGGCCATCTCCCGCGAGGAACGCGCAGCGATCCGGCGCTCGCTCGGCGTACCGGAGGGGCGCCAGTTCGGCTTGTTCGTCGGACGGCTGGTATCGGCCAAGAACCTGCCTTGCCTGGTCCGGGCGCTGGCGACGATGCGGCCGAGCGAGCGCCCGTGGATCGCGCTTGCCGGCGACGGGCCGCTGAGGGTCGCCATCGAAGAACTTGCGGCAGACCACCGCGTGGAAGCGGACCTGTGTTTCTTCGGCGAGCGCTCGGATGCGACCGGACTGATGCAGGCCGCGGATTTCCTGGTGTTGCCCTCCCATTTCGAAGGCCTCTCGAACGCGCTGCTCGAAAGCATGGCCGCTGGCTGTCCGGTGATAGCTTCGGCCGTGGGCGGCAATGTCGAGCTGATCGACGATGAGCGCACGGGCCTGCTGTTCCGCCCCGACGATGCCAAGGCGCTGGCGGTCGCGATGTCGCGCATGGCCGACCCGCTACTGCGCTCGCGGCTCGTACAGGCGGCCATGCAACACGTGAGCCAGCACCATAGTCAGCAGGCGCTCGGCGCCGCGACATCGGCCGTCTACGAGCGTTGCCTCCAGCCGGACGCCTCCACCGACAACGGCGTGCTCGTGCGCGCTGCCCGCGGCCAGGCGAAATGAACACTCAATCCGCATCTGCGAAACATGCGACCGGCATCGCCGGCGGGACGAACTGATCCGATGCGCCTGCTCTATGCCATTCCGATCATCCTGCTTCCGAACACGGCGCACCTGCCGCCGGATGTCAGTGTCGGCACTTCGGTCGCCTTGCTCGTGCTCGCGATGCTCATGGGCGGGCGCGAGCCCGAGTACCTGAAACGTCCGGGTTACCTCATTCCGCCGCTGCTCGCCCTGTTCCTGGCGATGCTGATCGGTTTCATCGCCGCGCATTGGCACGACCTGGCCGATGCAGAGAAGGATCTGCGCGAAGCCAAAGTCGCCGTCCTGTATCCCTTGCTGTACATCGCCTACCGCAAGTGCGGCCTGGACATGAAGCAGACCAGGCAGCTCATCCTGCTGGTGTTGCTGGTCGCCGTGGGAGCGGGCCTGGAAGCCGTCCTGCAGGGGCTGTCGTTCAACCTGGGCGAATTTTCCGAAACCCAACGCGCCACCGGCCCGTTCGGCCAGATCAAGATGGCCAATCGCGCGGGCGTGTTCTTTGCGATGTTCCTGCCGATGCTGTTCGCACCGACCTTGCAGTACCGGCAGCGCCGGTGGGTGCGTTGGGCGGCGTTCGCGGGCAGTGTGATCCTGGCCATGGCCATTCTGCTCACCTACTCGCGCCAGTCCTACCTGATCGGCCTGTTCTCGATCATGATCCTGCTGGTATCGCGCAGCATTCCCGCGGCGATGCTCGCCGCGCTGCTGCTCGTGGCGACCTCGGCGACCTTGCTGCCCGGGAGCGTCGTCGACCGCGTCCAGCAGACCCAGCAGGTCTCCGGCACCGGCTCGGTGACCTTCGACGTCAGCACCACCAGCCGCTTCTCGATCTGGAACGGCACGATCGACATGTTGCGCGACCATCCCGCCGGCGTCGGCCTGGGACGCTTCAGCGAGCATATCGGCGACTACACCACCTACGCCGGCAAGGACGCGCACAACGGTTTCCTGCTGACCTTGGCCGAGTGCGGGCCGCTCGGCCTGCTGGCACTGCTTTGGGTGTTCTGGCGGCTATGGCGGCTGGCGGCTTCGCTGCGCCGTTCCGCCGCGGCGGTAGCGCCATCGCAGGCGCGCACCTTGGAGCTCGGCTTCACGTTCGCGGTCCTGTCGATGGCGCTCGGCAACATGTATGGCAGTCCCTTCTTCGACAGCGTCGTCATGGCCAACTTCTGGATCCTTTGCGGACTGATGGAACGCTACGGCATCCTCAAGGCCTACGCGGGCCGGGAGGCCGCGGCCTCCGGCGCGCCCATCCCGGCGCCGATTCCTGCCGGTCAACGCTTCCCGCTCGCGGCTCGGGCGCTGCCGCGCCTTGCCGGAGTTGCGAGATCCCGGCGTTTGTTGCGTTGATGTTCGAGCGTGGACAGGGGAACAGCATCAGCATCTGCCGCCACCATTGCAGTCGCACCGGGAGCACGCATCGCCGAACGCCACGACTCGCGCTCGCGGCGTTCGCGCTCGCGTCGCTGGCCGCGTGCGCGGACGAAACCGAACCCGCAACGGAACTGTGTCCATCGGGCCATTCCGGCAAGTCCGATCTTCCGGTAGCGGCCACGGCATCGGCAGGCGGAACGACCTACTACGTTCGCGCCGACGGCGGCGATGCCAGGCAGTGCAACGGCCGCGTCGACGCCGCCTACTCCGGCAGCGGCGCCGCAGATGGCTGCGCCTGGAACAATCCGGCCATCGCCCTGCCCGCCTCCGGCCCTGCGCGCATCGCCGGTGGCGACACCCTGATGATCGGCGCCGGTACTTACGAAATCGGCGACGGCGGGCCTATGCAATCCATACCCAGCGGGCCCAGCCGCGCGAATCCGACACGCCTGTTGGGCAAACCCGGCGCGACTCCGAAACTGGTCGGCATCGCGGGCACGCATCGCGTACTCAATCTGGACGGCAGCTCCAACGTGGAAATCGGCAATCTCGAAGTCACCGACAACAGCGACTGCGTCTACAAGCATCCCGACCCCGCTGCGGCCTGCGCCGGCTCCATGCCCTGGGCCCGCGTTGGGCTGTACGCCCGTGCCTCGAGCAACGTGTGGCTGCACGACCTCGACATCCATGGACTCGCGGCGCGCGGCATCAACGCAGGCGGTCTCCGCGACTGGACGGTCGAGCGCGTCAAGCTCAACCGGAACGGAACCGCGGGCTGGGACGGCAACATCGGCGACGGCGGCTCCAACTCCGGCAGGATCGTCCTGCGCGAGGTCGAAATCGCCTGGAACGGCTGCGGCGAACGCGTGGCCACCGGCGCGCCGTGGGCGTGCTGGGCACAGCAGACCGGGGGCTACGGCGACGGCCTGGGCACCACCGATACCGGCGGGCAGTGGCTGATTCAGGACGCCTTCGTCCACCACAACACCTCCGACGGACTCGACCTGCGCTACATGGACGGGGCCGACGCGACCCGGGTGACCCTGCGTCGCATCCACGCCGTGGCGAACGCGGGCAATCAGGTCAAGGTGAAGGGCAACTCCCTGATCGAGAACTCGGTTCTGGTCGGCAACTGCAGCTACTTCAGGCACAAGTTCTTCATGACGGATCGCGACCTGTGCCGGGCCGACGGCAGCACCCTGCAACTGGTGATGACCGGCCACGACACGGCGATCGTCCGCCACAACACCATCAGCGGCGAAGGCGCGGTACAGATCGGCCACAGCGAGGGCAACCCGACCGACCGCATCCAGGTCAGAAACAATCTCGTGATCGGATCGCCGTACTACCTGCGGCCCGACAACTTGACCGCGTTCAGCGGCGGCAGGACCTGGGCCATCACCAGCTACGCCGGCAACATCGCCTGGCACGTGCGCGACTGTCCCGGCGACACGGTTTGCGACCAGAACCCCCACCTCGCCAACATGACGCTGGCCGCCTTCGATGCCCAACCGCTCGCCGGCAGCCCCGCAAGCGGCAAAGCCGGCGCGGTGCCGTGCGGCAAGACGCCGATCCGCTAGCGGCACGGAATCCACTATGGGCCTGACGGACAAGATCTACGCGCATCTCCCGCAACGGGGCCAGGACGTCGCCGCATCGGCGTTCGGCCTCTATCGGCATTGGCTGCGCTCGGGACCGGGATACGGCGATCTGGTCCATGGCTACCGCGATCGCGACTCTTGGCCGCTCGACAGGTTCAACGCCTATCAAGCTGAAAAACTGAAGATCCTGCTCGGCAATGCCGCGGACCACATTCCCTACTATCGACGGACCTGGAGCGATAAGGAAAAAGCCGCGGCACGTGCGGGACGCCTGTCGGAGCTTCCGCTGCTGTCGAAGGATCCGATCCGTAGCGATCCGCAGGATTTTGCCCGCGACGACGTTCGCCCGCTGCTGCGTTACCGCTTCCTCACCAGCGGCTCGACAGGCACGCCGATATCGACGCTATGGACGGCCAGGGAAGCGCGCGACGCCAGGGCGCTACGCGAAGCGCGATCGGCGAACTGGGCGGGCACGTCCTTCAGCGAGGGCCGCGCGACCTTCTCCGGGCGCATCGTCGTTCCCGATGCGAACAGCAGCGGCCCTTTCCATCGCTACAACCGGGTGGAAAACCAGATCTACTTTTCGGCCTTCCATTTGAGCCGCGAGAACGCCGATCAGTACGTGGAAGCGCTGTGGCGCCACGGGACGCAGTGGCTGACGGGGTACGCCATGTCGTACTACCTGCTCGCGCGCCACATCCTGGATCGCAACCTCAGCGTTCCTGCCTTGAAAGCCGTGGTGACGACCAGCGAAAAGCTAACGCCGAGCATGCGCTCGGTCATGGAGCGGGCATACGGATGCCGGGTGTTCGAGGAGTACGGCACGGTCGAGAACGCCGTCTTCGCCAGCGAATGCGCGCACCAGCGCCTGCACCTGAGTCCGGATGCGGGCGTCGTCGAGATCCTGCGCCCGGACGGCCGCGCCTGCGATCCCGGCGAGGCCGGAGAAGTGGTGGCCACCGGATTCGTGCGGCAGTACCAGCCCTTCATCAGGTATCGGGTCGGCGACCTCGCCTCGTGGGATCCGCAGCCGTGCGCTTGCGGACGCTCGATGCCGGTACTGAAGGAGGTGGTCGGGCGGATCGAAGATGTGGTGGTCGGACCGGACGGACGCCAGATGGTCCGGTTCCACGGCATCTTTATCGGCCAGGACAACGTCGTCGAAGGGCAGATCATCCAGGAAGCGCTCGACCGCATCCGCGTGAAGGTCGTGCCGGCCGCGGCTTTCGGCCCAACCGATGCCGCCGACATAGAGAGGCGCGTTCGCCAGCGCCTTGGAGAAGTCGCCGTGATCGTCGAAGCCGTCGAATCGATACCACGATCCGCGAACGGAAAATTCAAGGCCGTGGTTTCGCTCATGAAGGCGAGCGACTGATGGGCGACAGCGTGCGGCCATCGGACGATGCATCAAGGATCGGCGACGCGTCCTCGCAACGCTCGCAGGCGGGAAGGCCCATGACCTTTGCGCAGTACAGATTCCTGGTGCTTTCCGATCTGTACCGGATCACCGGAAACGCGAAGCGTGCTTCGCTGCTTCGTTACGTCTTCCACGGCGAGTCGTACCGTTACAACTTCTGGATGCGCACCTGTGCATACACGAAGGGCCGTCCCTTGCTCAGGTACACGCTGTATCCATTCGCGCGCCTGGTGCTCGGGCATCTGGTCTACAAGCTGGGAATCTCCATCCCTGCCGGCACCTCCATCGGCTGCGGGTTCTACATCGGCCACTTCGGCGGCATCGTCGTCAGCCAGAAAGCCACGATCGGCCGGAACTGCAACATCTCCCAGGGCGTGACGATCGGGCGGGCGAACCGCGGCAGGAATCGGGGCTATCCGGTCCTGGGGGACAACATCTACATCGGCCCCGGAGCGGTGATCGCCGGCAGCGTCCGCATCGGCAACAACGTGGCGATCGGCGCCAACTGCGTGGTCACGATGGACATCCCCGACGACTCGGTGGTGGTCGGCGTACCGGGCAGGATCATTTCCCAGGAAGGCTCGGCGGGTTACGTCAACAGGACGGATTACGACGGAAAACTCGGCTAACCGCCGGGCCGCCTTTTCGCCGCCCGAGAGCGGCGACACCACGCCGGCCGCGACCCATACCGGCCTGCGTCGCCTGAGCCGCCCCGCGCGTATCCTTCCGTCCTCACCGGATGCG
The DNA here is from genome assembly GCF_001427715.1 of Lysobacter sp. Root667. NCBI lineage: Bacteria > Pseudomonadati > Pseudomonadota > Gammaproteobacteria > Lysobacterales > Lysobacteraceae > Lysobacter > Lysobacter sp. Root667. The sequence goes on from NZ_LMHF01000012.1 coordinate 225,356, forward strand.
CAGAGGTCTGACGAGACCAGATTCAGGCTCTCGTCTCATCTTATATTGCGACGCAATTGTCACAGACGCAGTCAGCCGAGTCGCCTACGGGTGAAGGCATACCTGTCGCTTGGCACGCTCTATTCCGGGTCTATCGGAATGGACGCTTCCGCAACCCCTCCATTACGCGCTTAAGGACTCAGCGGCCGGGCGAGGCTGCGCCACGCCGCAAATACGGCCGCAATTCCCCTGTTCAGCCTTTATGTCTTCGAACCCCAGCTGAATATGACCAGATTTGTCAGGTTGCGCGTCACAAAAGACGCTCTTGGTCGACATGTGACCCGTGAAGATCTTGTGAACTGTGACGTAGCGCACAAAACACCCCCTCCCCCGTCCCTAGCATCCGCCCCCGGCCACATAGGAGGTGCCACCACATCACCAATCACAAACCGGAGTCGCACTTCTAAATGTCCCCTTCCACCCTTCGCAGCCGCAAGCTGCCCAGAGCCTTCCTTTCGCTCCTGCTTCCGTCGCTTGGCTTCGCCGCTATCGGATCCGCCCAAGCCGCAACCTTCTATGTCCGCACCGACGGTGGCGATGCCGCCCAATGCACCGGCCGCGCCGATGCAGCCTATCCCGGTAGCGGAACCTCCCAGGCCTGCGCCTGGAAGAACCCCAACATCGCCATGCCTTCTTCGGGTAGCGCGCGCATTGCAGGCGGCGACACCCTGATGATCGGCGCCGGCAGCTTCCAGATCGGCAGCGGCGGTTACATGCAGAAGATCCCGAGCGGCCCGAGCGCGACCTCGCGCACCCGCATCCTCGGCAAGGCCGGCACCAAGCTGGTCGGCGTCGCCGGCACCCATCGCGTGCTCAACCTCGACGGCAGCTCGAACGTCGAAGTCGGCAATCTCGAAATCACCGACAACAGCGATTGCGTCTACAACCATTCCAATGCCGCGGCGACCTGCACCAGCGCGATGGCCTGGGCCCGCGTGGGCGTGTACGCCACCGCTTCGAACAACGTGTGGATGCATGACGTGAACGTGCACGGCATGGCGGCGCGCGGCTTCAACGCCGGCGGCCTGTCCAACTGGACCCTCGAACGCGTCAAGATGAACAAGAACGGCAGCGCCGGTTGGGACGGCAACGTCGGCACCGGTTCGAACTCCGGCCAGATGATCATGCGCGACATCGAAATCGGCTGGAACGGCTGCGGCGAGCGCGTCGCGACCGGCGAGCCGTGGGCGTGCTGGGCGCAGACCACCGGCGGCTACGGCGACGGTTTCGGCACGGTCGACACCGGCGGCCAATGGCTGATCGAAGACGCCTTCATCCATCACAACACCTCCGACGGCCTCGACCTGCGCTACATGGACGGTGCGGACACGACCAACGTGACGCTGCGCCGCATCTACTCGGTCGCCAACGCCGGCAACCAGGTCAAGATCAAGGGCAACTCGCTGATCGAGAACTCGGTCCTGGTCGGCAACTGCACCTATTTCCACGGCAAGTACTACATGGCCGAGGGCGATCTGTGCCGCGCCTACGGCAGCACGCTGCTGCTGATCCTGACCGGCAACGACACCGCGACCGTGCGCCACAACACCATCGCCGGCGAAGGCGATGCGCAGATCGCCTATGGCGAAGGCGCTTCCACCGACAAGATCAACATCCAGAACAACCTGGTGGTCGGCTTCCCGTACTACGCCAACAGCTCCACCGCGACGCTGTTCAGCGGCGGCAGCGCTCCGGCGGCCAAGTCCTTCTCCGGCAACATGGCCTGGAAGGTGCGTACCTGCCAGACGGGAACCACCTGCACCCAGGACCCGAAGCTGACCAACATGACCCTGGCCGCCTTCGATGCCGAACCGCTCGCCGGTAGCCCGGTGACCGACAAGGCCCCGATGATCAGCGGCATGTCCACCGACTTCGTCCTGCAGCCGCGCCCCTCGGGCGCCGCCAACGACGTGGGCGCCTACGAAATCCAGGCCGGCTCCACGCCTCCGCCGCCGACTCCGACCTGCACCCGCGCAGCGCCGACCGTGACCATGACGGGCCCGACCGCCGCCGTCGCCGCCGGCACGGAGAACAAGTACACGGTGAGCCTGAAGAACAACGACAGCAGCGCCTGCGCCAACACCTCGTTCGCTCTCGCTCGTAGTGTTCCGACCGGCTGGACGGGCGAGTTGTCGACGACCGCGATCGCGCTTTCTCCTGGCGCCAGCGGCTCTGCGACCCTTGCCGTGATGTCGACCACCACGGCTGCCGCCGGCAGCTACGGCATCGGCCTGGGCGTCAGCAGCGCCAACGGCTCGGTCCATACCGGCAATGCGTCGGCCACCTACTCCGTCGCCGCTCCCGCCGCCATCGGCCTGACGGAAACCGTCAGCACGAGCAAGGCCTCCTACAAGGCCGGCGAAGTCGTGTCCATCACTGCCCGTGTCCTCAAGAACGGCGTGGCGGTCTCGGGTGCGAAGGTCGCGTTCGACGCGCTCAAGCCGAACGGCGTCAACCACGTGATCCTGAGCGCCACCACCGACGCCAACGGCTATGCCCGCGTGTCCTTCACCTCCGGCGTGGGTCCCAGCTCGATCGGCACCTACAAGCTGTCGGCGGTGGCCACCTCCGGCAGCCTGACCAAGACGGCGACCACGACCTTCTCGGTCTACAAGTAATAGTCCTAACCGCCCCAACGAAGAGCCCCGGATATCCGGGGCTCTTTTTTTTTCCACGATGCCTGACGATTCGTGCGTCGGAGGATGGGCCGCAGCCCAGGCCAGGACGCGAGCCTCAGCGATTCACGAGCCCATCGCGACGATCGCGCCAGCGGTAATACGCGAGCCCCACCCATTCGTGCAGGGCAAGCTCCGTATTGACGAGCGCACTGGTTCGCGGAACGAGCGCCCACGGCAGGCGCGACGGCAGGCTGCGCGCATCCGCACCCAGCGGACACACTTCGAAGCCTGCGCTGGCAAAGGCCGCGCGAGCGCGCGGCATGTGGATCAGCGAGGTCACCAGGACGATGCGTCGGGGCAGCGGCGGCGTCATCCCTGCGGCATGACGAGCATTGCCCCAGGTATCGTCGGATCGGTTTTCCACGCGCAGGGCCGCCACCGGGACATCCTGCATTCGCGCGTACGCTGCCATCAGTTCGGCGACAGCGATGCCTCCCTGCGGCCCACCGCCCTCCAGCACCAGCGCGCGCCCTTCGCGCGCATGCCACCAGGCTACTGCGCGATCCATTCGTCGCCGGGAGGCCAGGTTGAGCACGGAGAAATCGGCATGGCTCCGCGGGCGCCCGTCGGTACCGCCCCCCAACACGACGGCGATCGACGGCGGCGCGGCTCGGCACGTAAGCGGCGCGGCGATCGGACGTTGCAGCGGCTTTCCGAGCAGATTGGCCACCAGCGGCGTCATGGCCGCGAGCGCAACGACCGCCAGCGAAACGCTCGCGATCAACTGCCAGCGCTGGCGCCGACGACGGGCCCATGCCCAGGGCATCACCGCACCCGCAAGCAACAGCCAGGCCAGCGGAGATAGCAACCAGGTCGTCACCTCATCGCGACCGCGTCATCAGGCCCATCGCCATCCGGCGCAGTTTCTGATCCAGCGCCATGACCGGCAAGGCATACAGCAACACGAACAACAGGCCGGCGACGGACAGTCGTGCCCAAATGGCGTGCAGCCCGAACAGGTTGGTGCCGCGCGCCACGCCCACCAGCACCGCCAGGCACGCGAGCGATACGGCGACCGCATGCGCGTCCGGCAGGCGCGCCAATCCCTTCGGGCAGATCACAAACTGCGCGAGGGCCAACGCGCCGTAAGCGATCGCGGTCGACCATGCAGCGCCCATGTAGCCCATGCGCGGAATCAGAATCAGGTTCATGACCACGTTCAGCAGCGCCGCGCCCAAGGTGATGATCAGCACCTGCATCGTCCGCTTCTTCAATTGCAGGCCGTAGTTCGAGATGGCGAGCATGGAATAGGTCGATACGGTTATTCCGATCACGATGAACACTTCGCCAGACGCGGCCTTGTCGTGCCCGCTGAGCGCCACCAGCATGTCCTCGCCCGATACCAGCAGGATTCCGATGATGGCCGCCACCGCGTAGGTCATCGGCAGCAGCACCCTCTCCTTGAGCGCACGCACCGCGGAGCTGCCGCCGGTTTCGTAGGCACGCATCACCACTGGCGTGAACGCCTCGGACAGGGTCGCGTCTATGAAGACGTTAAGCTGCATCGCGAGCGAATAGCCGATGGCATAAATACCGACGGCCGCGAAATCGCCGGTGAGCTGCTTGAGCAGAACACGATCCACGTTGGCCAGGATGCTGAAAGCCAGCTCATGCGCCATCAGCGGAAGCCCGTAGACCAGGCCGCTACGAACGGTATGCCAGTCGATCGCATCGCGCGCTACGTTGACGTTGCGGTACATCCAATGTGCGAGCCACGCCAGCAGCAGTATCGTGGCGACGATCTTGCCGCCGTATATCGCCAGCGCGCTTCTTTGCACCAGGATCACGGCGCCCAGCACGAGCACCAGTTCGAGCATGCGGCCGATGACGCGAACGGCCATGACGATGTCCGAACGCTCGCTGGCACGTATCACCATCTGCACGATGTTGACGGCCGCCAACATCGGCATCATCAGCACCGCGCACCAGACCAGGGGAGAGAACGTACCCTCCCCCAGCCAGGACCAGAGCACGATCACCGACACGCCCGCGAGCCATATCGTTCCGGACAGCATCAGCGGCATCAGCACCATGTTGGTGCCGAACTCCTGCATTCGTCGCTCGTTTCCGTCGTATGGGTAGAAACGCACGATCGCGTGCGGCGTGCCGAGCTTGATGATCGCGACGCCCAGCAGCATCAGCGTGTCGTAGTACCTGAGAATGCCGAACTGGGTATTGTCGAGAAAGCGGGTCAGGATCGGGAACGAGATGAAACCCGCCAGCATCACCAGGCCATTGGAGATCGAGTAGCGCAGGTAATGCGTCACGATGCCGGGCCGTTCCCGCGGCAGCTCGCGAATGCTCTCGTCCGCGCCCGAGGCGCGTCCCGTCGAACTGTTCATCCCGCGCAACCTCGATCGCCATGGAGGATCATTACGCATCACCGCGGGGCGGCGCCCCGATGAACCGGGCCGCCGGTAGAAGGCGGGCCGGAGGAAACCACCGGCTCCGTCGAATCGGATAAAGGCGCGCGGACACGTGCGTCCGTTGCGGACCGCGCATCGAGCACTTCCACGTACGCGCTGTTCGGCGGACGACCGAGGACATCCAGGACTTCGACGCCGCCCGCAGCGTTGTAGGTATGGCAGCCATCGACACTGCGCTTCAGGTAGGGAGCCAGCCTAGAAAGTTGCCGCTCGCGGTAGGTCGTGGGCCCCAGTTCCAATACCTCGTTGAACACGACGGCGTTGCCGTAGCCGGGTCCGCAATCCTGGGCCGGCCGGATCAACCTGCCGTTGCGATGGAACAGCTTTCCCGCCATTCGGGCGCGGCGTACGTCGCAGACGATGGGGGACGCCGGATGCGGCGCATACGGCCCCTCGAGCTTATCGGCGACGAACAGGAACAATTCGTCGCAGGTGTTGTTCTGGTTCTCGGCGACGTTGGCGAACAGGTACCAGTGGTCCTCGTGATGATGCAGGGTCGGATCCACGCAGACGCGCCCGGTGACGAGATCCTTCACCCGGGCCCATCCCAAGGGGAAGTCGGTGGCCCGATACAGGCTGACGCGCCGGTCGTAGCCGGACTCGACCGTCATGTACCACTGCCCCTCCCATGCGAAGACCTGCGGGAAGGACAGGTGGCCGGGTTCGTCCAGCGCGACGCCGAGCGCGCGCGCTCCGCCCGCGGTCAATTCCACACAGGCGATCGTGGCCTTCTTGAGTCGCGGGTCCAGCATTTCCTCCACGAACAGCAGCCTGCGTTCCTGCGCCATCACGACGAAGGGATCGCCCCACCATCCTTTCGGCGCTTTCAGCAGCGCGTGCGATCCGATCGTCGGCGACTGCGGATCGAGCGGCGCCCCGCCCAGGCGCAGCACCAGCGTCCAGCCGACGCGAGCGTTCCTGAACCAGCCTGTCAGCCAACGCGGAGAAGCGCGCACGATCGACAGGAAGGCGCGCAGTCCGACAGCCCGCCCGACCGGCGCCTGCGACTGCAGTTCCAGCGTCGCCATCGAAAGCGAGCCCGCAGCGAGGCCTCCCTGGGCGACGCGATGCAAGGCGCGCAGCAGCAAGGCAGGCAGCTTGCGGAACGCGTCCTCGCGCTGTTTGAGAAACGAAGTCGCCCGAGTCTTGCCCCAGCTGGCTGCCAGGTCGATGGGAGCCTGGTCCGGCTCGTGCAGGATCAGGGCCATCCGCGTCGCTGTTTCACGACGCATCATCGGGCCGAGCAGCGAGAACCCCGCATGGCGAGGGTCGAGCAGGCTCGCGTCGACATGCCAGCAGGCGCACTCGATCTGGCCAGCCAGCGCGGACGCCCAGGATTTCGTACCGAGCACGATGACCAGGTCCGGGCGCGAGCTGCTGATGCGATCAAGCAGGGAGACGCCGTCCCCAGGACCTGCTGCCGCATGGCCGGCATCCTGTGGGGGATCGGACGGCATCGGCATCGCCGCTAGGCTGCGGGTGCCGCCGAGCAGGGCATGCTCGAACGCAAGCAAGGCGCGGACGCCCCTGGGAATCCCGGAGACCTTGGGCAGCGTCGCGTCGGCGGCGGCCAGCGTCGTCAGCTCGATCCAGTCGTAGCCAGCGACCAGGCCGTGGAATGCCTGCACCCAGGCAGGTACCTGTGGCGGCCCCACCAGAGCCACGCGCAACGGCCGCGTGGCTCCCGGAGGCGCGGGATAGAGAGGGGTCCGTGCTTGCGTGCCGATCTCTTTCATCCGCCCTGGCGCCCCGGCAGTCGGCTCATCCAGCCCGTGATCGCTTCGATCAGGCGCTCGCGCTGTGCCCGCCCGAAATACGTGTGGTCGCAATCGGGCCAGTAATGCATGGTCACGCGCGGGTCGCGCGCCGCAGCGCCGAAGGCCCACTCGAACTGGCGCGCATGCAGGAACCGGTCGGCAAAGCCACCGCTGAAGATCCATAGCAAGCGGACATCGCGCGCCACCATCGCGGCGAACTGCTCGCGGGCCTGCGCATGGCTGGGCCAGGTGCGGAAGGCATTCGAATCCAGACTGGCGTTACCGCGCATGCGCCCTCGCAGCTTGCGGGCGAAATGCCGCCATTCCCTGGGCAGGCGACGCAGCAGTTCCAGCCCGCGCGCGTAGTAGTACCAGGGGCCGGTGAAACATAGACCGTCCAACAGCAATACCGCCGACACGCGCGTATCGATATTGGCGACGTCCCAGCCGGTATCGGCGGCGCTGCAGATTCCACCCACCGCGAAGGTGCGACAGCCGTGCATCGCCTCAAGCTGGTCCAAAGCGGCGATCGTCGCCTGGGTGGCGTCGCACTCCGGCATGCGCGGCGCCTCTCCCACGCCAGGGATGTCGTAACGGAATGTTCGGATCCCGTGCGCCGCCAGCTGCTGGGCCAGCAGCACGTGCAATCGGAACGGCCCGGACCGGGGCTGCAAACCCGCGCTGGGCAACAGCAGCGTCGGCCCTGCTCCGGACGCGCCGCTGAGCACGCCACGCAATCGCCCGTCCGGACCGAAGCGCACGAACACATCGTCTGCCACGGCCGCTTCGACAGGATTGGCATCCAGCAATGCATTCATGCCCATGCTTCCTCGCGGACGGCCTGCCCCAGTTTCCCGACCAGCTCGCGAACCGGAGGCGTGAGGAAGAACGTCGCATCCATCGCGGCGCCGACATTGAAACTGGGGGCATTCGCAGGCAGCGGCAGGGTTCTCGCGATGTCCACGGGAAGCTCCGCCAGATCGTTGCGAACGATCGCCCACATGGGCACATCGTCGCGATGCATGCCCTTGTCCAGACGCGTTTTCCCGAGGTCCGCGCGCAGGCGCGAGGGCGCGGGAAAGCCCATCAGTTGGCCGTCCGAGGGATCGGTCATGCGGGGCACGCCGGCACGCGGCGGCGGACGCAGCGCACGTTCGCGCGCATCGGTCTCTACCAGTTCCTGCACCCAGGCACCGCCATCGACGATCGGTTCCCAAAGCAGGATCAGGTCGGCCGCGCCGCCGCTCTCGAGCCATCCGCGCAATGCCAGCGCGCCTCCCCGCCATGCGACCAGAACCAGTCGTTTGATCCGGGTCCGTTCGCGCAGCGCGGCCACCGCCAATTCGAGATCCCGATGCATCGAGGCCAGATCCAGCTCCTCCCCGGAGCCCCCGGAATCGCCGGTGCCATGGAAGTCGAAACGCAGGGTCGGCAAGCCCAGGCCCGCAAGTTCGCTGGCGACTTCGGTGATGAACCGGCGGCTGCGCGGCAGTTCATGCAGCAACGGCGGCACCAGGACGATGCCGGTCGAAGACGCGCCCGATGCGGCGTGCAGCGCTGCATACAAGCGGTGCGACGACGGTCCAAGCCAGAACGGTTCCCAGCCATCGAGGCTCATGGCGAGCGCCTCCGTGCAATTGCGGGACAGCAGTCGAATGCGGCGAAGTTCATGGGCTGGATCCCTGGTTCAATCCGAACAGGCGTCGCAAGCCGCTGCTGATGCGCCCGCCCACGCCGCCCGCCGGCACGGCGTCCTCCGTGGCAGCGGGTAGCCCCGCCGCGACCTGGGCCAGGGTCTCCGCGCCCAGGCGAATCAGCTTGATCCGCCTGCCGGTATCGCGTTCGACGCGATTGGCCATCTGTACGGCGAGCATCGAATGGCCGCCCAGTTCGAAGAAGTTGTCGTCTGGGCCGGCGGGCAGACCCAGCAACTCGGACCAGATCTCCGACAGGTAACGGACGCGTGGGTCGGCTGCCGCCCCAGTCGCGCTCGGAGGAGGCGAAACGGCCTCCTCTTTAGCGACTGGCGGCAGCAGCGCGTTCCGGTCGATCTTGCCGTTCGGCAAGAGCGGAATCTCATCGAGCACGACGAAGTGCTGCGGCAGCATGTAGGCCGGCAGCAGTTCCCGCAGGTGTGCGCGCAACGCCGTCTCTTCGATGGTCGCCCCCGGCGCTGCGACCACATAAGCCACCAGGCGCTGGTCGTTCGCGCGATCCTCGCGCACGATCACGAGCGCACGGGCGATCTCCTCGCGCGTGGCGAGATTGGCCTCGATCTCGCCCAGCTCGATGCGATAGCCGCGCACCTTGACCTGGTGATCGAGACGCCCGAGATGCTCGAGGTTGCCGTCCGCGCGCCAACGACCGCGATCGCCGGTGCGATACAGCAAGGCGACGCCATCGTGTCCGGGCGTGCCTGCGGCCGTTGCCGTGTAGCGATCGGCGACGAATCGTTCGGCGGTCAGATCCGGGCGCTCCAGATATCCCTTAGTGACGCCTTCGCCGCCTATGCATATCTCGCCCGGCACGCCGAATGGGCAAAGCTCGCCATGCGCATCCAATATCCACACGCTGGTATTGCCTATCGGTCGCCCGATATGGATGTCGGGCGCCTGTCCATCGGGATCGGCGGCGATGCGCGCGCAGGTGGACCACACCGTGGTCTCGGTGGGCCCATAGACGTTCCACAGTGAGCCGCAACGCGACAACAGCGATGTGGCCAGGTCGACGGCCATCGGTTCGCCGCCGCACAGGGCTTTGAACCCATCGTCCCCGTTCCAGCCCGCATCGATCAGGAGACGCCAGCTCGAAGGCGTGCCCTGCATCACCGTCGCGCCGCTGCTTTCCAGCAGCCTGCGCAGTGCGGCACCGTCGCCGGCGGTTTCGCGATCGGCCAGCACGATCTGTGCCCCCACCGCCAACGGCAGCAGCAGTTCCAGCACCGCGATGTCGAACGACAGCGTGGTCACGGCCATCAGCCGGTCCTGCGCAGCCAGTCCCGGCTCGCGGCGCATGCTGTCGAGGAAGTTGGACACGGCACGGTGCGGCACGATTACGCCCTTGGGGCGACCGGTGGAACCCGACGTATAGATCACGTAGGCCGGATCCTCGGGCTGTGCGGCGTACTCGTCGCGGCCGAGCCGCGTTGCCGCGGCCGTCGCAAGCTGGGGCGCATGTTCGTCGAACAACAGCACCGGCCTGCCACGCAGATCGAAATGCGCGGCATGCTCGCGCGTGGTCAGCAGCATGGCCAGTCCGGCGTCGGCGGCCATGTAGGCGAGGCGTTCCGTCGGGAACTGCGGATCCAACGGCACATACCCCGCGCCGGCCTTGAGGATGCCCAGCAACGCAGCCAGCATGTCGGGGCCGCGATCGAGCGCCAGGCCGACCAGCGCGCCACGGCGGACGCCATGCTCGCGCAGCACATGGGCGACGCGGTTCGAGCGCGCCTCCAACTCGGCATAGCTCAGGGACGTCGGGCCTGCGCGCAATGCGACCCGATCCGGCGTGCGATCGCACTGGGCCTCGAAATACTCGTGCATCCTGCATTCGCGGTCGTAGGCGACCGCGGCCGGCTGCAACGACGACAACTCGGTACGCGCAACTGCATCGACCAGCGGCAGGCTGGCGAAGTCCGCAGTCTCGCGCTCGATCGCAGCGCGCAGCAAGGCTTCGTAGGCGCGCAGCCAGCGCCGGATGGTCGCGGCATCGAACAGGTCGCGGTTGTACTGGCATTCGAGTCGCAACTGGCCATGGGCCTGCACAGCGTTCACGAACAGCTCGAAGGTCTCGAAGCTGCGCGGATTGCTGTCGAATTCCATGGACACGCCGCGGAACGCGGTGCATTCCTGGTCCATGGCCTGGTCGAGGTTGAACAGCACGCTGACCAGCGGTATCCGCGCGGGGTCCCGTCGTAGCCGCAGCTTCCTGAGGAGCGTGCCGAAGGTGTAACGCTGGTGTTCCAGCGCATCGAGCAGCATGGCTTGCGCGTCATCGATCGCATGCGCGAACGATTTCGTCGAGTCGAGCTCGAAGCGCAGCGGCAGCAGATTGACGCAGTGCCCCACCAGGTGGTCCGCACCGCACACCGCCTGCCCCGCCGCGGGAATCCCGACCACCACGTCCGATTGCGACGACAGGCGCGACAGCAGCGCCGAAAAGCCGGCTAGCAGCGTGGCGAACATACCGACGCCCCGGGCCGCGCCCGTCCGGCGCAGGGCCTCCAGCAAACCGGAATCGAGTACGTGATCCAGGCGGGCCGAAGCGAAGCTGCGGTTCGGCGGCCGCGGCCGATCGGTGGGCAGTTCCAGCACGGGCGTACCAGTGGCGAAGCGCGAAAGCCAATACGCCTCATCGGCTGCCTGGCTCTCGTCGCCCTGGCGCCCTGCCTCCGCCAGTGCGTAATCGACGAACGAGGCCGCGTCGGGGAGCGGCTGCGCCGTCATCTCGAAACGCTTCCCGTACAAAGCTCCGAGCTCGCGCACGATGGTCCACCAGGACCATCCGTCGCAGACGATGTGGTGCGCCGTCAGCAGCAGCAGATGCTCGTCTTCGGCCAAACGCAGCAGTTCGGCGCGAAACAGCGGTCCCTGGTCGAGCGCGAACGGCGTTTCCACCGTGAGCCGGATGCGCTCGTCGACGGCCACCTGCCTGTCGATGGGGCTCAACGACGAAAGATCGGCGATCGGCAACAGCAACGCGCATCGTTCCAGCACACAGAAGGTTTCGCCGTCCGGCCCGATGCTTGCGCGCAACGACTCGTGCCTATCCACCAGTTCCTGCAGGGCGTCGCGCATGAACTCCAGGTTCAGATCGCCGTGGAACTGCAGCGACACCGAGAGATTGAAGGCCAAAGACGCTTCCGGGCCGAGCTGATCGGCAAGCCATATCTCGCGCTGCGGTTCGGTGGTCGGCGCCACTAGCGTTGGAGCACCGCCAGCGGACGGATCGTGGCCGGTGTGCACGGGCTGCGCGGCTTCGTCGCCGGGCATCGCAACTGCCGTCGCGCCCTGCGAAGTATCGAGTTCGGAAAGTTGCTGTTGCAGCAATTGCATCTGCTGCTCCAGCAATCGGCGCGCCAGGTTTTCCCCACTTTCCGACTCGGACGCCCCGGCCGGTGCCGCGGACTCCGCCGCCGATGCGGGCATGGCTTCAGGTTCCGGCGGCAGCTGCGCATCCAGCATCGTCGCGAGGCGCTGCAGGCTGCTGCATTCGCCCATCAGCTGCCGGAACGTCAGCTTGACCGAGAATATCTTCTGCAGGCGCAGCGCCACCTGGGTCAGCATCAAGCTGTCCAGGCCGAGTTCCATGAAATTGGCCTCGTCATCGACTTCGGAAAGGTCGAGCCCGACTGCGTCCTCGAAGATGTCCGAGAGCTGGCTGACCAGCCGTGCGTGGCGATCCGGCGCACCCGACGTGGCCGGCACGGTCGCATCTTCGGCAGCGGATGCGGGCCCAGCCACGATCGCAACCGGATGCACGGCACTCGCGCTGGGGAGCTGCACGACGTTCGAGCTGGCCGCAGCCTCCACCCAGAAGCGCTGGCGTTCGAACGGATAGGTGGGCAGCAACATCCGCTTACGCGAGTGGCGGCGATCGAACGCGGCGATGTCGATCGGCGTGCCGCGGCACCACAACTGGCCTGCCGCGGAAAGGAAGCTGGAGGCTTCGGTCGCGGGGTCGTCGGCCAGCGACGGTATCGCCGTGGCCTGCTGCTTCAGCAGAGCCGGATGCTGGCGCGACAGGCCGCTCAAGGTCGCACGCGGGCCCACTTCGAGCAGCACGCGCGACGGTGTTTCGAGCACCTTGCCCACGGCCGTCGCAAAGCGTACTGGATCGCGCAGGTGCGACGCCCAGTAGTCGGGGGACCTTGCGGCTGCTTCTTCCAGCCAATCCCCGGTCGCGGTCGAGACGATAGGAATCAGCGGCGCCGACAGCTGCAAGGCGGCTACTTCGGCGCGGAACGGCGCCACCACCGGTTCCATCATCTGCGAGTGGAAGGCATGCGACGTGCGCAGCGCGCGGCAGGCAACGCCATCGGCCTCCAGCTCGGCCTGGAAACGCGCAATCGCTTCCAAAGTACCCGATACGACGACGCTGCCCGGCGCGTTCTCGGCCGCCGGCGACAGATCCGCGGGCAGCCTGGCCAGCAGTTCGTCCCAGGCCAGCCGTACCGAAAGCATGCCGCCAGCCGGCTGCGCCTGCATCAGCGCGCCACGCCGCGCAACCAGCTTCAGCGCGTCGGGCAAGGCGAATACCCCGGCCAGCGTCGCAGCGACGAATTCGCCGATGCTGTGTCCGATCATCGCCGCCGGTACTATGCCGCGGCTTATCCATAGCTGCGCGACCGAGTACTCGATGGCGAACGTCGCCGGCTGCATGATCGCGGTGGGCAGCAACGCCTCCGGGTCGTTCGAGAAAACGCGTTCGCGCAGATCGAAACCGAGTTCCGCAAGCAGCGCATCGGCGCAAGCGTCGAATGCCGCCCGGAATGCCGGTTCCGTGTCGTACAGACCGCGCCCCATGCCCGGATAGGTCGCGCCTTGTCCTGGGAACAGGAAGACGACATCCCCCTGCCGCACCGGTTTGCCGCGTGCCGCAGCAGCGGCGACCTCCGGACTGCGCAGTTGCGCCGCCGCACCGGCAACGTCGTCGGCGACGACCGCGATGCGATGCGCGAACGCCTTGCGGCCCACGGCGAGCGTCCATGCCACGTCGGCGAGGTTGATGTCGGGATCGGCATCGAGACGGTCGGCCAGTTGCGTCGCCGCTCGCGAAAGCGCCGTTGGCGTGCGCGCGGACAGCATGAGCAATTGCGGCCCTTGCGCCGCGTCCGACGCCGGCAGCTTCGGCGCCTCTTCCAGCACGACGTGCGCATTGGTGCCTCCGACGCCGAACGAACTCACGCCCGCGCGGCGTGGGACGTCCGTGGCAGGCCAGTCCGTCAGGGCGTCGTTGACGACGAACGGCGATCCGGAAAAATCGATGGCCGGGTTGGGCGACTTGAAATGCGCGGTCGCCGGAATGCGTTGCTCGGCCAACGCCAGCGCGGTCTTGATCACGCCGGTCGCGCCCGCGGCTATGACCAGGTGACCGATGTTGCTCTTCACCGAGCCGATCCTGCAGAACCCCCGCTCTTCGGTGCCCCGACGGAATGCGCGCGTCAGGCCCTCGATCTCGATCGGATCGCCCACCGGCGTGGCGGTGCCATGGGTTTCGACATAGCCGATGCTGCGCGGATCCACTTGCGCGCGATCGTGGGCCATGGAGATGACCGCCGCCTGGCCTTCGCTGCTGGGTGCGGTGAAGCTGGCCTTGCCGCCGCCGTCGTTGTTGACCGCGCCGCCGCGGATCACCGCGAATACCTGGTTGCCGTCGGCCACGGCATCGGAAAGGCGCTTGAGCAGCACGATCGCCGCGCCGTCGCTGAACACGGTGCCCTGTGCGCTGGCATCGAACGGCCGGGTATGGCCGTCGGGCGACAGCATCGATCCTTCCTGGTAGAAGTAGCCGCTGCGCGGCGGGCAAGTGACGGTGATGCCGCCGGCCAGAGCCATGTCGCAATGGCCGAGGGTCAGGCTGTCGACGGCCTGGCAGATGGCCACCAGCGAGGTCGAACACGCGGTATGCACGCTGACCGCCGGACCGGTCAGGTTGAGCTTGTGCGCAACCCGTGTGGCGACGAAATCCTTCTCATTGTTCAGCATCACCTGGAAAGCGCCGACCTTGTCGACCAGGTCCGGATGCGCGGACACATGCCGCTGGAAGTAGCTTGCATTGAACATACCGCCGAACACGCCCACCGGAGCCGAGGTGGCGTCGGGCACGTGGCCGGCGCGTTCCAGGCATTCCCACGCAAGTTCGAGGAAAATCCTCTGTTGCGGGTCCATCAATTCGGCTTCCCTCGGACCGATGCCGAAGAACGCCGCGTCGAACTGCTCGACGCCGTCGATCACGCCGCGTGCGGGCACATACGCCGGATCGTCGCGATCCTGCGCACTGACGGCAGGATCCAGATCCTGCGGATCGAAGACCGTGATCGAATCGCGCCCCTCACAGAGATTGCGCCAGAACGCCTCGACATCCGCGGCACCGGGGAAGCGTCCCGCCATGGCGACGATGGCGATCGGCTCGACGGCTATCCCGCCGCTTTCCCTGCGGCGCGCCGATGCATAACGCGCAGGATCGATCTCCGCGGCGCCGCGGCCTTCGAGCGAGCCGGCCAGCGTTGCCGGCGTCGGATGGCGAAACAGCTGCGCGGTGGGTATGGCACTGGCATGCGCGCCGGTCTGCTTGAGCCGTTGCAGCAGCCTTGCCGCCGATAGCGAATCGCCGCCCAGCTCGAAGAAATTGTCGTGCCGTCCGACGTTGTCGACGGCGAGAGTTTCGCCGAATGCGGCGCACAGCGATGCCTCCAGCGCTCCGATGGCGGGCTCGAAGGCATGGGCGAGTTCGGGCCGCTGCCGGGCCGGTGCCGGCAGCGCGCGACGATCGAGCTTGCCGTTTTCGGTCAATGGCAGCGCCTGGAGTTCGACGAATGCGCCGGGAACCATGTAGTCCGGCAGGACGGTCGCGAGATGGGCGCGCAGGGATGCCTGGGAAGCGTGCACGTCGGCGGGAACCACGTAGGCCACCAGCCGCGCCTCGCCACCTGCGCGGTCGTCGAGTGCGATCACGGCACACGCGCGGACGGATTCGTGCCTCGCAAGGACGCTCTCGATCTCGCCGGTCTCGATGCGGAAGCCGCGGATCTTGACCTGGTGGTCGCTGCGGCCGAGATATTCCAGATCGCCATCGGCGAGCGAACGGGCCAGGTCGCCGGTCTTGTAGAGCCGCACACGCTCGCCTTGAGGCGACTGCCAGTCGAAGAACCGCTCGGCGGTCAAGTCCGGGCGATTGAGATAGCCGCGGCTAACGCCGGCGCCTGCGACGTGGATCTCGCCGACTTCGCCGGCGGCGACCGGTACGAGTTCGGGATCGAGCACATACAGGCGCAGATCGGGAATGGGTTCGCCGATCACGCTGCCTGCATTGCGCTCCAGGTCCGTGCGAGCTACCGGCCGGTAGGTGACATGGACCGTGGTTTCGGTAATGCCGTACATGTTGATCAGCTGCGGGGACCGGTCGCCGTGACGCTCGAACCACGGGCGCAACATCTGCAACTCCAGGGCTTCGCCTCCAAACACGACGTAGCGCAGCGCCAACGCCGAAGGCTCGCTGGCGGACGCGAGATCGGCATGGATGAGCCCGCGGAACGCCGATGGCGTCTGGTTGAGCACGGTCACGCGCTCGCGCACCAGCAGCGCATGGAACGCGTCCGGCGAGCGACTGACCAGGAACGGCACGACCACGACGCGGCCGCCGTAGATCAGGGCGCCCCATATTTCCCACACCGAAAAATCGAAGGCGTGGGAATGGAAGAAGGTCCACACGTCGTCGGGACCGAATTCGAACCAGGGCTGGGTCGCGACGAACAGCCGCGCGACGTTGGCGTGCGTGACCTGGCAGCCCTTGGGTTTGCCCGTCGAACCGGAGGTGTAGATGACGTAGGCGATATTATCGAGTTGCGCCAGCGGCTCGGGGTCGTGAACCGGCTCCGCGGCGAACTCCGCCCAGTCTCCGTCCAGCAACAAGGTCGCGACGTCGGTCGCAGGCAACGCGCCCCTCTGTCCCGTCGATGTCAGCAGCACGGCGGGGCGCGCGTCCTCGAACATGAACTGCACGCGATCGCGCGGATAGGAGGCATCGACAGGCAGGTAGGCCCCGCCGGACTTCAGGATGCCGAGCAGCCCGACCACCATTTCCAGCGAGCGCTCCAAGCCGATCGCGACCAGCGTCTCCGGCCCTACCCCCAGCGAACGCAGGCGATGGGCGAGCTGGTTGGCTCGACTGTTCAGTTCGCGATAGGTCAGGCTGGCGCCATCGCAGGTAACGGCGATGGCATCCGGCCTCGTGGATGCTTGCTGTTCGACCAGTTGCGGTATGCAGGCGAGCGGACGGTACTGCGAAGAACCATCGGATAACTTGTTCATACCCATGTTTCCCCTACCCGCGCCCGCAGCACTGGCGACCCCACCGTGATGACATCCCAGTCGTAGCCCCCGGTTCGGCACCCGGCAGGGTAAAGATCGCGCGTTGATGTCATGACAAACGGCGCAGGGGTGGTCATGCGGCCATGCACGAATTACAGGGAAAATTGCTTCCC
This sequence comes from Lysobacter sp. Root667, assembly GCF_001427715.1. Classification (NCBI taxonomy): domain Bacteria; kingdom Pseudomonadati; phylum Pseudomonadota; class Gammaproteobacteria; order Lysobacterales; family Lysobacteraceae; genus Lysobacter; species Lysobacter sp. Root667. The sequence continues at coordinate 242,460 of NZ_LMHF01000012.1, forward strand.
CCGCCCGTTCCGCGCGCTACGATAGGGTCATGGGAGGTCCCCGATGAAAGCCGACCTGACATTGCTGTACTCCGAACTGGGGCTGAGGCCCAACTGCAGCTTCGAGGAGCTTCAGCTTGCCTATCGCCGGCGGATTTCCGAGCTGCACCCCAGCCGTCCCGGCGCGAAGCCGCCATCGCGGGAATCCGCGGACCTGTGCGATTTGATCGGCCTGTACACCACGGCCACCCGCTTCCATCGCCGCTACGGGCGCCTGCCCGGGGAAGCCCCGCACCGGATCGGAGGCGGCAGCCCATCGCACGCCGGCGTGTCGCGGACCTATGTCGCCTACAGCCAGCGCGCTTCCGACCAACCCCCGCCCGCGCCGGCGCGGATCGCATTGGTGCTGGCCGTCGCGCTCCTGATCGTCCTGTTCGGCCTGCTGGCGCTCGCCTCCGGGGAATGGCTGAGGTAGCAGCCCCGGGCCACACGTCCGCGACTGCCAGCATCCACCTGCACGGAAGCGCAGCTTGGCCCGCGATGTCCGCAGACCTGGCCTGGGCCCGTTCTTAATAGGCAGGCGCGAACCGGCGACCGCACCACAGGCGACAAATCAACGATGGACGCCAGGAAGATCCCACTCAACCCATGGGCCATCACCTGGCCCCTGTCCGTCGCGACTGTCTTGCTCGTGGCCGCCAACATGAGCATGCAGGCCTACCGGCTGATCGCGCACCAGGAGCATGTCGTCGGCCTGGCGATGATGAGCATGGATGGAGAAAACAACCTCCCGGCCTTGTTTTCGACCCTGCTGCTGTTCTGCGCTTCACTGCTGCTCGCCCTGATCGCCGTGCTGGAAAGGCGGCACGAGGGCATCGACGTGTCGAAGTGGGCGATTCTCGCCGCCGGTTTCATGCTGATGGCCATGGACGAGTCCCTGTCGTTCCACGAAAAGGCGATCGCGCCACTACGCGCGCTGCTGGGCGGCCAGCACCTTGGGATCTTCTTCTTTGCATGGGTGATTCCCGGCTTTGCGCTGGTCTTCTTCCTGGGTGCGTTCTTCCTGCGCTTTCTGTTGCGCCTGCCCCGCAGAACGGCGATCGCCTTCGTCGTTTCCGCCGCGATCTACCTTGGCGGCGCCTTGGGCGTCGAACTGATCGAGGGATGGTGGCGCGAGGCGCACGGGCACAAGAACCTCATCTATCACGTCCTGGTCAGCCTGGAAGAAGGCATGGAGATGGCGGGCGTCATCGCTTTCATCCATGCGCTGCTACGCTATGTCGCGGGACGTTTCGGCGAAGTGCGATTCGCTTTCGCCGGTACGCGGGACAAGCTGAGCGCATCCGAGCCTGCGAAATAAGCCATGAAACAAACGCCGTCGCGCAGCGGCGGCGTCAGCGCGAACCGCGGCGGAACAGAACCACCTCGACCGTCTGCAACAGGATCAACAGGTCGAACACTAGGCCGTGGTTCTTCACGTAGAACAGATCGAAGGTCAGCTTCTCTTCGGCATCGCGCACCGAGGCGCCGTAGGGATAGCGCAGTTGCGCCCAGCCGGTCAGGCCCGGTTTCACGCAATGGCGGACGTTGTAGTAGCGCACTTCCTGGCTGAGCATCTCGACGAACTGCGGCCGTTCGGGCCGTGGACCGACGAAGCTCATCTCCCCGAGCAGGATGTTGAACAACTGGGGAAGCTCATCCAGACGCGACAGGCGGATGATCCGTCCGACCCGGGTGGTGCGATCGTCGTTCTGGGTAGCCCACCTCGCCACGCCATCGGATTCGGCGTCCACGCGCATGCTGCGGAACTTGATCAGCTCGAACGTGCGTCCGTTCTCGCCGATGCGCGTCTGCCGGTACAGGACCGGACCGCGCGACTCCAGCGTGATGCATGCCGCGACCAGCAGCATGAAGGGCCAGGCGACCAGCAACAGGGCGCACGCCGCGGCCAGGTCGAAGAACCGCTTGTTGAGGCGACGCGGCATCGAGTGGTCGAAGCCGCCCGAGAACGCGAGCCATGACGGGTCCGCCACGTTCAGCTTCACCATGCCGGCCTCGCGCTCGAAGAACGTCGACAGATCGGTTACGGTGACTCCGCGCTGCGCGCAGGTCAGCATTTCCTCCATCGGCAGCGCGCCGCGCCGCTCGTCGGGCGCAACGACGATCTCGTAGACGTGCAGCCACTCGGCGATTTCGGACAGGGCGAAATCCGTACTGAGCAGCAGTTGCTCGGGCACCTGTACGGCTTGCCCCGGAACCGGCACGAAGCCCACCACCACGAAGGACCTCCGGTCGCATCCCCGCCGCAGGCGAGTGTTGATGAGATCGGCGTTCTTGCCCGCACCGAACACCAACACCCGGCGCCTGAACACATCCGTCTTGAACACCCGCTCGACGATCAGGCGCAGCGCCGTCACCGCGACGAGACCGATCGCCAGCGCCATCGCCAGCACGCCGCGGCCGATATAGGCGGCGGGCGCCAGGTAGTACAGCACCAGCAACGCGATACCGCCGAATGCGAAGGACAGCAACAGCCGGATGAAGAACTCCATCCGGCTGTGGCGCACATGCACCTGGTACAGGCCGAAGGCCACCATAGACACGGTGATGAAGGCGGCGAACACGAACGCGCGTACCGGCGCCCACTGGAAGAAGGTGAACAAACCCTGCGAGGTATCCAGAAAGCGCAGCCATGCCGCCACCATGACCGACAGGATCAGCAGCCAGGTCTCGCCCAGCCAAAGCAGCAGCAATGCGCGGTTTTTGCGACTGGCCAGTGCGATGCTCATGGCGCCACCCGCCTCTCGTGCAATGCACGCGACGACGGGTGCCCCCGGTTCGATTTCCGCGCTGGACTAGGATCGAAGCGAAGGCACGCTACCGGGTGATCCTTCATGACGCTTTACCTGCCGATGCGTAGCCCTCACTCCTGGCTACCCCGTTTCCGGGCAAAGGACGCTCGCTCTCCAAACGGGCTGGCTCAACCAGAGCAACGACAGAATCGCGGCGCTCCGGCCGTCGAATGCGGTCGGATCGCCGATCGGACGCAGCGGCCCGTGAATCATTCAGTTGCAGACGGGGCGCAGCTAGGTGCTCGTGTGGGAAACATCCGGCGCACCCGCAATGGCAACGGCCAGCGTGCGCCGTGGGGCGTCAACGGGCCGACGATCGCCTATCCCAGGGGCGGCTTGCGGCATCGTGGCCGGGGCCGTATTCGAGCTTCAGCCAGGCACCGCTGGAACGATCGTAGAGGGCCACGATGGTCAACGGCATGCCCGGGCCATAGCGATCGAGGTAGGCCGTGGCCTGTGCGTCGATCCGCAGGCGCTGGCCGTCGCCTTCGACGGTGGCGACCCGGTCGAGATGGAGCCGGGCCGACGGTTTGCGATGCTCCCGGGCCAGATCCGCGGTTACCAGGGCCTCAAGTTGCTGGACCAGGATCGGGGCGTTGGGAATGTCGCGCTCTCCCGCCGCGACGCGGTCGATGCTGACATCGGGATAGCTCAATCTGCGCAGGCGAGCGTCGTACAGCAAGCCGAATCGAAAACCGATCCAGTCCTGCCTGCCCACGATCTGGGCGTCGCCGGTACCGCTGATCGCACGTTCATTGGCATTGATCGTGCGGACATCGACGACATCCAGTCGCAGGTCCACGGCGCGACCGCCAAGCCTCGCCGATATCGCCTCGATCAGGGGACCGGCGATCGAGTCGCGGATGGCGTCGATATTGTGGGTCGTAGCGGATCCAGCCATCGCACGCGACGATGCGTCCGCCAGGACCGCCCCTTGCGATGCCGGCTGCGCAGCCGCATTGCCGCCGGCCCAGGAGCAGGCCAGCAGCACGGCGGCTTGAAGTTTCTGGCGCATGACGTCAAGAACAACGCGGTCCCGGGATGGTTTCGGACCGCAGGGCACTGGAGGAGCAACACGAATGGCGGCGGCGCCTTTGGCTGTGAGCCTTGAGAAAACGGCACGCATGGCGGATGGCTCTGCTGGCTGCGCCGACCAGACTTTCCCAGCTTGCCCGCATCGGCAGGAATCAAACCATACGCATACGTATGTATTATGCAGTGCAGCGGATCAGGGCTTTCGACGAAAACGATGCCCCTGCGCGCCCAATCGACGGCCCTCCGAACTGATCGATGCGTCCCGGTGGCCGTCGAAGCCCGGCCAAGAGTTGGAGTGCGATCGAGGGCGCCCCATTCATCCGCCGGGATGTTCCCCACGGGCACGTCCTTGCCGGGCCTGGCTTGCATGGCAGGCAATTCCAGGTGCACGATGCCCCTGACCAAGCCTGGGGGAGGCTGGTGGCAATGGATGCCATACATATTATGGTTGATGTGGGCGTGTTTTCGCCCGATGTGATCGCGCGCGCCGCACATCGACACACCGGTGATTGCTTCGTCGACTTGGCGCTGTCCGCAGCGTCAAGCCATGTGGTGTTGACGCCCAAGCATGCAGACGTAGATACGACCCGGCTAGCATCGCGCTTCAACAACGATCTACTCGACGAACGGTTGCGCGACCTGATTCGCGGAGAAACCGCCGATCTTCAAACGGCACTGGTGCAAGCTGCGCTACGCGAGGCCACGCCACGCGATCCAAAGGCAGTGCCATGAGGTTCGCTCAGCGCTCTGACTTCAATAGCGCCTCCAGCTACCGGCTGCTGCCGATGCGCTTTCGTCGCTTGCCTTGGGATGAGACCCAAGTCTTGGTGACCTCACTGGCCGGCGATTGGCTCGTCATACCACGGTCCGACTTGGACCGGGTCGTGGGCGGCGAGCTACAGCAGGACGAAGCTCTCTTCGCGTCGATGGAGGCACGCCACCTCATCCTGGCTGATCCAGCGCGTTCCACGCTGGCGCCCTTGTTGTCCCAATATCGGACCCGCAAGGCCTATCTCCAAGCCGGACCGGCTCTACACATCTTCGTGGTGTCCTTGCGCTGCCATCACACCTGTTCCTACTGCCAGGTGTCGCGGCGCCCCACATCGGAAACCACCTTCGATATGAGCGGCGCCGCGGGCCGCCATGCGGTGGAACGACTGTTCGAGTGGCCATCCGACAAACTCACCGTCGAGTTTCAGGGCGGCGAGCCGTTGCTGCATTTCGATCGCGTGCGCTCGCTCACCGAAGCCATCGTCGATCGCAACCGATCGAAAGGCCGATCGTTGCGCTTCGTCATCGCGTCGACCCTGCACGACTTGACCGACGACCAATTGGCTTTCATGCGGGAGCACCGTTTTCAGCTGTCCACTTCGCTGGACGGCCCCGAGTGGCTGCACAATGCCAATCGACCGCGACCGGAGCGAGACAGCTATCAGCGCACAATAGAAGGCATCGAGCGTGGACGGCGGGCGTTGGGCGAGGATGCGGTGTCGGCCCTGACGACACTGACCGCACGCAGCCTCACCGCACCACGCGAGATCATCGATGAATACCGTAAACACGGGCTGCATTCGATCTTTCTGCGGCCGCTCAGCCCCTACGGCTTCGCCCGCAAGACCCAAGCGCGCCAGGGCTATCCGATCGCCGAGTTCCTGAAGTTCTACGTCGTCGCGTTGGACCACATCCTAAGCGTCAACCACGATGGCTTTGAGCTCGAAGAGGCTTATGCCAGCTTGCTGCTGTCCCAGTTGCTGACGCCCTTCTCCCACGGCTATGTGGACCTGCGCTCCCCCACAGGCGCCGGCCTGGGCACGGTCGTCTATGACTACGACGGTCAGGTCTACCCCTCGGACGAAGCACGCATGCTGGCTGCCATGGGCGACCACAGTTTCGCCATGGGTCGGGTCGACGAACCGGTCGCCCAATGGCTTCAGTCGCCGGCCATGCAGCAGGTGCTGGCCGCCGGGATCGCCGAGGCCCTGCCTACCTGTGCCGACTGCGCGTATGTGCCGCTGTGCGGCGCCGATCCCATCGACCACTACGCCCGACAGGGCGATTCGGTCGGGCACCGGCCGACCAGCGACTTCTGCGCGAAACAGATGGGCATGTTCGACTTGCTCTTGCAGCGATGGCAGGACAGCTCGCCGGCCGACCGAGCCGTGTTTGAGGCTTGGGCCATACGGCGACCCGGCGCAGCTCCTGCTATCGCTCCGGACGCTTCTTTGGAGGTGGCCGCCTGATGCTGCCCTTGGACGCCAAGGCCCGCTGGAGCCCGGAGTGGCAGGAGCCCACTCTGCTCAAAGTCGCGGGACTGCGCGAGTTCGCTGCGGGCGAATTCCCGCTGAAGCGGATGCTGCTGGACCTGCGCACTCCGGAGACTGCCGGTGCTGCCTCGCTGCTGGACCTGCCTTGGGCCGGCGTGCTCGTCGGCGCCGATGGCCCTCCGCCTGTTGGACATCGAGAGGTCGCGCTCCTGGGCGACCCAGCCACTGTCCGCCCGGGCGATGTGGTCGAGCTTCGTCCAGGCAGTTCCAAAATCGCCGTGCGCTACCGTCGGGGCGACAACGGCAATGTCCTGTTTGCGACCGAGCGGTGCAACAGCTTCTGCCTGATGTGCTCCCAGCCGCCTCGTGAGATCGACGACGGCTGGCGCGTGGAGCAGTTGTGCGACCTGGCGGGATTGATCGACAAGGACGAACCTTCCATTGCCATCAGTGGTGGCGAGCCCACGCTTCTGGGCGCCGGCCTCGAACGGGTCATCCGGCGCTGCGCCGAGATGCTGCCCGACACGCACATCCATGTCCTCTCCAACGGCCGCCGTTTCGAGGATCAGGCCTACGCGAACACCTTCACCGACGCCCACCCCTCGCTGACTTGGGGCGTGCCGCTGTATGGCGATCACCACCGCTTGCACGACTACATTGTCCAGAGCCCAGGTGCCTTCGCCCAGACCGTGCGCGGGCTCTATGCCCTTCATGCTGCCGGGCAACGGGTCGAGGTGCGGGTGGTGCTCACCAAGCCGGTGGCAGAACGGCTGCCGGAATTGGCGCGCTATCTCTACCGCAACCTGCCTTTTGTTGAACATGTGGCGCTGATGGGCACGGAGCCCATTGGCTTCGCTAAAGCCCATCGCGAGGCGTTGTGGATCGATCCCGTGGATCTTGCGCCGGCGTTGCTGGAAGCCGCGCAGTTCCTGGATCGGCGCGGCATGGCGGTATCCCTCTACAACCTGCCGCTATGCACTCTGCCCGCCGATCTGTGGCCATTCGCTCGGCGCAGCATCTCCGACTGGAAACAACACTACCTGCCGGCGTGCGAGGGCTGCGCGCTGAAAGACCGATGTGGCGGCTTTTTCGGCTGGATCACCCCCGAGTGGACCAGCCGCGCCATCGCCCCAGTTACCGCTAAGGACGATTTCTCATGCGCAAGGCACTGACCCTGGCCGGTGGCGCGCTGTCGGCGCTGCATGGCTCCTTCCAGGACACCGAAGGCCAGGCGGGCAAGCAGTCCGCATTGATGGCGCTTGCACAAGAAGACGCGAACTACACCACTACGCTGGTGGCGCCTCTTAACGCGGATATCGACAATCTCTACGCGGGGCACCGGTCTCACAGCTCGCATCGCTCGCACAGCTCCCATAGTTCCCACAGCTCGCACTACTCGGGCAGCGGCGGTTCCTATCGTGCGCCGGCCTCCACCTACACCCCGCCCGCTCCCAGTTCCTATGTTGCGCCCACGTCGAGCCCCTATGTCGCACCGGCGGCTCCCGTGCGCTCGACACCGCGCACCAGGAAAGCACCTACCCGACGGCTCCCTTCGCCACGGACCTATGCGCCGCTGAATGTCGACGCATACGATCCACCGACGGCGGATGCCGCCTCAACCCATCCTTCCGCCGGCCATGGGACCGACACCACACCCGCGCCCAGCTCATCGCCGCAGAACGGCTGGATGCGCTGGGCCGATCGCAACCGCTCAACGCCCGCGACGGGGTCCACCAGAGCCAACGCGGATCAGCTTCGCCTCATGATCATGCGCGTGCAGGCTGCGCTTTACGCCAAGGGCTACGACCCCGGGGCCATCGACGGTGTGCTGGGTGTGCGCACGGTCTCGGCCCTGCAGCAGTTTCAGGAAGCCTATGGCCTGGTGCCAACAGGTCAGATGACGACGGAAACACTCAACGCGCTGGGGGTGGCGTTGGTTCGGTGATCTTGCTTCATAGGTCCGCCGATCAAGTCAGAGCAATGGGTGTTCCCAGCATTGTCGTTACCGCACGCACCTAGCCGTCCTGAAAGCCCAATCAGTAAATCAACTCAACCCAAGGAAGTATCTTCGAGCACCCTGCTCCAGAAAACGACCTGTCGTATGACTACTCATGGACGGCACTGAAAGGCGACGACCCTCGCCTCACAGGCAACCCCGATTCCGCTCTGCTGAGGCGGCGAGAGGGCTACGAGGTGCTCGCTTCATCAACCGGTTCGCCGAAGCGCAGAAATGGAAGCAGAAAAGAAGTGGCCTGAAGCTCGAATGGCTCATCCATGACTATTTCCCGTCGGACGTTCGCAGCCGCGCCAAAGTCCGCGACTGGTTGATCAAGAACTGGAAGACCTACGACGCGGCATGGGATCAAAAGGTAGCTCGGAGCGATGTGCCCTGAGCTTTTGGTAAACAGGCCTACTGACCTTCCAAGCCGCGATCAGTATCCATCCAGCGATGGATCGTCGGTTTCTCGTGTCTTAGCCCGTAGACCCCGGGCTCTATAGCGGTGGATTGCCCTTATGGGCCCTGAGACACTGGGGCATGCATCCGCTGTTGGTTCGATTACGGCCACCCCGAACCCCGCGGGGACGTCCCGGTGACTGTCAAAGATCACATAGCGCTTCTGCTCCGTATTCGGGGCAAAATTAACGATCTTGCCCGTGGCGCCGACGACCGGGATGCGGCTGAACGAGAGCTGTTCCTTGATCATGATGGGCGTGAGTGCCACCTTCCTGGACGGCCTACCTTCCATATGTAGCTCCAAGGCCCGCCTTGCTGGCTGGACGTTGGCGCACCGCGGCACACTGGCGTTACAGGCCGGTGTGTCCATCTGCCCTCACTTGTCCAAATTTGTCCATACTCCGCTGAGCTCAAGAGCCATAAATCATTGAATCAAATGCATAAAGTCCAAAAGCCCAGCACTGGAAAGAGCTCCGAAGAGCACACGCCGTTGATGCGCCAGTTCTTCGCCGCCAAGTCCGAGCACCCGGACGTGCTGCTGTTCTTCCGCATGGGCGACTTCTACGAACTGTTCTACGACGACGCCCGCAAGGCGGCGCGGCTGCTCGACATTACCCTGACCCAACGCGGCAATTCGGCCGGCCAGCCGATTCCGATGGCGGGCGTGCCGCACCATGCGGCCGAGGGCTATCTGGCGCGCCTGGTCGCACTGGGCGAGTCGGTCGCGATCTGCGAACAGATCGGCGACCCGGCCCTGGCCAAGGGCATCGTCGAGCGCAAGGTGGTGCGCATCGTCACCCCGGGCACGGTTACCGACGAGGCCCTGCTGCACGAACGCCGCGACACCCTGCTGCTGACCATCGCGCGCGGCAAGCACGGCTACGGCGTGGCCTGGGCCGATCTGGCCGGCGGCCGTTTCCTGGTCAACGAAGTCGCCAGCGAAGACGCGCTCGAAGCCGAACTCGCGCGCCTGGAACCGGCCGAGACCCTGATCGCCGACGAGGACGGCTGGGCGCCGTTCGTGTCCGAACGCAACGGCCTGCGCCGGCGCGCGCCGTGGCTGTTCGACGTCGACAGCGGCCGCCGCCAGCTGCTGCGTTTCTTCGGCCTGCACGACCTCAGCGGTTTCGGCCTCGAAGACCGTCCGCTCGCGATCGCCGCCGCCGCTGCCCTGCTGGGCTATGTCGAAGAAACCCAGAAGCAGCGCCTGCCGCACCTGACCTCGATCGCGGTCGAATCCGGCGACGGCGCGATCGCGATGAACGCCGCGACCCGCCGCCACCTCGAACTCGACAGCCGCGTCGACGGCGACAGCCGCACCACCCTGCTCGGCGTGCTCGACAGCACGGTCACGCCGATGGGCGGGCGTTTGCTGCGGCGCTGGCTGCACCGTCCGCTGCGCGACCGCCCCACCCTGCGCCTGCGCCACCAGGCGGTCGCGACCCTGATCGACTCGCGCGCCGGCGACGGCGTACGCGAACGCTTCCGCGCGCTCGGCGATCTGGAACGCATCCTCTCGCGCATCGCCCTGCGCAGCGCGCGCCCGCGCGACCTGTCGACCCTGCGCGACGGCCTGTGCCTGCTGCCCGACGTGCGCGCCCTGCTGGCGCCGCTGGACGCGCCGTTGTTGAGCGAACTGTCCGCCGAACTGGGCGAACACGCCGAGCACGCGCAGCTGCTGACCCAGGCGATCGTGACCCAGCCGCCAGTGCTGGCGCGCGACGGCGGCGTGTTCGCGACCGGCTTCGATGCCGAACTCGACGAGTTGCGCACGCTGTCGACCAACGCCGATCAGTTCCTGGTCGACCTGGAAGCGCGCGAACGCATCGCCAGCGGCATCCCCACTCTCAAGGTCGGCTACAACCGCGTCCACGGCTACTACCTGGAAGTCAGCAAGGCCCAGGCCGAGAAGGCGCCCACCCATTACACCCGCCGTCAGACCCTGAGCAACGCCGAGCGCTACATCACCGAGGAGCTTAAGCAGTTCGAGGACAAGGTGCTGTCGGCGCGCGAACGCTCGCTCAGCCGCGAACGCCTGCTCTACGAACAATTGCTGGACACGCTCAACGAACGTCTGGCGCCGCTCAAGCGCTGCGCCGCGGCGCTGGCCGAGCTCGACGTGCTGTGCGGTTTCGCCGAGCGCGCACAGGCGCTGGACTGGTCGCCGCCGGAACTGCGCGACGAGCCCGGCCTGCGCATCGAACGCGGCCGTCATCCGGTGGTCGAGGCGGTGCGCAGCGAGCCCTTCGAACCCAACGATCTGATCCTGGACGAAGCCAACGGCCGCCGCATGCTGGTCATCACCGGTCCCAACATGGGCGGTAAATCGACCTACATGCGCCAGAACGCGCTGATCGTGCTGCTCGCGCATATCGGCAGTTTCGTGCCGGCCACGCGCGCGATCCTCGGCCCGATCGATCGCATCCTGACCCGCATCGGCGCCGGCGACGATCTGGCGCGCGGGCAATCGACCTTCATGGTCGAGATGAGCGAGACCAGCTACATCCTGCACCACGCCAGCGACCAGTCGCTGGTGCTGATGGACGAGATCGGCCGCGGCACCTCGACCTACGACGGCCTGGCCCTGGCCGAGGCCTGCGCGCGCCACCTTGCCCAGCACAACCGCGCCTACACCCTGTTCGCGACCCACTACTTCGAACTCACCGCGCTCGCCGAGCCCGGCAGCGGCATCGCCAACGTGCACCTGGACGCGGTCGAACATCACGACAAGAACGGCGGCGAGCAACTGGTGTTCATGCACGCGGTCAAGGACGGCCCGGCCGACCGCAGCTTCGGCCTGCAGGTCGCCGCGCTCGCGGGCCTGCCCAAGTCGGTGGTCAAGCAGGCACGCGGACGCCTGATCGAACTCGAGCAGCAGGGCCGCGACACGCCGATGCCTTCCTTCGCCCAGGCCGCGCTCGACCAGCCGCAGCAGTTCGGCCTGTTCGCGCCGTCCTCGGCGGCGCTGGACGCGCTGGCCGCAGTGGACCCGGACGAGCTGACGCCCAAGCAGGCCCTGGAAGCGCTGTACCGGATCAAGGCGCTGACCTGATCCCTCGGACCGAGGCCGCCTGCGGGCGGCCCGGCCGGCTGGCGAACATTTAGATCGGGCCCGGCCCGCAGCGATCACGGCGGCGTAAGACCGCCGTGCCCAAACTGCGCGCGCGGTTCTGAGCGAGCCGCCGCGACCCGCTCCATAGCCTCGCCCTATCAGATAGGTCGAAAGGATCGATTTCACATGGCGATCGGCCCGGCCTATCGTCGGTGGGCGACTTAACCCCTGACACGGAGTGCCAGCCCATGAGCCAGCAGGACGACGACAAGCCGAGCCGATTCGCGGCTCCCGACCACCGCCACGGCGCGACCGCCGCGCCGCTTCAGCACGATCGCCGGGTCGTAAAGCTGGTGCCCCACTAAGTACCGATCCGAGCCGGCCCAGCCTCGGGCCCGTTCGGATATCCCCCGTACTCCTCATCGCACCGGGTCGTTGGATCCACACCGTCTAAGGCAGAAAACCCATGTCAAACGAAGCGAAATGCCCGTTCAACCACACCGCCGGCGGCGGCACCTCGAACCGGGACTGGTGGCCGCACCAGGTCAACCTGAAGATCCTGCACCAGCAATCGCCCGTGTCCGATCCCATGGACCCGGATTTCGACTACGCCGAGGCCTTCAAGAGCCTCGACCTGGCCGCCGTGAAGCGCGACCTGACCGCGTTGATGACCGACTCGCAGGAATGGTGGCCGGCCGACTTCGGCCACTACGGCCCCTTGTTCATCCGCATGGCCTGGCATAGCGCCGGCACCTATCGCATCGCCGACGGCCGCGGCGGCGCCGGCGCCGGTCAGCAGCGCTTCGCACCGCTCAACAGCTGGCCGGACAACGGCAACCTCGACAAGGCGCGCCGCCTGCTGTGGCCGATCAAGCGCAAGTACGGCAACAAGATCTCCTGGGCCGACCTGATGATCCTCACCGGCAACGTCGCGCTGGAATCGATGGGCTTCAAGACCTTCGGTTTCGCCGGCGGCCGCGCCGACGTGTGGGAGCCGGAAGAAGACGTGTACTGGGGCGCCGAAACCGCCTGGCTGGGCGACAAGCGCTACAGCGGCGACCGCGAGCTCGAAAATCCGCTGGGCGCCGTGCAGATGGGCCTGATCTACGTCAATCCGCAGGGCCCGAACGGCAACCCGGACCCGGTCGCGGCGGCCAGGGACATCCGCGAAACCTTCGCGCGCATGGCGATGAACGACGAGGAAACCGTCGCCCTGATCGCCGGCGGCCACACCTTCGGCAAGACCCACGGCGCCGGCCCCGAGTCGCACGTCGGACGCGAGCCCGAAGGCGGCGATATCGAGCAGCAAGGCCTGGGCTGGCGCAGCAGCTTCAACAGCGGCATCGCCGGCGACGCGATCACCAGCGGCCTGGAAGTCACCTGGTCCAACACGCCGACCCGATGGGGCCACTACTTCTTCGAAAGCCTGTTCGGCCACGAATGGGAACTGAGCAAGAGCCCGGCCGGCGCGCACCAGTGGGTCGCCAAGAACGGCGCCGACGACGCGATTCCGGACGCGTTCGACCCGAACAAGCGGCATAAGCCGACCATGCTGACCACGGACCTGTCGCTGCGCTTCGACCCGGCTTACGAAAAGATCTCGCGGCGCTTCCTGGAGAACCCGGATCAGCTCGCCGACGCGTTCGCACGCGCCTGGTTCAAGCTGACCCACCGCGACATGGGCCCGCGCGCCCGTTACCTGGGCCCGGAAGTTCCCGCCGAAGAGCTGATCTGGCAGGACCCGGTTCCCGCCGTGGATCACGCCCTGATCGATGAGCAGGACATCGCCGCGCTCAAGGCCAAGATCCTGGCCACCGGCCTGCCGATCTCGCAGCTGGTGTCGACCGCATGGGCGTCGGCATCGACCTTCCGCGGTTCGGACAAGCGCGGCGGCGCCAACGGCGCGCGCATCCGCTTGGCCCCGCAGAAGGATTGGGAAGCCAATCAGCCCGCGCAGCTGGCCAAGGTGCTGGCGGCGCTGGAGCAGATCCGCAACGACTTCAACGCCGCGCAGACCGGCGGCAAGAAGGTGTCGCTGGCGGACCTGATCGTGCTGGCCGGCGCCGCCGGCGTCGAGCAGGCCGCAAAGAACGCCGGCCATCCGGTCAAGGTGCCCTTCAGCCCGGGCCGCACGGACGCATCGCAGGCGCAGACCGATGAGCATTCCTTCGCCGTGCTCGAACCGCTCGCCGACGGCTTCCGCAACTACCTCAAGGGCAAGTTCGCGGTGTCGACCGAAGCCCTGCTGGTGGACAAGGCGCAGCTGCTGACTTTGACCGCGCCGGAAATGACGGTGCTGGTCGGCGGCCTGCGCGTGCTGAACACCAACGTCGGGCAGACCCGGCACGGCGTGTTCACCAAGCGCGCCGACACCCTGAGCAACGACTTCTTCGTGAACCTGCTCGACATGAGCACGCAGTGGAAGACGGCCTCGGATACCGACAAGGAGACCTTCGAAGGGCGCGACCGCAAGACCGGCGAACTCAAGTGGACCGCCACCCGCGCCGACCTGATCTTCGGCTCGCATTCGCAGTTGCGCGCGCTGGCCGAGGTCTATGCAAGCTCGGACGCCGGGGAGAAGTTCGTCAAGGACTTCGTCGCGGCCTGGGACAAGGTGATGAACCTCGATCGATTCGCCGCGGCGTGATCCTCGCCCGCTGATCAATGCCGGTGTGCCCCACGCACCGGCCTACCCTGTAACTCCCGTGTGACAACGACTGGCCCGGCGAGCGATCGCCGGGTCTTTTTTTGTTAACGGCGCGCTGCGATCAGTCGCTCGCGTCCTGCGCGCACGGCGCCGACGCCGCCGACCACAGCGCCAGCGGCTGCGCCGCCTAGCCTTCCCCGTCGTCCTGCAATGCCAGGCCGCCGACAGGGCTTGCAGGGCGGCGATCCATCGCGGCCGCGCGCGGCAGTAGCCCGGTCTCAGCGACGATCTCCAGACGGCGTGCTGGTGTCTCGGGCCGCTCGAACCGATGGAGCGGACGAACGGCCCGGTCGCCTGCGCGCAAGCGCGAAGGCGGCGCTGCGCATACCGCTTTTGTATGCCGCGCGCGCTGACCGCATGTGCCGGCACCGGACGAGCGGCGCCGCGGCGTCACCACGGTCGGGCGAAACGGCGCTAGGATCGGCTTCCACTGCCCAAAGGACACTCCCCCATGAGCTCATTGACCGACGACCTCCTCCACCAACTCCAGGGTCAGCCGCTGGAACAGATGAGCAGCCAGCTCGGCCTGTCGCAGTCGCAGACCGCCGGCGCGGTGTCGGCGGCGCTGCCGCTCCTGCTGGGCGCGCTCGGCCGCAACGCCAGCCAGCCGCAGGGCGCCGAGGCGCTGTTCGGCGCCCTGCAGCGCGACCATGCCGGCGCCGCCGGCGGTCTCGATATCGGCAGCGTGCTGGGTGCGGTGCTCGGCGGCGGCGGCGGCCGTCAGGCCGACGGTGCCGGCATCCTGGGTCACATCTTCGGCGGCCGTCAGGAAACCGCGGCCCAGGGCCTGGGTCAGGCCACCGGCCTCGGCGGCAGCCAGGCCAACACCCTGCTCAAGATCCTCGCCCCGATCGTGCTGTCGTATCTGGCCCAGCGCATGTTCTCCGGCGGCGGTCAGGCCGCGGCCTCGCCGCAGGCGCTGGGCGACGTGCTCGGCCAGGAACACCAGCGCATTCAGCAGGACAGCAGCGCCGGCGGGCTGCTCGGCTCGGTGCTGGACCAGGACGGCGACGGCCAGCTCGGTCTGGGCGATCTGCTCAAGATCGGCGGCGGCCTGCTGGGCGGCGGCAATCGCTGAGCTTCAGCCGATCAATCGATGCCACTGCGGCCGCGTTTCGACGCGGCCGCAGTCGTTTTGGGGTTCGATCGGATACCGATCGCGGCTTACGCCGCTCCCACAGGGGTGAGTCCGTCGGTATCGGTTCGCGGCTTACGCCGSYCCTACCCAAAGCMGGGGCGGCTCGTSGCTTTCTGTGGGAGCGGCGTGAGCCGCGATTGCGCAAGCGCGGTAACGGCGAAAGCCGGCAAGCGGGACATCGCTCGATCGCATCGGAATCACAATCGGCCCGAATGGCGACCTGGCACCGATCGCGGCTTACGCCGCTCCTACCCAAAGCAGGGGCGGCTCGTSGCTGWCTGTGGGGCGAGCCGGTCGCAACCGGCCCGCCCGCGCTACAACGCGTCGATATCGCCCAGCGCGCGGATCAAACGCCGCGCGCGTTTGTCGGGTTTGGTCTCCGGCGCGCGGTAGCCGTTGCGTTCGGCCATGCGCAGCGCGCGTGCGGCCTCGCGCGCGGCGCGCGAAGCCTCGGTTTCGGCGTACAGGGTCTGGGCCACGCTGGCCGGGCCGCGGGTATCGCTGAGCGCGAGCACGCCGATTTCGAACTGTTCCTCGCCACGCGTGATGCGCAACGCGTCGCCGACGCGCACCGCGCGCGCGGCCTTGGCGCGTTGGCCGCCGATGTCGACCTTGCCGGTCTCGACCGCGCTGCGGGCCAGGCTGCGGGTCTTGTAGAAACGCGCTGCCCACAGCCACAGGTCCAGGCGAACGCTGGCGGATGCGGCGGCCGTGTCGGCGGAAGTCGGCATTGCGGTGGATGCTTTCATCGGGTCTCGCGCGTTGGGCGCTCGCTCCTGCGTTGGGGGCGCTGGGGCACAGGAAGGCCGCGCCCATGGCTAACGTAGGACCGCGATTGCGGAATCACAAGCGGGCGCGGCGGCTCGCTGCCGCGCATCGCAAACGCGGCGTCGCAAACGAAAACGGCCGCCTCGCGGCGGCCGTTTCTTGCGCTGCGCGCAGTGCGCGCGACGCGGAATTACTCGGCGGCGTTCTTGGCGCGCGCATAGGCGGCCAGGTCTTCCTTGATGCGCGCCTTCTTGCCTTCCAGGCCACGCAGGTAGTACAGCTTGCCGGAGCGGACCTTACCGCGGCGCTTGACTTCGACCGAGTCGATGATCGAGCTGTGGGTCTGGAAAACGCGCTCGACGCCGAAGCCGTGCGAGATCTTGCGCACGGTGAACGAGGAGTTCAGGCCGCCGTTCTTCTTCGCGATGACCACGCCTTCGTAGGCCTGGACGCGTTCACGGTTGCCTTCCTTGACCTTCACGTTGACGACGATGGTGTCGCCGGGGCCGAAGTCCGGCAGCTGGCGCTGGACCTGTTCGGCTTCGAAATTCTGCAGCAGGGTATTGAGCGAGGGCTTGTTCATGGCACGGCCTGTTGGATTAGTTGTTGCGCGAGTGCACGTGGACCCGCGTCATGGCATGGATGGAGCAAAATGAAGCCGTGCATTATAACGGCGTTTTTCGTTGCGTGGCTAGGGCTTAGCCGCTTCAGTCGGGGCCGCGTCGGCCGGGGCCGCCGGGCCCGAGCCGCCGGCCTCGCCCCGATCCGGCCCCGTCCCGACGGTGGCCTTGGCCGCCCTTTCGGCGCGATATGCGGCCAACAGGGCGCGATCGTCCTTGGATAGGCCGGCTTCGTCGAGCAAATCGGGGCGCCGCTCGGAGGTCCGGCCCAGCGCCTGCTGGCGCCGCCAGCGCGCGATCCGGGCATGGTTGCCGGACATCAGCACTTCCGGGACCGGGCCCAGCTCGTGCTCGACCGGGCGGGTGTAGTGCGGGCAGTCGAGCAGGCCGTCGTCCTCGAAACTGTCCTGGACCGCGGATTCGGCGTCGTTGAGCACGCCCTCGCGCAGGCGCGCGACCGCATCCACCACCACCGCCGCGGCCAGTTCGCCGCCGGACAGGACGTAGTCGCCGATCGACAGTTCCTCGTCGACTTCGGCCCGGATCAGGCGCTCGTCCACGCCCTCGTAGCGGCCGCAGAGCAGGATCAGGCGCTCGGATTGCGCCAGCTCGCGGACCTTGGCCTGGGTCAGGCGCGCGCCCTGCGGGCTGAGGTAGATCACCCGCGCCGGCGCCGGGTCCGCCGCGCGCGCGGCGCGCAGGCTGGCGCGCAGCGGGTCGATCAGCATCACCATGCCGGGGCCGCCGCCGAACGGGCGGTCGTCGACGCGGCGGTAATTGCCCTCGGCGTAGTCGCGCGGGTTCCAGCCGTGCAGCGACAGCAGGCCGCGCTCGCCGGCGCGCCCGACCACGCCGAAGGCGGCGCACTGGGCGACGAATTCGGGGAACAGGCTGACGATATCGATGCGCATGGGCAGCAGTGGGCGGCGAAGAGTAAGTGGCGAGCGTAAAGGTACGGCCGATTGGGCTGAATTCGGCTGAATTCGGCGGAACGGCCCGGAGCCGGTCTGCGAACGAATGTAGAGACCGGAAGCTTCTGCTCGCTTCCCGCTCCCCGATTCGCTCTAGAACTCAGGATCCCAGTCGACCGTAACCAGTCCGGCCTCGAAGTCGACCGACACCACGTATTGCGGGATCACGAACGGAATCATGCGCTCGCGCTCGTCGTCGCGCGCGACCAGCACGTCGTTGGCGCCGGTGGCGAACAGATGCGACACAGTGCCCAGGTCGACGCCGTCGACCGTGGCCACGCGCAGGCCTTCCAGGTCGACCCAGTAGTACTCGCCCTCGCTGGGCGGCGGCAGCGCCGAACGCGGGACGTAGATTTCGGTGCCGCGCAAAGCTTCGACCGCGTCGCGGTCGGCGACATCGGGGAAGCTGGCGATCAGGTATTTGCCGCTTTCGCGGCCACGCACGCCCGACAGTTCGCGCTCGCGGCCCTGCGGGTCGCGCACGATCCAGGGCTGGTAGCGGAAGATGGCGCTGCGCGGCTCGGTCCAGGACTCGAGCTTGAGCTCGCCGCGCACGCCGAAGGCGCTCAGCACCCTGCCCAGCAGGATGCGGCGCGTGGTCTCGGTCATCTTGATGCGGCCGTGAGGCGGTCGCCGCGCGCGCGGGGCGCGCGGCGAAACGGCTTAGGCGGCCGGAGCGGCCTTGCCGGCCTGCTTGTACAGAGCGGCGACCTTGTCGGTCAGCTGAGCGCCCTGGCTCACCCAATGCTTGACGCGCTCGAGGTCGAGCTCGACGCGCTTTTCGTTGCCCATCGCGACCGGGTTGTAGAAGCCCAGGCGTTCGATGTTGCGACCGTCGCGCGCGCTGCGGCTGTCGGTGACGATGATGTGGTAGAACGGACGCTTCTTGGCGCCGCCACGAGTCAGGCGAATCTTGACCATCTTTACAGTTCCTGTGTTGCCCAGTCGCCGGATTGGCGAGGTAAGCCGGAAATTGTAGCGGATCCGAGAGCTTAGGCAAACTCCGGGCCGGCTGGCCCCTTGCCCAGGCGCCTCCAGGCGGGCTCCGGACGCCTCGATCGGCGGTTTGGGGCCTCCTTGCCGGCCTCAACGCCCCCTTTCGACTCCTGTCGCCCGGTCTTTCCGGGCCTGAATGGGCTCGCCCGTCCTCGGACCCCATCGAAAGCCGATCCGGCGCCGGCGCCTTCGTCTGCCCCCCAACAGCGGGGACGGCGGGCCTTCCCTGGCCCACCGCCCTGCCCTTGCCGCGGCCCTCCCTGGCCGGCCCCGCCTTCCTGGCAGGGCTCATCCGAAGCCGATCAGGCGCGGTAGCGGATCGTGCCGCGGACCGCCTCGGCGGCGCCGTCGCAGTGCTGCACGAAGTCGGCATGCAGCGCGGTGATGACGCCGTCCGGGTCGTACTCGACCGCCAGGATCTGCAGCGTGCCGCTGCTGACCCGCAAGCAGGGACGGCTGGGCCGTTCGAACACGAACACGGCGCTGCCGGCCGGCGCGGCGTCGCCGATGGGATAGGTGCCGACCTGCAAGATCTGTCCGTAAGGCGCGAACAGGCTGGCCCGCCAGTAGTCGCGCTGGCCGTGCACGTTGAGCATCGCCGACTGCCCGCCGCCCCAGAGTTCGAACACCGAGGTATCGCCGTAGTAGGACTTCTGCAGGCCCTCGCCGACCACGTCGCCGGGGTCGCTGTCGATCTTCAGCGACAGCGGCGCGACGTTGTGGCGGATCACTGCGGCCAGCACCGGTGCGCTGGCGCTGTCGCAGTGCTGCAGCACCGTCGCCTCCAACGCGACCACGCGCTCGTCCGCGTCCAGCTGCAACTGCTGGATGTGGATCTCGCCCCAGGCGTCGTCGCAACGGCGGCCGTTGCTGGCCAGATAGACATAGGGCGCGCGACCGGTGCGGCGGGTCGGGTTTTCGGCGTCGTAGTAACGCCCGACCTCGAACTTGCGCTCGCGCGGCGCGCCCAGCGAGACGTACCAGCTGTCGTCGCCGCGCGACACGCTGAGGCGGATCGAACGCGCGTCGGCATCCAGCGACAGGGTCGAGTCGGTGTCGGTGTAGACCGCCGCCTGGCCTTCGCCGATCGGATCGCCGGGCTGGCTGTAAGTGGAGAACACCGTCGCCGCCTGCGCGGGCGCGGCGAGGAAGCCCGCGAATGCGAGGGCGGCGGCAATGGCTTGCGTGTGGAACTTCGTCATGGGCTCGTTCACTCCTTGAGGGCGGCCGGCAAGCCCCGGAATGGGGCGGCTCGGCCTATGGCGAATGCACCGGCGCGACTGCGGCGGCGACGAGTCGCTGCGGACTCTGCGTTGCGATGCGGTCCTGCATCGCGCTGCCGAAACAGGATCGGCTTCCGGCGTCTCCCTCGACGAGACGGCGCACGCCGCCTATCGGGCGACGCGCGGTGTGCGCAATCGCAGCGGGAGATACGGGTGTGGTGTACCTATGCGGACGAGGCGGTGTCGGGGTGGCGATGCGGTTGGGATTCGGCTTGTATCGGATCGCGGCTTACGCCGCTCCCACAGGAGGCGGTGGCGTGGCCGCAGCCAAAATCCGACCTATGTCGAATCGAATCCGACCTGTATCGAATCGGCTTGTGTCGATTCCATTGGCGCCGCCATTGCGGCGATCGCGCGGGCCAGGCCCACGTAGATGTCGGCGCGCGACCTGCATCGGGTCGCGGCTTACGCCGCTCCTACCCCGAAGCGGGCGGGCGCCGCTTTCTGTGGGAGCGGCGTGAGCCGCGATCGCGCTGATGCAACTACGACGAGCGCTGCGACGACGAGCGCTGCGATGAGCGGCGACCGACGCGCGCGCTTCATGGGCAGCAAAACCTTCCGGCGGACAAACGAAAACGGCGGCCACCGGCCGCCGTTTCGTCGTGATGCCGCGCCGCCGAAGCGATCAGCGGAACGGCATGCCGCCGCGTCCGCCCATCATGCCCTTCATGCCGCGCATCAAGCCCTTCATGCCGCCGCCGGAGAGCTTGCTCATCATCTTTTCCATCTGCTGGAACTGCTTCATGAGCTTGTTGACGTCGGCCGGGGTCATGCCCGAGCCCTTGGCGATGCGGGCGCGGCGCGAGCCGTTGAGCAGCGCCGGATTGCGGCGCTCCTTCTTGGTCATCGAGTTGATGATCGCGACCATGCGCGGCACTTCCTTGCCGGTGACCTGGTTCTTGACCGCGTCCGGGATCTGGCCCATGCCCGGCAGCTTATCCATGAGCCCGTGCAGGCCGCCCATGTTCTGCATCTGCTCGAGCTGGTCCTTCATGTCGTTGAGGTCGAACTTCTTGCCCTTGGCGACCTTCTCGGCGAGCTTCTGCGCCTTGTCCTTGTCGACCTGCTGCTCGACCTGCTCGACCAACGACAGCACGTCGCCCATGTCGAGGATGCGACTGGCGACGCGATCGGGATGAAACACGTCCAGGCCGTCGGGCTTCTCGCCGACGCCGATGAACTTGATCGGGCGGCCGGTGACGTAGCGCACCGACAGCGCGGCGCCGCCGCGCGCGTCGCCGTCGGTCTTGGTCAGGACCACGCCGGTCAGCGGCAGCGCGTCGCTGAAGTGCTTGGCGGTGACCGCGGCGTCCTGGCCGGTCATCGAGTCGACCACGAACAGGGTCTCGACCGGCGCGACCGCGGCGTGCAGCGCCTTGATCTCGGCCATCATCGCGTCGTCGATGCTGGTGCGGCCGGCGGTGTCGACGATCAGCACGTCGGCGTAGGACTTGCGCGCGTCGTCGATCGCGGCGCGCACGATAACTTCGGGCTTCTGGTCGGCGCTGGACGGGAAGAACAGCACGTCGACCTGTTCGGCCAAGGTCTTGAGCTGCTCGATCGCGGCCGGGCGGTAGACGTCGGCCGACACCACCATGACCTTCTTCTTGCGGCGTTCCTTGAGGTGCTTGGCGAGCTTGGCGACGGTGGTGGTCTTGCCCGCGCCCTGCAGGCCGGCCATCAGGATCACCGCCGGCGCCGGCACGTTGAGGTTGAGATCGGAGGCCTGCGAGCCCATGACCGCGGTCAACTCGTCGCGCACGACCTTGATCAGGGCCTGGCCCGGGGTCAGCGACTTCAGCACTTCCTGGCCGACCGCACGCACCTTGATGCGCTCGATCAGGGCCTGCACCACCGGCAGGGCGACGTCGGCCTCGAGCAGGGCGATGCGGACCTCACGGGTGGCTTCGCGGATGTTCTCCTCGCTCAGACGGCCGCGGCCGCGCAGGCGCTCGATGGTGCCAGACAGGCGTTGGGTCAGGGATTCGAACATGGGTGAGGCACCTGCGGGCTGGACGCGGCGGGCCGGAGCGCGGCGCGCCTGGGGGAACGGTCGGGGCCGCGAAGTATAGCCGGGCCGGCGCGGCGCGGCCGCGTGGACGATGGCCGCTGCGGATCGGCACCGCGCTATGCCACACTGCGGCGATGACAATCGTTCTCATCGCCGTCGCACTCTATCTGGTCGCCACCGGGCTGCTGGTCGCGGCCGTGCGCCAGGACGGCGGGCGCAGCGCCCGCTTGTGGCTGCTGCCGGCCGATCTGGCGGTGCTGCTGCACGGCGCCGCGCACCTGCTGGCCTGGAAGCTGGCCGGCGGCGCCGACATGCATTTCTTCGCCGCGCTGTCGCTGGTCGGGCTGGGCATGGCGGCGCTGACCGCGGTGGTCGGAGCGTCCGGGCGCATGGCCGCGCTGGGCGTGGTGGTGTTCCCGCTGGCCGCGCTGACCCTGATCGGCTACCACGCCTACGGCCACGTGGTCGCCGAGCCGCTGGACTGGCGCCTGCAACTGCACGCCTGGATGGCCCTGCTGGCCTACGCGACCCTGGCGATCGCGGCGCTGCTGGCGCTGATGCTGTGGCTGCAGGAGCGCGCCCTACGCCGGCGCGAGTTCCACGGCTGGCTGCGCGCGCTGCCGCCGCTGGTGGAACTGGAAACGCTGCTGTTCCGCACCATCGCGGTCGGCTTCGTATTGCTGACCGCGACCCTGCTGACCGGCCTGCTGTTCGTCCAGAACCTGCTGGTCCAGCACCTGCTGCACAAGACCGTGTTCAGCGTGATGTCGTGGCTGGCCTTCGGCGGCCTGCTGATCGGCCGCTGGCGCTACGGCTGGCGCGGCGGCATCGCGGTGCGCTGGACGCTGGCGGCGATGGGCCTGCTGGTGCTGGCGTTCTTCGGCAGCAAGTTCGTGCTCGAACTGGTCCTGCAGCGGACCTGACCCCCACCCGGCTCGGAACGCCCCCCATGCTGCACTGGATCCGGTCGCTGTCGCTGCGCAGCGAGTTCGTGGTGGTGATCGGGCTGGCGTTCGGCTGGGCCCTGCTGTCGAGCCTGCAGAGCGTGCTGTCGGGCGCGTCGGCGCAGACCGACGCGGCGTTCACCTTCAGCGCGGCCGCGCTGTGGAGCGTGCTGATCATCGAACTGACGGTGCTGGCGATGCTGGGCTGGTTCCTGCGCGCACGCGGCTGGGCGTTGTCGCATTTCGGACCGCCGCCGCAAAGGCACGATGTCTTGCCCGGGCTGGTGCTGATGGCCGCGTCCATCGTCGCCTACCAGGTGCTGGCAGTGCTGGCGCTGTCGGGCGGGGTCGAACTCAAGCCGGCGGCGATGTCGCCGGGCGTGGGTTGGACCGCGATCCTGGCGGCCTCGGCGGTAAATGGTTTCTACGAGGAAATCTTCGTCTGCGCCTACGTGATCGTGGTCCTGCGCGAACGCTGGGGCCTGTGGCCGGCGATTCACGTCAGCACCGCGATCCGGGTCGCCTACCACCTCTACCAGGGCTCGACCGGGGTGCTGGGGATCGTGCCGATGGGGCTGATCTTCGCGGGCTGGTACGCCCGTACCGGCCGCCTGTGGCCGTTGGTATTGGCCCATTTCGCCCTGGATGTAATCGGCCTGGCGGCGCTGGCTTGAGCACCGAACCCCGCACATCCAACTGATTTTGTTGGATTAAATCCAGGACTGCCCAGTCCCGGAACCGGCGACGCGCGCCCGTTCGATCGCCAGGACGCAGAATTACATTGACGTAACAATATTTGCATTGACAACTATTGCACGGGGTAGCAATATGCCGCCCCATGAAAACCTCCTCCGCCTCCGCTTGCAGCGGATCCACCCTCGGCCTGCTGTTCCGTCAAGTCCGCGACGCGATGTGGGCGCAGATGGAGCGCGAGTTGGCTGCCGCCGGCCACGAGCTTACGTTCAGCCAATACATCACCCTCAAGAAGCTCTCCGACGGCAGCGCCGGCGTGACCGATCTGGCCCGCGCCGCCGAGCTCAACCCCGGGGCGATGACCCGCCTGCTCGACCGGCTCGAAGCGCGCGGCTACGTCGCCCGCGTCGCCGACCCCACCGATCGCCGCGCCCTCAACATCCTGCTGACCGACGCCGGCATAGCGATCTGGCAAGACATCAACAAATGCGGCCAGCGCGTGCGCGAGCAGGCCCTGAGCGGCATGAGCGACGACGAACGCAATACCCTGATGCGCCTGCTCGAACAGGTGCGCGACAACCTCACTCCCTCTGGTTCCTGAGCCATGAACATTCCTGCCTCGACAGCGAACGCAGCCGCGCCGCGGCGCATCCTGCGTCCCCTGCTCACCGCCCTGGCCGCCGCGCTGATCCTGGCCGGCTGCGCCAGTACCCACGGCCTGTCCCCCGAAGGCCGCGCGCTCGACGCCGATGCGTTGGAAAGCCAGCGCAGCCTGGGCGCGTACGCGGTATCGGACGCCGCCTTCCCGAAACAGGATTGGTGGACCGCGCTCGGCGACCCGCAGCTCGACGGCCTGATCGCCGAAGCCCTGGCCGGCACGCCCGGCCTGGACGCGGCCGACGCGCGCGTACGCCAAGCGATCGCCCAGGCCGGCCTGGCCGACGCCGCGCGCAAGCCCACGGTCGGCGCCAGCGCCCAGTACGCCGGTGTGCGCATCCCCGAAACCGTCGCCCCGGAACCGCTGGGCGGCCACTACAGCGGTGTCGAGCTGCTGTCGCTGAGCTTCAAGTACAGCCCCGACCTGTGGGGCGGCCACCGCGCGCGCTGGGAATCGGCCTTGGGCCAGGCCCGCGCCGCCGAAGTCGAAGGCCAGGCCGCGCGTCTGACCCTGTCGTCGAACATCGCTCGCGCCTACGTGTCGCTGGCGCAGGCGCACGCGGCGCAGGACGTCGCGCTCGCCGAGAAGGAACGCGCCAGCCGCCTGCTCGGCCTCGGCCGTCAGCGCGTCAAGGCCGGCCTCGACAATCAACTGCAGATCCGCAACGCCGAAAGCACGGTCGCCGCCGCCGAACAGCAGGCGCAAGCCGCGCAGCAGCAGATCGACGCCACCCGCAATGCGATCGCCGCGCTGCTGGGCAAGGGCCCGGACCGCGGCCTGAGCATCGCCAAGCCGGCGCTGCTGAGCGCATCCGCGCCGGCGATCCCGGCGGTCGCGTCCAGCGAGCTGCTCGGCCATCGTCCCGACGTGGTCGCCGCGCGCTGGCGCGTGGAAGCGGCCGCGCACGGCATCGACGCGAGCAAGGCCGACTTCTATCCGACCGTGAACCTCAGCGCCATGATCGGCCTGGCCTCCGGCGGCCTGTCCGATCTGTTCAGCAGCGACGCGTTGCTGCTGCAGGGCGGCCCCGCGATCAGCATGCCGATCTTCGACGGCGGCCGCCTGCGCAACCAGCTCGCCAAGAGCGACGCCGACTACGATCTGGCCGTCGCCAATTACAACCAGAGCCTGGTCGGCGCCCTGCGCGAAGTCGCCGATGCGCTGCAGGCCGCACGTTCGCTGGACGCGCAGTTGGTCTCCGCGCAGCAGGCGCGCGACGCCGCGCAGTCGGCCTGGCAGTTGGCCACGGCGCGCTACCGCGGCGGCCTGGGCACCCAGCTCGACGTGCTCGCCGCGCAGCGTCCGCTGCTGCAGCTCGACCAGCAGATCACCGCGCTGCGCGCGCAGCGGCTGAGCGCGTCGATCGAACTCGACCGCGCGCTCGGCGGCGGACTCGTACTGACCGCTCCCGCCACCGTCGCTTCCACCACTGTCTCCAATTCCGATACCGCCAAGGCCTCCACGCCATGACCACCGAGATCAATCCGCAAGCCGCGGCCGCCGTCGCGCCCAGCAACGGCAAGCGCCGCAAGTTCCTGCTCATCCTGCTGGCCGTGGTGGTGATCGCCGCGATCGCCTGGACCGCGTGGTACCTGCTGGTCGCGCGCTGGCACGAAGACACCGACGACGCCTATGTCCAGGGCAACATCGTCAGCATCACCCCGCAGTCGGTCGGCACCGTGGTCAGCATCGGCGCCGACGACGGCATGAAGGTGACGGCCGGCCAGGTGCTGGTCCAGCTCGATCCCAACGACGCCCAGGTCGCCTACGAGCAGGCGGTCGCCAACCTCGCCAACACGGTGCGCCAGGTGCGCGGCCTGTACAGCGCGGTCGACGCCGGCCAGGCCGACCTCAACGCCCGCGAAGTCGCGGTGCAGAAGGCGCGCGCCGACGTGAAGCGTCGCGAGGGCCTGGTCGCCAGCGGTGCGGTCTCGGCCGAGGAACTGGCCCACGCCCGCGACGAACTCGCCGCCGCCGAGGCCACGCTGTCGTCTTCGCGCGGCTCGCTGTCGCGCAACCGTGCGCTGGTCGACGCCACCACCCTGGGCAAGCAGCCGCAGGTCGCCGCCGCCGCCGCGCAACTGCGCCAGGCCTACCTCAACCTGCAGCGCGCCGCGATCGTCGCGCCGGTGTCCGGCTACGTCGCCAAGCGCAACGTGCAGTTGGGCCAGCGCGTGCAGCCGGGCTCGACGCTGATGACCATCGTGCCGCTGGAACAGGTCTGGATCGACGCCAACTTCAAGGAAACCCAGCTCAACAGCATGCGCATCGGCCAGCCGGTCGAACTGCATTCCGACCTGTACGGCTCCGACGTGACCTACGACGGCAAGGTCGCCGCGATCGGCATGGGCACCGGCAGCGCCTTCGCCCTGCTGCCGGCGCAGAACGCCAGCGGCAACTGGATCAAGATCGTGCAGCGCGTGCCGGTGCGCATCGAAGTCGACCGCAAGCAGGTCGTCGAGCATCCGCTGCGCCTGGGCCTGAGCATGCACGTCGACGTCAACATCCGCGGCCAGGACGGCGCGATGCTGGCCAACTCGACGCCGGTCAAGCCGGTGCTGAGCACCGATGCCTACGCCAAGCAGCTCGCCGACGCCGACGCGCTGATCGAGAAGATCGTCAACGACAACCTGCCGAACCGTCACGGCTGAGCGCAGCGAGCGCGGCTCCGCGCTCGCCTCCGCTGCCTGGCGCGACCGCGCCGGGCAGCCTCGCCCAGCCGCCACCCGACGCCGCCGACGACGACGGCGCCGGCCCGATAGCGACGAACACCGCGCCACTCCTTCTCAAGGCCGTTCCATGTCCGCCACCGCCACCGCAGCCGCGCCCGCCCCGCAAGCCGGCTTCCGGCCACCGAACATTCCGCTGACCACGCTCGGCCTCGCGCTGGCGTCGTTCATGCAGGTGCTCGACCTGACCATCGCCAACGTCTCGCTGCCGACCATCTCCGGCAACCTCGGCGGCAGCGCCAATCAGGCGACCTGGGTAATCACCTCGTTCGCGGTCAGCAACGCCATCGCGCTGCCGCTGACCGGCTGGCTGACCCGCCACTTCGGCGAACGCAAGCTGTTCGTGTGGGCGACCTTCCTGTTCGTGATCGCGTCCCTGCTGTGCGGCCTGGCCAGCAGCATGGGCCTGCTGGTGGCCGCGCGCGCGCTGCAGGGTTTCGTCGCCGGCCCGATGTACCCGATCACCCAGGCCCTGCTGATCTCGATCTATCCACCGCACAAACGCGGACAGGCGATCGCGCTGCTGGCGATGGTCACCGTGGTCGCGCCGATCGCCGGCCCGATCCTGGGCGGCTGGATCACCGACAACTACAGCTGGGAGTGGATCTTCTTCATCAACGTGCCGATCGGCATCTTCGCCAGCCTGGTGGTCGGCAGCCAGCTGCGCGGCCGGCCGGAGAAGCTGGAAAAGCCGAAGATGGACTACGTCGGCCTGATCACCCTGGTGATCGGCGTCGGCGCGCTGCAGATCCTGCTGGACCTGGGCAACGACGAGGACTGGTTCCGCTCCAACCTGATCGTGATCCTGGCGATCGTGTCGGCGATCGCGCTGGCGGTGTTCGTGATCTGGGAGCTCACCGACAAGGACCCGATCGTCAACCTGCGCCTGTTCCGGCACCGCAATTTCGCCGCCGGCACCGCGGCCATGGTGATCGCCTACGCGGCCTTCTTCGCCGTCGGCATCCTGGTGCCGCTGTGGCTGCAGCGCAACCTGGGCTTCACCGCGATCTGGGCCGGCTTCGCGACCGCGCCCATCGGCATCCTACCGGTGCTGCTGACGCCGTTCGTGGGCAAGTACGCGCACAAGTTCGACCTGCGCTGGCTGGCCACCCTGGCCTTCGTCGCGATGTCGCTGACCAGCTTCGCGCGTTCGGGCTTCAACCTGGACGTCGACTTCAACCACATCGCCATGGTGCAGCTGTTCCAAGGCTTCGGTGTGGCGCTGTTCTTCATGCCGGTGCTGCAGATCCTGCTGTCGGACCTGCAGCCGCACGAGATCGCCGCCGGCTCCGGCCTGGCGACCTTCATGCGCACCCTGGGCGGCAGTTTCGCTGCCTCGCTGACCACGTACGCCTGGACCGAACGCGGCGCGGTCCACCATGCCCACCTGACAGAGAAGCTTTCGGCCTACGATCCCAACCTGATCGAGACCGCCACCCGCATGGGCGGCGGCAACTTGCAGGCCGGCGCGGCGATGCTGGAGCGGATGATCTCCAACCAAGCCGCGCAGATCGGCTTCAATGAGATCTTCCACCTGCTCGGCTTGATCTTCTTGTCGGTGATCGTGTTCGTATGGTTCGCCAAGCCGCCGTTCCAGGCCAAGGCCGGCGCGCCCGCGGGCGGCGGCCACTAAGCGCGGCGACACGCGCAAGAACGAAGGGCCGGGATTTCCCGGCCCTTTTCGTTTGCGTCGATCGCGCTCACGGAACCGCTAGGCGGTCTCGCGCGAATCCCTCAGGTCGCGCGCGGGTTCGCTCGCGGGCACGGGCGCGCCCTTGCGCACGAAACGCCGGCGGGCGTCGTGGTAGGCCGGGTCGGGGCCGAAGAAGTTGCGGTACATGTGGCTGAGTTCCTCGGCCGCGTAGCTCTCCAGCGGCTTGCGGCGTTCGTCGCTGCTACGGCGGCGGCGCTTGAGTCCCAACGCCTTGCGCCACGCCGCCGGCTCAGCCAGCGCCTGCGCGCGCGCCTCCACCTCCGCGCGGAAGGCCTCGCCGTCCTCGCCGAACGCCGCGTCGATCAGGCCGATGCGCGCCGCGTGCTCGCTGGTCAGCGGTCGCAGGCTTTCGGTGAGTTCCTGCGCGCGCGCCGCACCGACCCGGCGCGGCAGCAGATAGGTCCAGTACTCCGAACCGTACAAGCCGCCCATGCCCTTGTAGTGCGGGTTCAGGACCACGCCGCCGCGCGCCCAGACCTCGTCCGCGGCCAGCGCCAGCACCACCCCGCCGGCGCCGGCATTACCCTGCATCGCCGACACCACGCGGTGACTGTCGGTGATCGCGATCTCGCGCACCAGCGCATTCATCGCCAGGATGTTGCGCCACGATTCCAAGGCCGGATCGTCCGCGGCCTCGATCTGGTTGAGGTGGATGCCATTGCTCCAGACATCGGTGCCGCCCATCAGCGCGATCACCCGCGTCGGGCGCTGGCGCGCATGCATGAACGCGGCGCGCAGGCGCTCGCACTGCCGGGTCGACAGGGCGCCGTTGTAGAAATCGAAATGCAGATAGCCGACGTCGCCGTCTTCGCGGTAACGGATGTCGCGCCAGGTCGCCGGGCCTTCCGGCGCGTCGATCTCCAAAGGCAGTTCGGGCACGCGCGCCATGCGTTGCGGTCCCAGCACCTGCGCCGCCGGCAGCTTGATCCCGTCCTTGGCGCGCAGATGGCTGAGCCACAGCGCGCCGTCGCCGCTGGCGACGCAGACCGCGCCCTCGCGCTGCGCCAGCAGCTCGCCGGGACGCCCGCGCAGCAACGCTTCCGGCCAGGCGCCGTAGAGCTGGCAGGCCAGCCCGGCCAGCGTCGCGCGCGCGCCCGGCGTGCTGTCGCCGCAGCGCACGCGGCGCAGGATGGTCGCGCTCGGCAGGTCCCAGTCGACCGCGCGATCGGCCGCGCGCATCGACGGGCGCAGACGTCCGCGCACCTCGGCGTCGCCATAGTCGAGCGCGCGCGGCTGGTACAGACCGGAGGCGTAGCGATCGATCGCCGACAGCAGCGCACGCATCGCCGCCTGCGCGACTTCGTGACGGTAGAGCTCGCTCTTGCCGACCTCGCGCATGGCGAAACCGGCGCTGGCCCAGATATCGCCGGCGTCCATCTCCGCCGCGGCCTGCAGCACGGTCACGCCCCACTCGCGCTCGCCTTCCAGGATCGCCCAGTCCAGCGACGACGGACCGCGGTCGCCGACGATGCCGGGGTGCACGATCAGGCAGGTATAGCGATTCCAGACAGCCTCGGGGATCGCCGATTTCAGCATCGGCGCCACGATCAGGTCGGGGCGCTCGCGCTGCGCCGCCTGCTGCATGGTTTCGGGGTCGGTCGCGACCTGGATGACGACGTCGTGGCCCAGTTCCGACAGCCGGCATGCGGCCAGCTGCGACAGTCCATTGCACGCCGTGCACAACAGCAATATGCGCAGTGCCATCGAACATTCCTTGTTCGTCCGTGTGAATTCACTCTCGGCCAAGGCCGAGGGGCAAACTCGCTCCCTAGTCACATTTCCTGCGAATGGTCGCAGCCGGACCGGTCAAAGTTGGACGGCGGTCGGATCTTGAAGCTCAGCCGATGCCGCGAACCGGCGCAAGCGCGCGTTCGTGCATCCGGCCATGGGGAATTCGGGCGTGGCTGCGGCGGCGCGGCAACCCGCGCACAGCGAGATCGACGCAGGCCGGTTCCGCGACGACGGCGCGTCGCGGAACCCGTATGCAGCGACTCAGGCGCGGCGCATCGCGCGCTCGGCGCTCTGCGGATCCTGGCTTTGTTCGAGCTGCGGGTTCTGGGCCAGCGCAGGCGCGCGCGCGGCTTCGATCTCGGCCGCGCGCTGGGTGCTCTCGCGCAAGGGCGTGTCCATGCCGCGAGCGGTTTCGACGCTGGCGTTGACCCGCGCCGGATCGTCCAGCCGCCCCTGTACCGCGAACACGCGGCTGGCGTCGCGGCTGAGTTCGACGTGATTGATCTCGTTCATGCCGCTGCGCATCGCCGCGACCGCGAGCGAACCGGCGAGCTGGTCGCTGCGCGGATCGGGCGTGCGGTCGAAGCGCGCGTCGAGCGCATACACGCCCTGGGCGGCGCCGCGGTACAGCGGGTACTGCGAATGGCGCGGGTCGTTGAGTAGGACGCCGTCGCCATCGGGCGTCGCGGATGCGCCGCGTTGCGCCGGCTGGGCCTGCGGCAGCACCGGCGCATCCTGCGCGGGCGGTGCGATCGCCGGCATGCGCTTGAGCGCCGACTGCTCCATCTGGCGGGTGCGGAAGTCCAGGCTGGGCAGCACGGTGTCGACCATGCCGTGGCGCTGCACCGCCTCGCCCGCGGCCTGGCCGATGTTGTCGAACAGCACCTTGGTCTGGACGATGTTGCGGATGCCGCCCGGGTGGGTCGGGTCGAAGGTGACCGCGGCGCCGCCGACGCCGGCCACGGTCGCGCCGGTCAGGGCGAAACCCAGCGGCGCATAGCTGGTGGTGCGGCGGACCTGGTAGCCGGTGGCGTCGAGCGTGGCGTCGATGGAATGGCCGGCGCCGTCGGCGGCGCGGCGGACATTGGCGCCGACCGCATCGGCGGTCTGCTCGATCGCGCGCGCGCCCTGCTGGGCGCCGCTGCGGGTGTGGTTGGCGGCCTGCTGCGAACCGTTCAGTGCCGCGCGCGCCTCGCCGCGCTGGGTCTCGCAGTACTGCGCCGTGGCGCGGTCGCGCTGGTCGGCGATGTCGTTGAGCATCGGCACCCAGCGTCCGGCGCCGCGCAGGAAGGTGTTGGTGGCGCTGTTGGTCCACTTGGCGCCTTCGCACTGGACCATATCGACCGCGGCTGCGGCGCGGCCCGAGACCAGTTGAACCTGGGCCACGGCTTCGCCGCCGGTGCGCACCTGCCAGCCGGTGATCTGGCCGACGGTATGCGTGCCGACCTGGGCCGCGCGACCGGTCGTCTGCAAGCTCACGCGCGCGCCGTCGCCGGCCAGATCCAACCCGCGATCGACCACGCGGCCGCCCCCGGCGATCACTTCGCCGGCCTGGCGACCGACCTGGGCGCCGGCCAGCGACACCGTGGCGACGCGCAGCAGCGGCCCGGCGAATTCGCCGGCCTGGCCCAGCGACATCGCCTGCGGGCGGTCGATCAGGCTGCCTTGCGCATCGCGCGTCTTCGGCGTCAGCAAGGGCTGCACCTGGCCCGCCGCGAGCGGCATGTCGCGCAAGGCGCGATTGCCCGATTGGGTGGCCAGGGCATCGACCAAGCCGCGCGCATCCGACTGCGCCTCGCGGCTGTAAGGCAGGTGCTGCGCGAGCTGCTGGCCCAGCAGTTCCTTCGCGCCCGGCAGGCGCATCAGTTCCGAGGCCTGGTTGGCGACGCGGCCGAGTTCGGCCCGGCGCAGACCGTTCATGCGGTCGATGCTGGTCTGCACGTCGGTCAGCACTTCGCCGGTGACCTGGTAGGCGACGACGGTCTGGTTGGGGTTGTGGACGCTCAGGCCGTTCTGGTCGGCGTAACGCTGCGCCGTGGCCTGGTGCAGGCCGGCGGCATTGAACGTGGTCGCGGGCACGCCGGTGATGGCGGAGCCGGCGGAGGCCAGGCCGCCGCCCAGGGAATGGCCGACGATTTCGAAGTTGCCGCGAATGGACGATTGATTGACCGCCGTGGCCAGCGACATCGCCCGAGTGTAGTAATCGCTTTCCAGACCCAGGCCCTGGCGCCCGTTGTTCATCCAGTCTTCCGGGGCCGATTCACGGGTGACCTGCTTGCCATCCTCGTCGAACACGACCGGACCGTTCGAGCCCTTGTAGCTGAGCACCGGCTTGGCCTCGGGCCCCAGCACCTTGGGATCGGGAAGGTAGATCTCGGCACGGAAAGCGGAATCATCGGGTTGCAGAAAGCGATCGATTTCGCGATCGCTCATATCGAACCCGGCCTTGCGCAACAGATCCGGATGCTCGCTGCCACGCAACCAACCCGGCGGCGGCTGGCCGGCGTGTTCGGCGGAGCGATAGACATCGGCCGCCAGCCCGGCCATTTCGCGGGCATGGTACTGGCGTTGCAGGGCATCGGCCTGGGCGCCCAGTTCGCGGTCGCCGCTGGTCGCCGAGCGTTCGCGCATCGATGTCAGCAGGGCCTGCTGATCGCGCAACTGTGCGATCTTTTCCTCGGCCGTACGCGGGGTTTGCGACGGGAGGTCCTGCTCGGGCGTGGACATGGCGGTTCTATCCCTGAACGGCGCTAAGCTCGGCCCGAAACTGCCACTTCGCCCCGCCCCTGTCAAACGTCGGCTTTGTTACATTCGGACCGCCCCACGCCAAGGACGACCGCCGCCATGACGCTGCCGCTTCCGCCCCCGCCGTTGCGCCGCCGGCTGCTCGCCGGGCTGGCGCTCGCCGGCCTGATGCTGTGCGCCCTGACCGCGTGCTGGGCGATGCCGCCCCCGGGCGGCGACCGGCTGCCCTGGGACCCGGGCGACTACTTCGAGGGCCCGGCGCTGCAGCTGGCGCTGGCCAGCGACCGGCGCAAGGCCGAGCAGATCCGCTGGATGATCCGCGACAAGGGCATCAACCCGGACAAGTTGTTCGACAAGGGCGACATGCCGCTGGTCGCCTGGCCGGTGTTCAACGAGAACCCCGAAGGGCTGCGCCTATTGCTGGAAAACGGCGCCGATCCCAACGCACGCATGCATCAGCCGCAGCGCAAGCGCGGGCAGTACCGCAACAATGCGATGGTGCTGGCGGCGCGCAGCAAGAACCCGGTCTACCTCAAGCTGCTGCTCGATCACGGCGGCGATCCCAATACGCTCAATTCCAATGACGAATCGCTGCTGTACGTGGCTTACCTGCGCGGGCAATGGCAGAACGTGCAGCTGCTGATCGAGCGCGGCGCGGATGTCAACGACGTGCTTTATTCCACACTCAATGACAATCGAGGCCACAACACCGTACTCAACTGGTATGCGAGCCTGGGCAATTTCGACAAAGCCTATTGGCTGTTGCAACGCGGTGCCGACCCTTCTTTGAAGATGCGTGTGTCTGACAATCCGAAGTTCGCAAGCGAGCGCGGCCGCATGCCCATCCTCGAAGACATCTTCTGGCTGCCGGTAAAACCCCATATGGTCGAATGGCAGCGCAAATGCCAGATGTTCGCGCTGGCACGCGGCCTGAAACCGCCGCCGATGCCCGAGGCCATCAAGTTCAGCCGCAAGGGCCTCGGCCTGCCGACCGAGGAAAAAGACATTCCGCTGCCGACGCTGGAGGAAGCCAAGCGCGCGCAGGCCTCGGCACCGACGCAGTCGCCCGCGCCCACTCCCGCACCTGCCCGCTGACCCAGTCGCCGGCGCGCCAGGCGCGCGCCGCGCTCGCTCAGTCCGCCGACGCCTCCAGAGCATCGGCCAGACGCTCCACCGCGATCACCGTCATCTCCCCCACCCGCCCGCTCTTGGGCGCATTGGCCTTGGGCACGATCGCGCGCTTGAAGCCGTGGGTCGCCGCTTCCTTCAGCCGCTCCTCGCCGTTGGGCACCGGGCGGATTTCGCCGGACAGGCCGACCTCGCCGAAGGCCACGGTCTGCTCGGCCAGCGGCCGGTCGCGCAATGAGGACAGCACCGCCAGCAGCACCGGCAGGTCGGCCGCGGTTTCCTGCACGCGGATGCCGCCGACCACGTTGACGAACACGTCCTGGTCGCCGACCCCGACCCCGCCGTGGCGGTGCAGCACCGCCAGCAACATCGCCAGCCGGTTCTGCTCCATGCCGACCGCGACCCGGCGCGGGTTCGACAGCGGCGAGGAATCCACCAGCGCCTGCACCTCGACCAGCAGCGGCCGCGTGCCCTCGCGGGTCACCATCACGCAGCTGCCCGGCTGCGGGCTTCGGCTGCCGGACAGGAAGATCGCCGAGGGGTTGGGCACCTCGCGCAGGCCCTTGTCGCCCATCGCGAATACGCCCAGCTCGTTGACCGCGCCGAAGCGGTTCTTGAACGCGCGCAGCACCCGGAAGCGGCTGCCGCTTTCGCCTTCGAAATACAGCACCGCGTCGACCATGTGTTCGAGTACGCGCGGGCCGGCGATGCCGCCCTCCTTGGTCACGTGGCCGACCAGGAACACGGCCGTGCCGGTCTCCTTGGCGTAGCGCACCAGCCGCGCCGCGCTTTCGCGGACCTGGCTGACCGAGCCCGGCGCGGCGCTGAGCTGTTCGGTCCACAGGGTCTGCACCGAATCGGCCACGATCAGCGCCGGCTTCATCTTCACCGCATGCTCGAGAATGCGCTCGACCCCGGTTTCGGCCAGCGCGTGCACGCCGTCCAGCGGCAGGCCCAGGCGCGCACCGCGGCCGGCGACCTGAGCCAGCGATTCCTCACCGGTCACGTACAGGCCCGGCAGGGTCTGGGCCATGCGCACGATCGCCTGCAGCAGCAGGGTCGACTTGCCGATGCCCGGATCGCCGCCGACCAGCACCACCGCGCCGTGGACCAGGCCGCCACCGAGCACGCGGTCGAACTCGCCGATACCGGTGCTGACCCGCGATTCCTCGCCGTGCTGCACGTCCTTGAGCGCGGTGACCGCCGGCGCGTCGGCGCGGCCGGCCCAGCTGCTGCGCCGGGTCGCGGCGACCCCGCCGCCCTTGGCCGCAGGCTCGACCACGAACTCGCTGAGCGTGTTCCAGGCCCCGCATTCGCCGCACTGGCCCTGCCACTTGGTGTGGTCGGCGCCGCATTCGGAACAGACGTAGGCGGTGCGCGCCTTGGCGGCGGGCTTGCTGGCGGGTTTGGACATGGGGGGCGCTGTGCGGAAACCGGCCTGCACTGTACCGGGACGGCGTCGCAGCGCGCGAGACCGGAACGGCCGAAAGGCGCGTAAGCCGATGCCGCGCCGGCAGGTAGGGCTCCGCCCTGCCCGGCCTTATCCAGATGAATGCAGCGCGGGCACCGACCGCTACGGCGCCACGCGGAACCTCAAGCCGCCAACGGCCGGTGATGCTCCGGGTACAGCGCCGGCAGCCAGCGCTGCGGCGTCGCCAGCAGGCCCGGCACATCGGCGCGCGGCACGATTCCGTAGCCGCGCGCGTCGATATCGGCGGCGATGCTGCGCCAGTCCAGGCGCGGCGCGGCCATCGTGCTCTCGATGGTCCAGCCGAAGCGCAGCGCACCCAGCGCGAACATCTCGTCCAGCGGCAACGGCCGCCCCGCGGGTGCGACCACGTAACCTTCCTCGTCGCCGACCACGAACACGTCCACACGCATCTATTGTCTCCTCAGCCTACCGCGCCAGAACGGCCTCGCCGCTCGATGGCGCGCCATGGTGGCGATCGCGCAAGAAAAATTTCGTGAAAGAATGATGGCGGAACGGTGAATCGTAGGCGCGGGCGCGCACTGCACTACAGAACGATCCGTTATCGGCGCATGCGATTCGCGCAGCCCCGCCTCAGGCCGCTTCGAGGCGGCTGAGCATGCGCCGCACGACCAACGCCAGGGTGCGCCGCGATGTCTCCATCGCCACCAGATAATCGCCGGGGCGCTCCTGCCCCATCACGTGCTTGGCGGCGTTGACCGTGTCCAGCACCAGCACCGCGCCATCGGCGCCGACCATGTCGCTGAGCGTGCGCCGGTGCGCGTCGAGACGGCGTTCGATCTCGTAGTCCAGTCCGCGTCCCGCCCGCGCGATCGCACGCGCGAGCGTCGCGTCCAGGTGCTGGAACTCGCCTTCGATCTGCGCGGATGTGTAATGCATGGGCGGCGGTTCCTGTGAGGGCTCGTCGGCGACGACGGGCAACGAGACTAGGCAGCGCTCGTCTCACCGGATGACACTGCAACGGCGGCGGGCACTTAGGCGATCGCGTATGTGACCTGGGAAGCGTGGGCAGGTTCCGCGACGCGGCAGGCGGCGGTTCAGACGCGCGTCACGATGAGGCGCGACGGCGCTCGACCTCATGCAATGCTGCGACGCAGCCATGAATGATCTCGGCGGTCGAGCGTCGCGCCGACTCCAGGCCCTGTGCTACGCAAGCGCGCCACCGTCGCCGGTGTCCGTGCGTCTGGTTGGGCCCGCGCATTCATGGACGGTCGATGGAGAACAATTCGGCGCAGACCGGCAGTGCATCACAGTTCGCAGGCGCTACAGCCTTGCGGACCGTCGTGTTCGGCGCGTTTGGAGCGGTCTGAAGATATCCATACCGCTCATTTGACAGCCGTTGAGGCGCCTGTTTAGAGTGCCGGGGCGGTACCTCTTGAGGTGCGTCGCCGATGCGAGTCGGTTCGCGATGAGAGGCCGCGAGGCTCGAAATCGGTGTCCCGTGCGACAGCCCTTCGCCATTGGAACTGCTGTCCGCTGGACGACATCAGCACTCAAGGAGGATCCGCAATGCAAAGCAACGACATCGTCTCGGCTTGGCTCACCGGCGCCAACAGCGTCGACGGCTACATGAATCCGGCGGGACCGCTGTTTATCGAAGGGGAAGTCGCTGTCGATGACGCGATGAGGTCGCCCCTGACGCACTCCACGTCGATATCGACTTGCCCGAGCGGGCGCTGCTACTGCTGCATCTGAGGCAGTCACGCAGTCATCGGCGCGCACCCCAGCCGGGTTGCGCGTCGTCTCGGCGCCGTCCACGCGCCGCACACTCGAATCCCAAGCCGGTGCCGCAATGACCGAAAGCCGTATACACGAGGGCTTCGGTCCGATCATCGACCACTTCACCGCCGCCGCGCGCGAGGCCTTCGAAACCCGGCTTGCCGCCTTGTCCGCCGGCATCGACGCCCAGGAATCGGAACTGATCCGCGCGGCCTTGGCCCAAGCCTTGTACGAGAACGCGCGGCTCAAGCTCAATCGCGTCCTCCTGCTCGAACTGCACGCCGCGAAGCTGGGCGGCGAACTCACCGCCGAAGACGAGCCCGGCCGCTTCGCACAGTTCGTCGCCAAGACGCTGCGCAGCGAATTCACCGAACTCCTGCATCAACGTTATCCGCCGCTGTTGGAACGCCTGCAGCGCGCGCTGGGCCAACAATGCGCCGCCATCGAAACGCTGGTGGCGCGCCTGATCGCCGACCGCGCGGCGCTGGCCGAATTGTTGGGCGCGGCACCTGGCCGCTTGATCAAGCTCAGCCTCGGCCAAGGCGACCTGCACGACGGTGGCCAGACCGTGGCCCGGCTCAAATTCGAAGCCGGACAGGTCATGTACAAGCCGCGTTCGCTGCGCATCGACGCGGTATTCGATGAATTTCTCGCCAGCATCTTCGAAGGCGCGTTGCGCATCCGCGTGCCCGCCGTGCTCGACCGTGGCGACTACGGCTGGGCCACCTTCATCGAACATCGTTATTGCGAAAACGACGACGAATTGCGCAGCTTCTATCGTGGCCTGGGCCACTGGCTGGSGGTGCTGCGCCTGCTCGGCGGCACCGACATCCACCTGGAGAACCTGGTCGCCGCAGGCCCCGTACCGACCGTGGTCGATGTCGAGAGCCTGTTCGCCGCCGCCCATCCGGTGGCAGCGTCGAATTACGGCCAGGCCTACGATCTCGCCCAGACGCTGATCCTGAGTTCCGTGCTGCGCACCGGCATCGTGCCGTTCCGTTCGCGGGCCCTGGGTTTCGGCCGCGCCGACCTGTCCGCCGCCGGCTCGCTGCCGGGCGAGCAGCCGCAACTGCAGGTGCCCGTCATCGCCGACGACGGCACCACCGCCGCGCGGGTGGAGCTCGTCGAAGCGGACATGGCGACCTCGCAAAACCATCCCAGCCCGAATCCCGATGTGTCGCGCTATTGGGACGACATTACCGACGCCTTTCTCGAGGCCTCGCTGCGGCTGCGCGCGCTCGATGCGGAGGGCAGGCTGGTGCCCTTGCTGTCCGCGTTCGAAGGCTGCCGGGCGCGCGAGGTCAGACGCGCGACCCAGATCTACGTGGAGATCGGCCGCATGCTCTGGCATCCGGCATCGTTGCACGAGGAAGCCAAGGCCATCGAGCGCGCACGCACCTTGTTTTCCGGCAGCACCGCGGGCATGGCCCCAACGCAGCAGGAAATCGCCGGCGAAATCGACGACTTGCGCTATGGCGACATACCGATCTTCGTCGTGTCGCTGACGCCCGAGCGCATTGCCGAAACCCTCGACAACTGGCGCACAATGCGGATCGAGCTTGAGGAAATGACGATCCGCAGCTCGCTGGTCGTCACCCAGCTCAACAGCGGTACCGACGGACCGGGCCAACGCGACAGCCGCTCGCATTTCGCCCGCCGTCCGCATCGCGACAAGCTCGACCAACGCAGGCGCAAGCTGGCCGCCGAAACCACCGAACGCCTGTTGCGACTCGCCGTGCGCGGCGAAGATGGCTCGGTCACCTGGATCACACCGGAAAGCTTCGGCGACAAGGGCTGGCACGTGCAGCCCTTGGGCGCGGACGGTTATTTCGGCCTGGGCGGCGTGGCCGTCGCCTTGGCCGGTTATCGCCATGAAGTCGAAAACGGACGCGCCGACCCGGTAGCGGGCATCGACGAGGCGCTTGAAGGCGCCCTGCTCTCTTTGCAGACGTTCATCGACGCCGAAGCGCCGGCAACCGTAGGCGGCTTCACCGGCGATGGCAGCCGCATCTGGGCCTGGCTGGTTCTGCACGATCTGCTCGGGCGCCCGGAACTGCTCGCCAACGCCTGCGCTTGCGCGGCGGCGCTGGAGCGAAAGGGCTTCGAGGACGACCGCAGCCTCGACATCACCGATGGCAGCTGCGGCGCG
This sequence comes from Lysobacter sp. Root667, assembly GCF_001427715.1. Classification (NCBI taxonomy): domain Bacteria; kingdom Pseudomonadati; phylum Pseudomonadota; class Gammaproteobacteria; order Lysobacterales; family Lysobacteraceae; genus Lysobacter; species Lysobacter sp. Root667. The sequence continues at coordinate 282,290 of NZ_LMHF01000012.1, forward strand.
ATCGCGCCCCTGCTGGGTCTGGCCGAGGCAACCGCCGATCCGCGTTGGCTGGCGCTCGCCGCGCGCGCCGCCGCGCATCTGGAATCGAAGGCGCGCACCGACGAACAGGGAACCTACTGGCAAACGCTGGAGCTTGCCGATCCGATCGGCGGCTTCGCCCACGGCGGCTATGGCATCGGATGGGCCTTGGCCCGTCTGGCGCGGACCGACGCCGGCAGCCAGGCCGAACGCCGGCGCTGGAACGAACTCGCCGTCGCCGCATTCGCGTTCCAGGACTCGCTGTTCGACGCATCGGCCGGCAACTGGCGCGATATTCGCATCAAAGACGCCGTCAACTTCCCTACCTGGTGCAACGGCGGCGTCGGGATCGGTCTGGCGGCCGCCGATCTGTACGCGCGCAGCGGCGATCCCCGCGATTTGCGCGACATGCGTCGCGCGGTGGCGGCGTCGCGCGGGCAATGGGGATTTACCCATACCCTGTGCCACGGCGATTTCTCGCTATGGGAACTGCTGGTGCGCGCATCGATGCTCGACCCGGAGGCCTCGGCCATCGACCACAACGAGGCGACCGCCCAGGTCGTCTCGGCGATCGAGGAACACGGCATCGTCGGCGGTATCACCCGCCAGGCGTTCACCCCCGGCCTGATGACCGGTCTGGCCGGCGCTATCCATGGCCTCAACCGCATGCACCCCGATTGCGACCTGGCCTCGCCGCTGCTGCTGGAATGCAAGCGGACCGCCGCGCCGAAAGCGAGCGTGGCGACGACTTTGGAGGCGCTTGCGATCTCGTAGGCGGCGGCGCCGGTTCCAGCCGAAAGCGGACTACGCGGCGATCCGTCGATGCCCGAAAACGACGAAGCCCCGCATCGCGGGGCTTCGGAAAGACGGTGCCGGCAACGGCTCCGTGCGCACCGGCTATCCCATCGCCTTGCGATGCTCGGGTTGCTCGGTCGTCTGCGCGGCCGCCAGCTGGGTCTGCGCTTGCGGTTGGGCCTGGGTTTGCACCGCGACGGTCGCGGCGTCCTGTTCGCGCACCCCACGCGCCTGGTTCTCGCTGACCATCGCGTAGTTCGGACCGGACGGCCCCTTGCTGCCGTCGAACACGAACACATTGCGATCCGGATTGCCGCTGGCATCGACGATGGGATGGCCGGGTTGGATCCCGGTCACGCCGTCGAAACCTTTCTGTTTCGCGCCCGCGTACAGATTGGCCGCCAACTGGTCGTCGGCCATGCCGTGCGTGCGCATCGCGGCGACGACCTGCTGATACATCGGATCCTCACGCATGCGTGCGACGTTCGGGTCCAGTGCGGCCAGCGCGGTGCGGGCTTCGCCGGGTGCCGCATCGGGCGTGCGCAGACTGGCGTGGCTGTCGGTGGATACGGTGCCCGGCGTCGGCAGCTTCGGGCCGATCACATCCTCCGGCGACAGGCCGTGCTGGCCCACGCGCACGCGGTCGCTCCACTCCAAGTTGCCGCTGCCGTTCATCAGCACCAGCTTGCCCTGATCGAGCGACTGCCCGATCAGATTGGCCAGTTGCTCCGGCGTGGCATTGCGGTTGGCGGCGCCGATCTGGTTGCCGATGGAATTGTTGTACAGGTCCATCGCCTCGCGATTGGCCCAGTTGCCGGGCAGCCCTTCGTGCGCGGTGGTGAAGGCCTTGCCCCACTCCGGCCCGTACTCCTGCGCCAGCCGCGCACTCCAATAGGCGTGCCGGAACGCGTCGCGATGACCGTCGTTACCCTGCCACTCGCGCGCGCGGTCGGCGGGAACCCCGGCCGGCACCGCATTGTCCGGAAAGCGCCGCTCGCCCTCGGCGAAGGCTTCGCGTGCGATATCGCGGAAGCCGCTCAGACCGGCTAGCCCGCGATCGCGGGTGAGGCGATCGAGCAAGGCGCCCTCGGTCTTGGTCATCTGCCGGCCGTCGGTGAACGGGATATCGATCGCACCGAACGCCCGGGGATGGTAGGTGATGACCTCGTCGTCGGAGACCTGGTAGTTCGTCCGAATGTCGTTGAGGTTGGGACGTGGATCCGCCATCGCGCTCTCCTTTTCGCTTGCGTTTCGTTCGCTACCGCGCGATCGCGCGCGCCGCGCGCTTTATCTGCGCGCCCAACGGCGCGATGCCACGCGCCCGTCCTGGTAGCGGACCTCGTAATACTCTTCGTCGATGCCGGCGTCGGAAACGCCGAGTTCGTAGATGTCGACGCCCGTCGCCGCATTGCTGGAGTCCGGCTCGCCGAGCAGGCCGATCACGTCCTCGCGCGGCATGCCGTCGGCGACCAGCTTCGCCAGCGCGGGCACCATCGAACCGCGTTGGTTGTCCAGCGGCTTCGCGCCGCGTTGCGATTTCCAGGCAGCCGAATCGAAGTTCGTGGTCTCTTGCATGGGGCACGCCGATAGTAGGAAGGGAATCAACAGAACGCCGACTCGCGCTCGCTGCAGCGCGAGCCGGGGCGAAACCCCCAAGGTGATCGATGGCTTGCTCATGAACCGTCCCTGGAGTGGCTGGCGTCCGATGGCGCGAGCCTAGCACGGCCATTGCAGGTCCTCGTGAAACCGTGGGACCTGCGCGTTCGACGCGGCTTCGCCGCCAATCCTGGGTTGGGTTCGACAGGGATGGCGCAGCGCGGCCGCGCCAAGATCCATCAGGCGTCGCGCAGCGGCAGCGTGAGCACCACCTCAAGCCCACCGCCCGCGCGCCGGGCCGCGACGACCTGGCCGCCGTGCATTTCCATCGCGCGCCGGGAGATCGCGAGCCCCAAACCGGCTCCATGGACGGGTTCCTGGCCTTCGACTCTGGTGAAAGGTTGGAATATCGACTCCAGCATGTGCTCCGGCACGCCTGGCCCGCGATCGCTCACGACCGTCTCGAGTACGCGCCCATCGCCGACGATTCTGCTACTCACTTCCACCACCGCGCCTTCCGGGCTGAACTTCACGGCGTTTCGGATCACGTTCTCGAACGCCCGGTAGATGAGATCGCCGTTGACGTCCGCGACGAACTGGCCGGGCGCCTCGATCACCAAGGAACGCGACGACGCCCGCGCCTCGAAGTCGGCATCTTCCGCTATCGCATACAGCAGTTCGATGACATCGACGCGCTCGCGTGCCGCCACTCCTGCCTCCATGCGATGCAGCGTCAACAACTCCTCGATCAGGGCGTCGAGCCGTTCGCCCTCGCGCCCGATACGGCCGATCATCGCCTCGCTCTGCGCGGGATCCTGTCTCAGAAGGCCGATCGCCGCCTGGATGCGCGTCAACGGCGAGCGCAGCTCATGGGAAATGTCGTGGAGCAGGACCTTGCGCGATTCGGTGAGTTGCTGCAGCCGTACCGCCATGCGGTCGAAGTCCTGCGCAAGATCGGCGATCTCGTCGCTACGGCGCCCCATGAGCGGTTGAACCCGAGTGTCGAGGTGGCCTTCGGCGATCCGGCGCAACGCCCAACGCAAGTGCTGCAGTGGGCGAGACAGATACCACGCCAGCGCCAGCCCGGTGACGAGAATCGCGACTCCCGCCGACACCAGGGGCGCTACCGGCAGGACACCGATACGCGCGATGCCATCGACGGACGGGGGCGGACCCCGACCGGTGAGCTGAAAATAAGTAGCCACACCGGCGATCGACAAGATCATGCATACCCACAGCGCAAGCAACAGCTTCCAGAACAGGCGCCCGGGTCTCCACTTGTACATCTCAGTCCTCCAGCAGTTGGTATCCCAACCCTCGCACGCTCTGGATCCAGGATTGGCCATCCGGGCGCACGCCCAGCTTCTGACGAATGCTGCTGATGTGCACGTCGATACGGCGATCGAAGCGAGCCAGCGGCCGGTCGAACGCCTGTAAGGAAATGTCCTGTTTGCTGACCAGCCGACCGGAATGCCGAGCGAGCACTTCCAGCAAGCGAAACTCCGTGCCGGTCAGTTCCAGCGCCGCGCCGCGCCAGGCCGCCCGCCGGCTGCCCGGCCACAGCGTGAGGTCCCCGACCCGCAACATGCGTTGCACGCTTGCGCCGCCTGGCGACCCGCGGCCTTCCGCACGCCGCAGAATCGCGCGTATGCGCGCCACCAGTTCACCGGGCGTGCAAGGCTTGGGCACGTAGTCGTCGGCGCCCATGTCGAGCCCGACGATGCGATCGATGTTGTCGCCGCGCGCGGTGAGCATGAGGATGGGCACTGCGCTGGCGGCGCGTATCCGACGCAATGCCTCGATGCCCGATAGGCGCGGCATCATGATGTCCAACACGACCAGCGCGTAGTCATTGGAGATCGCCTGGGACACCCCGGCTTCACCGTCCTGGACGGTGGTCACCTCGAATCCTTCTCGCGCCAAGTACTGCGAGAGCAGCGAGGTGAGATCGACATCGTCGTCGACGAGCAGGATCTTGATCATGCGGGCAGTATCCATCCCACGACGCCGAAAAACACTCGTTTCCCCGGCTATTTACCCAACTTAACCTCCCCGAACGGCAGCCAACGGTTCGGGATTCTAGGATGCGTCGACACTTTCCCAGGTCTTGTGCGCATGCAGGCAGTTGTCCTTCGCCGCGCCGCGGCGACGGTGAGCCTGAGTCTAGCGCTCGCCTCCTGCGCGGTCGGCCCCGATTATCGCGAACCGGTTCCGCAAGCTCCGTCTTCCTGGAACGCGGCACTGCCGCATGCGGGCAACGTAAGCGCCATCGCCGAGTGGTGGCGCCAGTTCGACGACCCCGTGCTTGAACGCTTGATCGCGACCGCCGAGGCCGACAGCCCGTCCCTGGCCAAGGCCTGGGCCAACATCGAAAAGGCGCGCGCCGCACTATCGTCCGCAAGCGCCGGCGGTCGTCCCTCGGCGACGGCGAGGGGCTCCGCCGCCCGCGGCACCCAGTCGCAGGGCGGCTCGGACCAAGTCGCCGACACCCGCAGCCACGGCCTGGATGCCTCATGGGAACTCGATCTGTTCGGCAAGATCCGCCGCGGCGCCGAGGCCGCGCAGGCGCGTGCTGACGCCCGGGTTAGCGATTGGCATGAAGCCCGCGTTTCCTTGGCCGCGGAAGTGGCCGACACCTACGTGCAACATCGCGCCTGCGTGCTGCTGGCCGAAGCGTACGAACGCGAGTCGGCGTCCACGATGCAGACGGAGCAGGCCACGACCTCGCTGGTCCGGGCCGGCCTTCGGTCTCCATCCGACGGCAGCCTGGCTCGCGCGGCCTCCGCCAGCGCCCGCTCCAGCGTGGTCTCGCAGCAAGCCCAATGCGACTTGCTGGTGAAGTCCCTGGTCAGCCTGACCGGAATGAAGGAACCCGACCTGCGTGAGCTGATCACCGGCACCGGAACCGATATCCCGCGGCCCCCGGCACTGGAAGTGGCCAGCGTTCCCGCACAGGTACTGCGGCAGCGCCCCGATCTGGCCTCGCTGGAGCGCGAGCTCGCGGCGACCAGCGCCGAGATCGGCGTCGCGCAGGCCGACCTGTACCCGAGCCTGTCGCTGTCGGGCTCCATCACGGTTTCAGCAAGCGACCTGGCGTCCTCCGCCACGTCCTGGTCGTTGGGCCCGTCCGTGTCTGTGCCGATCTTCGACGGCGGCAGGCGACACGCCGCCGTCGATAGCGCCCGTGCCGGCTTCATCGCAGCCCAGGCTGAGTATCGACAAGGCGTCCGCAACGTAGTGAAAGAAGTCGAACAGGCACTGGTGAACCTTGACAGCGCCGGCCGCCGCGCCGACGACGCCGCGACCGCGGCCCAGGAATACGGTCGCTATTTCCGCTCCACCGAAGCGAGTTGGCGCGTCGGGCGCGACAGCCTGCTCACGCTCGAAGAGGCCCGCCGCAACGCGCTTTCCGCGCAGATCCAGCAGATCGCCCTGCAACGCGACCACGTCGGGTACTGGATCGCGCTGTACAAGGCACTGGGAGGCGGCTGGCAGCCCGGCACGCCCGCGTCCTCGCCGCAGGCGATGGCGCAGCACCCGCAACCCAAAGAGGATTGAATCTTGACTCGGAAGCATCGTATCGGCGCCACCGTCTTGGCGGTGGCGACGGCCTTGGGTGTTGCGCTCTGGCTGCTCCGGCCCGGCGACGAACCCGATTCGGGCACCGGCGCCTCCAGCGCGTTGACCGTCGAAGTGGTCCATCCGGAAAGCCGCGACTGGCCTCAGACCGTGACCGCCAGTGGACCCGTCACTGCCTGGCAGGAGGTCATCGTCAGTCCGGAAACCGGTGGCTTGCGTGTGGCCGATTTGCTCGTCGATGTCGGCGCGAGCGTCAGGCGCGGCCAACTGCTCGCGCAGCTCGCGGACGACAGCGTACGTATGGACTTGCGAAAGCAGGAGGCGGCTCTGGCGCAGGCGCGCGCCGCGTTCGAGCAAGCCGCATCCAACCTCAAGCGGGCGCGCGTGGTGGGCGACAGCGGCGCCCTGTCCGAGCAGCAAATCGATGACTACCGCATCGAAGAGGCCACCGCGCGCGCGTCACTGTCGTCGGCGCAGGCAGACCTGGACAGTACGATACTGAAGCTGCGGCAGACGCGTATCGTCGCCCCGGACGACGGCCTCGTTTCGTCCAAGTCGGCGGTGCTCGGCAATGTGGTCAACGCCGGCTCCGAGCTCTTCCGCCTGGTACGCAAGAGCCGGGTCGAGTGGCGGCCGGAACTGGACGCCCAACAGCTGGGTGCGATCCGCATCGGGCAGTCGGCGAATGCGCTGCTTCCCGGTGGCAAGCAGGCGCGCGGCGTAGTCCGCGAAGTCGGCCCCACGCTCAGCGAAAAGACTGGCCGTGCCACCGTCTATGTCAGTCTGCCGACAGACAGCACGGCCCGCCCCGGCATGTTCGCCAGCGGGACGCTGGAACGGGGCGTCAAACCTGCTTTGACGCTGCCGCAGTCGGCTGTCGTCCCGCGCGACGGCCGCTCTTACGTCTTTGTGGTCGATAGCGCAGGCAAGGTCGCCAGTCGCGTGGTGGAAACCGGACGCCGACGGGGCGACCGCGTCGAGATCCTCACCGCCATCGACGGCAAAACGCGCGTCGTGGCCAGCGGCGGCGCTTTCCTTTCCGAGAACACTCAGGTGACGGTCGTTTCGGCGGATCAAGGCAAGACGAGGACCGCACAGTGAACTTCTCGGCCTGGGCCATCCGCAAGCCCGTTCCTTCGATGCTCCTGTTCATCCTCCTGACCGTGCTGGGCCTGATCGGTTTCCAGCGGCTGGACATCCAGGATTTTCCGGACATGGATCTGCCGACGATCCAGATATCGGCCTCGCTGGAGGGTGCGGCGCCCTCGCAGCTGGAAACCGAAGTCGCCCGCAAGATCGAGGACAAACTGGCCTCGCTGACCCGGCTGGATCACATCAACACCACCATCACCGATGGCGCCGTCAGCATCAGCGTGAGCTTCGAACTGGACAAGGACGGCGAAGAGGCGCTGAGCGAGGTGCGCAATGCGGTGGACAGCGCGCGCGCGGACATGCCGAGCAGCATGCAGTCGCCCACCGTCTCGAAGCTGACCTCCGCGGGCTCGTCGTTGGTGACGTACACGATCGCATCTTCCCGGATGGACGAGCGCGACCTGTCCTGGTTCGTCGACAACAAAATCTCCAAGACCTTGCTGGCGGTCAAGGGCGTGGCATCGGTGGCGCGCGTCGGCGGCGTCGATCGCGAGGTGCATGTCGACCTGGACCCGGCACTGATGGCCGGCCTGGGCGTGACGCCTTCCGATGTCTCCCGTCAACTCAAGGCCGTGCAGAAGGAAAGCTCCGGCGGCCAGGGCATGGTGGGCGGCCAGCGGCAGTCGACCCGCACCATCGCCACCGTCGGCTCGGCCGCCGACATCGCGGCCATCGCCATTCCGCTCAGCGACGGCCGCTACGTGCGAATGGATCAGATCGCCCGCATCGCCGATACCGACGCCGAAAGGAGCACGCTGGCCTTCCGCGACGGCAAGCCTGTGATCGGCTTCCAGGTCACGCGCTCGCGCGGCTTTTCCGATGTCGGCGTGGCCGACGACGTGCGCTCGGCCGTCGCAAGCTTCGCCGATGACCACCCGGAGGTTTCCGTCGTCGAGGCCAGCAATACGGTAGCGCCCATCGAGGAAAGCTACGAGGGCTCGATGCACCTGTTGATCGAGGGTGCGCTGCTGGCCATCGTCGTGGTCTGGTGGTTTCTGCGTGACTGGCGCGCCACCCTCATTTCCGCCACCGCCTTGCCGCTCTCGATCATCCCGACCTTCCTGATCATGGCTCTGGCCGGCTACTCGCTCAACACGGTGACACTGCTGTCGCTGTCTTTGGTGGTGGGCGTACTCGTGGACGACGCCATCGTCGAGATCGAGAACATCGAGCGCCACCTCAAGATGGGCAAAACGCCGTACCAGGCAGCGATGGAAGCGGCGGACGAGATCGGCCTGGCGGTGATCGCCACGACCTTCAGCCTGGTCGCGGTGTTCCTGCCGACAGCCTTCATGAGCGGCATTCCGGGGCTGATCTTCCGTCAGTTCGGCGTGACCGCGTCGGTCGCGGTACTCGCTTCGCTCCTGGTCGCGCGTCTGTTGACGCCGATGATGGCGGCCTACCTGCTCAAGCCGGCTAAGCCGACCGAGCCGGATCGCGGTCTTGCCGACGGCCCGATCATGACCCGGTACCTGCGCTGGGTACGCTCGGCACTGGAGCGGCGCAAGACCGCCGTTCTCGGCACCGCCGTGTTCTTCTCCCTGTCCATGGCGGTCATACCCTTGCTGCCCACTGGCTTCATTCCGGCTAAGGACGACGCTCAATCGCGTGTGACCCTGACCCTGCCGCCGGGAAGCACGCTGGACACCACCGCGGCGGCGAGCCAACGTGCGGCGAGGCTCCTGCAGTCGTTGCCGGAAGTGCGCAGCGTCTTCGTCTCCGCGGGCACGGCGACCACCGACGGCGGCTTCTCGGCCAGCGCCATGAGCGACGTCACCAGCGCCACCCTAATCGCCGACCTGGTGCCGCGGGGCGAGCGCGAGCTCAAGCAATCGCAAGTCGAAACCAAGATGCGCGACCTGCTGCGCACGTTGCCCGGCGCGCGCGTCTCCGTCGGCAGCGGTGGCAACGGCGAGACCTTGAGCATTACGCTCGCCAGCGACGACCCCGTGCTGCTGACGTCGATCGCGGACAAGACCGAGACCGAGTTGCGCACGCTCAAGGGCATCGGCAATGTCACCTCCAGCGCCGCGCTGCAGCGCCCCGAGATCCAGGTGCATCCCGACGACGCCCGCGCCGCCGATTTGGGCGTCACCTCCGAAGCGCTGGCGGACGCGGTACGGTTGGCCACTTACGGCGACTACTCGACCGCATTGCCGAAACTCAATCTGCCGGAACGGCAGGTGCCCATCCGCATCCGCATGGATCCTGCCGTGCGCGAGGACTTCGGTTCGGTCGCGCAGTTGCGCGTGCAGGGCAGCCAGGGGACGGTCAGCCTCGGCTCCGTCGCCGACGTATCGATGGGAAGCGGCCCCGCCCAGATCACGCGCCTGGATCGATCGCGAAACGTCACCCTCAGCGTGGAGCTGAACGGCCGTTCGATCGGCGAAGTGCAGCAGGAAGCAAAGCGCCTGCCGACCTTGCGCAGCCTGCCCAGCGGGGTCTATCTGGTCGAACAAGGCGAGCTGGAGCGCATGTCCGAGCTGTTCAGCAGCTTCGGAATCGCCATGGCGATCGGCATCTTCTGCATATATGCCGTGCTGGTGCTGCTGTTTCACGACTTCCTGCAGCCGGCCACGATCTTGTGCGCCCTGCCCTTGGCCCTGGCCGGCGCCGTGCTGGCGCTGTGGGTCAGCCAACAATCTTTCTCCATGCCTGCGGTGATCGGCGTGCTGATGTTGATGGGCATCGTGACGAAGAACTCGATCCTGCTGGTCGAGTACGCCATTCTGGCGCGGCGCGAACGCGGCATGGCACGGCTCGAAGCGCTCATCGATGCCTGCCACAAGCGCGCGCGCCCGATCGTCATGACGACCATCGCGATGGGCGCCGGCATGCTGCCCAATGCGCTCGGCGTGGGTGCCGAGCCCAGCTTCAGGCAGCCGATGGCCATCGTCGTCATAGGCGGTTTGCTCACCTCGACGGTGCTGAGTCTGCTGGTCATTCCGGTGGTCTTCACCTACGTCGACGACGCGCTGGAGTGGGGCCGCCGGTGTTTCTCGAAGGCACCCGCCCGCCAGCCGGGTCGCCCGAACCCCGCCTAGCCGACCGGCGGCCATCCGCACTCGGATGGCCGCGTACGGGAGCGTGTCCGCGTCGGCCAGCGCCGTGCCGCTCGGCCGTTCGGTCCTGGCCACCCGAACGACAAGGTTCGCGCGTATCGATTTCCTGTACCGCAGCTGTCGACCGTGCGGGCTTTACACCCGCTTACCCAACTAAACAGTGGCGAACCGTACTTGACGCACGCTTCGGCGAGTCTGTCGATTCCACACCAATGCCTTCGCGCCCGATGATCGCGGCTTCCAACTCCACTCAGATCCCCGTATTTCCCATCGACGGCCCATCCATCGAAGCCGCCCGCCGTCCGCGAAGCGCGACCTCGTTCGTGCATGCCCCAGCACCCGGTGCGGAGCTGCACGACGACCCGATCGACCAATGGTGGCGCCGGTTCCGCGATGCCGCGCTGGACACCCTGGTGGATTGCGCATTGCAATACAGCCACGAAATTTCGGCGGCGCAGCTGAAGCTGCAAGCGCATTGGCCACAGTGCGTGGCCCTAGAAGCCCCGTCCGACGCGGACGCGCCGGACGCTCGATCGCTCGCGCAGTTCCACCAGGCGTGGCAGGCCCTGTCGGAGTTCTACGCCACGCAAGTCCGGCTCATAGCCGATGTGGCGCGCCGCCATTTCACCTTGCTGATGCTGCGCGAGCGTATCGCCGCGGTCGAATTCTCCCTGCACCGCCTGCGCGTGGCGCTGGAACGAACGCGCCATGCTTCCGGTGGGCCGCAGGACTCGTCCCGGCAGCTGCCGTCTGTGCTCGCCGAAATCCACGCGCTGCGAATTCGCCTGCGCCAGGAATACGACTCGACCGTCATCGCATTGGCCAGAACTTTGGGCGAGCCGCTTTCGATCACCTTCGCGCGCATGGGCACCGGCTTTTTGCCGGCAGCTGCCGCGCAGCCCCCGAACCCCGGAAGTCCGGAGAATCTGCCCCACCGCCGCCCGGATATCAGAGCGGCCTTCCATGCCGTGCAGGCCCGGCGCTCGCTCGAATCCAGCCCGGACGCGATAGGCGTCCGCGAGGCTAGGTTGGCACACGAGCGCGCAACCGCCGATGCCGTATCGCAAGTCGAATCCGCCCTATTGAAACTGTCTTCGCGCTGCGAGGAGCTGACGCCGGTCAGAGCCGCCGCGCTGAACTTGGAGAATCTTCTGACGCGCGTCCAGGATCTCGACCTTCCGACCATAGGTTGGTGGCTTCAACTCGAACGCTCGCGTTACTCACGCCAGGACGATGAGATCATTGCCCGCGGCGACACCTACCTCTCCTTGGTCGATCTGTTCGAGGCCCTGGGAGGCGGATGGTCCGTCGAAGCGATGGCCGGTTCCCCGTACGAAGGCGAGCAGGTCCTTTGATGCGCCGTAACGGTCCGCGCGACCTGATGGTCGCCTGCATGGCGTTTTCCCTCATTTCCCTGTCGGCTCGCGCCCAAACCCCATCCGTCGCCGATCCAGTGGTCGACATGACGGATGAAACATTCGTGGTGTCCGATATCCGTGTCGATGGCCTTCGACGCATCGCGGACGGTACGCTGTTCACCTACCTGCCGATCGAACGCGGCGACACCATGGACGGCGCCAAGGCCGGCGATGCGATCCGCGCGCTGTACAAGACCGGCTTCTTCGAAGAC